>JBBTCX010000269.1:0-50299 GCA_038043045.1 Planctomycetota bacterium | reverse complement strand
CTGCTTTCGCTTGACCGACGTATTGATCCCACGTTTGCGGTCGGTGCTTTTGTTCGAGGGTCACGATTGCACCTCACTCTCGACCGTTTGTGGATCAACGTACGTCAGACCGTTGAAGAAAAACTTGTGGTTGCATGCGCCGCACAGTCTGCGCCCGTCTTCAAACACTGTAATCCGATCGGATTCACAAACCGGACACCGATCGGCGGGCAGGATGTTTTGCTCTTCATCGACATACCAGCATCGTTCACACGTTTCGCACGCATGGAGTAATTCATCATCCGCAAGAATCGGCGTTTCCGCCGCGTTGCAGTACGGACAGAGCGCGTCCGCACCGTCGGCACCTTTGAACGGATGCAAGGTTGATTCACCCGCCTTGCATTGGCGAATGAACGCATAAACGTCGATCGGTTGACCGGATTCATTGCGGATGGTTACGTGCATCGGTAACCAGTATTCGACAAACAGCGCCGCTTCCGAAACATGCTCGAAAGACCGCTGAAAGATGGATGAAAGACCCTCTCTTTTGGCAACAGATACAGTAATCACGCGGCCACCGCCTTCCGCGACTCGACGCTTTCCAGCGCTTCCACGTCGTCGATGATCGTCCGCGCGGTCGATGCGATTCGTTCCAAGCTTGCCCGAAGAGCTTTCGCGTCACCTTGCCACAATGCAATGTAGGCCGACGATCGGACCGTCGTATCAAGTCCGAAGTGTCGGCACACGACGTAGGCGATGGATTCCGCTTCCAATTCGGCCATGTTCCGCGTCAATGGGGTTGACTTGTCAGTCTTACCGAAGTGCAGGGCACAGTGTGCCAATTCGTGGGCGAGTGTCTTGGCGCGCTGTCCGGTCGGATGCGTATCGTCGATGACGATGGATTCGCCTTTGTCGGTGGCGTAGCCGAATGCCGATCCGGTCAACGTTGCATCATACTTCACCGCGATTCCGCGTTTGCCCGCGACGCGCTCCAAGGCATTCAAGAGCTCGGACCCATCGGAATCAACAATCGGACAATCAACGTTGGGTAGTTCTTTCCCGTCGGTTTGTGCCAAGTCGAACACGTAAACCGGTTTGAAGAAAATGCCGTCAATGGTTTCGGATTCGCCGGAATCGTCGCTCTTTTCCTTATGAAATGGACATGGCGCAAAGATCATAATTCCATGCTCGCCTTTGCAAACATGTCGACCGAGTTTCTTCCACGTTTGGAAACCCGCAACGCGCGTCGCGTCCGGTCGTTGCGAGAGAATCAAGAGCGAATTGCACCACGAATACTTGTGGAATCGCGCTTGTACGTCCAAGTATTCCTTGAATGTCTCGGACGCGCGAATGTCGTCGACGGCTTTGGCGAGCGCTTCGACGCTTTCGTCAATTCGTTGGCGCAGACCCTTCGCCTTGTCTTTCGATTCACTTCCGTTGTCGCGCGTGGGGAAAGATGATACGGTTTGCATGTTCGGGACTCCTTGTAAGTCTCGGACCAGGGCGACGGATGTTACTAGCATCGCGTCGCCCACTTCGTCGATGCACATTGCATCGAACTATGTACAACTTATACCATAAACTCCACAGTGTCAATAGGTGACGCAAAAATTCTACAACGGGTCCGTTGTAGCAAAACAAGTGTCATTGCGCGTCACCCATACGATGCGTATTCTTTGCGGCATGTTTTCAGTGTGTTTTCGGCTTGTTTTCAGGCGGTTTTCGAGTCGTTTGCGAACCGGTTGCGAGCATCGCCGGAGAGTGACAATAAGTGACACGCGCGCTCACGCGCCAGTATGGGACCCATTTCGCTACGCTTTTTAACCCAAGACCCCTCGCACATACACAGTACCCGACGATGCTAACCCCCTCTCCAGAGCCGGGACTCCCAACACGAAAATGAACGTCAAAGCGACCCCAAGGGTTGACCACACGTTGACGTGTACTTATCCCCGTTCTCGCCACATGGGACCCATTTTTCCCCGCGTTTTTGAACCCAAAACGGTCGAATATATGCGGGTACCGGTTAAGGTAACCCTCGCCCAAGCAAGCCATAGTCTTGCATGTCCATGACCAAACATGGGACCCATCTGGTTGGTAGTTTTGCCCACGGCTGGGTCGAATATCGAATTACCTTACGATGGTAACCGCCTCCGTGAAGTCAACGTTCTCGGAAGACGCGGGTTCCCATTTTTTGTTGAGAGGAATTGCGTGTAGCATCCTTCCGAATCGGGCATTCGAGACCTGCACTCGACTTCGGTCAAATCGCACTTTTGCTTCGACCAATCAGCCAAGAGCGGAAATAGATTTGGCTCTTCAGCAACAACCCGCCAATGTCAATGCTTGTTGCACGGACAAGCTCCCCGGAATCACGCTGTTAAGAGAATGCCCCGCGCCGTGAATGGAAGTCCGTTCCAAGGTTGGCCGTGAATTCATCCTTCCGAAAAGATCGATTTCCCCAATAAACTGGTGAACATTGGTCAATTCAGGAGGGAATCGAACCACGGCACCCAAGGTGATGATGCAAAAATCATACAGGCTCGGCTTGCTTTCGTTCTTGCTTGCCGTGACCCAACCCTCCATTGCATTTTCAATACTGTAGTTTCCCTTGCTATGACCTACCAAGAGTTTGATGCGGGTTTTGAGTTTCAACAACAGGTACAGTAGCGCTGTGGAGTCGGGACTACCATAAATGAAATGGTCTTTGTCTATTCCCACCGATTCGAAGTAATCCTTCATGTCTTGATGTGATTCCGTATCCCGAACGTGATCCTCAAGGGAGTACGAATCAAATATCCTGGCGTAACCATCGCGGAACATGTTACGTGCGCCAAGTACAAACCAACCTCCCAAGGCCTCAGTCATCAGGTCAGATAGGCCGAAACCCGAAACCACGCCTGCAACAGGACGACCAAGATGGTCGGCGACATTTCGTGCCAAAGCCGCCGTTCCTAATGCAGAGCTTCCCACACCGGCCACAACAATGGTGTCCACTTCCTCCGCGCCCGTTGAAAGTTGCTCGTTGACAAAGTGCCGGGGCGAGAGTGATCGTATCGAAGAGTCGGACGCACGTGGATAGACGATCAATATGGACCCTTCTGGACGGGTTTGAGCGGATAGAAAATCTTGCTCTCTACTGGTCAAGGCCGCCACGTCATAGAACGCAACATCCAACACGGTGTTCAGCGCCCGCCACGATGAAACGGAAAACAATCGCGGAATTGTCCACATTGCAGGTACGGTGTTCGTTTTCATATTCATCCACCTTCTCGCTCGAAGCCACAGTCTCGCAACATCCTGATTGTCGGAAATTGAGAAATCGAATCTGAACCAATACCCGTTTCACAAGAAGGCGGCAAGCGATTATGACAGGCGGGTCGTGGTTCACTTAGGGGCGATCCGCCCAATTGAGGCGTCCGCCGTTTTCCGGCAGGCGGCTAGGAAACTTGCAGGCACATCAAGAACCGCCACGAAACGGCTGGGCTAGTGCTGACGGTTGAGTCCGGCGCGAGAAGCAGAAGTCTCGTGACCTGTTTCCTTGACCTGTAATTGTTCTTTTGCACCCTGTTGGCTCCCTTGAAACAAGTACCGCGAAAACTGATTCCGTGAATGCTACGCCGAGTGGATAAGACGGGGGAACCCAACGGGCGGTTGCTTCTTTGAACGGGATAACAACGGGCGCATCCCGCGATCGATTATGACTGACCGACCCTTGGGGTGTCGAGGTTTGGTTGGGCGGTGAACGCTCTTACAATAGTGGTCGGGTAGGCGGGTCGCTCCCGCCGTTGATTCCCGGCCCCGTGCTCACACTGTCCAGCACGAGGCTGGGAATCGGCCCGAGAGGATAGTGTTATGCCCGAGCCCCGTTTCGCCATTTACGCTGCTAACGGCAGTTTCGTCTGGCCAGATGGGCATGCTCCGCCGGAGCTGTCGTACCCGATTCCTATTGCAACCATCTCCACCCGCAATCTCGCTCAGCACGTGGTCGAGTTTCTTTCTCAGCTCGTGCCTCAAGCTGTCCTGACGATAGAACCTTTACCCCGCGAAGCATCACATACCGAGAGGCGTCGAATTCGGCGTTGCCTCGATGCAGCTCGTGAGGACAAACTTGGGCCCGATGTTCGAAGGCTCGTAATCGAAGCCGATCAGTTGATGAGACAAATCGAAGATCAGCCAGATCTGTTGCCGTGCGCGCTACCAGACGCATCCCAACATCAGCCGATCAATGACCCTTGGTGTACTGGCTCTGATGAAGCCGGCTCGACTCCGGCCGGGGGACTTGATGAGTCTGAGAGCCGCGATGCTCCCAGCCGAATTAGAGGGCGGCCGCAGCTGATTGGCTTACTTCAGAAGGCTGAGGAACAGCTGCGACTTCTTGGGACCGTTGAGCAGCGAGGTGCTGACTGGTTTCTAGCTATCGGAAAAGCATTCGAACACTTCCCCCGAATCTACTACGGCTTGGGGGCGATCGGGTTCCTGACAGAAGGTCAAGAACTCATTCACGGGAGAGACCAGGTTCTACAGGCCGTAGCCCCGGTGGTCGTATCAAGGATTTCTGTGCACGGTCCCAAGGAGGCCACCGAATTGGCGCAAGTGCTGGGTATCCCCGCCGATTCCGACTCCGGTGCCCTGGAAAAAGCGACCAAGGTCGTCGTCGATGCGGCTCTGGAAATGGCCGACCGGATTGCCCGAGTTTGCCAGTACGTGCAGGCGACGCCGGCGCCGATCCCCGAGGATGTATACCAAACCGAATCGGACGGCGCGTACGGCGCACCCCCTGCAGCCGCTGCGACCCGTTCCACTCCTCCGGGCGTTGATCCTCTTGTACTTGCGGCCCTGGCACGGAAGACCGCCGATCGAATACGAAAGGTGCCCTACCAGATAAGTCACATCCTCAATTCCGACCCCAGGCCAGAGTATTGCCAAATCCGAGAGCAGCTAGAGCCACTTAAAATCAAAATAGATTTCCTTCCGGTGGTGACCTATGTCGAACGAAATTGGACCCCCGCACATGCACAAGCGCTTGCTGGTCAAATCCACAAAGTGACCGATACGGTTGATAGTTTCCTGAGCTGGTATCAGACAGCCACTGCGAACTGCTCGCGAGACTCATTCATGTGGAGGCGAGAGGAGAACGCAAGCTTCCTCGTACTTTGCCTCATGATCGCCCAACAAGTCGCTCAATGGGCGGCGGATATCGCGGACCGCGCCCAGAGAGACAGTCGACATCTCTCGACAACCGGAGATAAAACTACCGTTGTCCACCCTGCCAAGGAACCCGTTGCACCGTGGAACCCTCCTTTAGGGTACGTCGGACGAAAGACCATCTGCAGCGATCCGCGTTTCCAAAAGGGAGGCAAGAACCCGCCGGCTTCGACGATTGACGTGTGGGTCAAGGCTGCGGAACGCAAGGAAAATCCGGTCAAAATCGAAAGAGCCCCAGACTCCGGCGAAAACCATTACCCCGAATCGTGGATCATGGAGCAAATCGCGACGTGGTATCCTCGCAAGCCCAGAACGTAACCGACCAACGTAAACGTAAGCGATGGTTACGGTTTGAAACGTTCCAACTCATGTTGAATACTCCCTTTGAAGTCGAATGGAGTATTCAAAATGGCAATAAGTCATCTGGTTGACGCTCAAGTTGTCGCACGTCGATTCGCAGTATCTATAGGAACTGTGAACCGCTGGGTACGTTCGGGAGTGGTTCCCTTCTTGCGACCATCACGGCGCGTAGTTCGATTCGACCTTAAAAAAGTCGAAGCCGCGCTCGAGGCGCTCTCTCGGAAGGAGCCGAAAGATGGATGCTAAGCATTCAAGCCAATCGCCCCACACGCTTCTGAAACCAATAGAGGCTGCAAAGGCGTTATCCTTCAGCCCTCGAACGCTGTGGGCCTTGACTGCCTCGCACGAAATCGGCGTTGTGAGAATCGGAAGCAGTGTCCGGTATTCCGTTGAGTCTCTCAACCGGTTCATCGAATCACGATGGTCGAGGGGCGGTCAATGACTGCGAACCCGACCAACGGCACGGGCGCGTCCACAACGAACGGACTTGACCGTCTTTTACCCGTTAGCCGCGTCTGTGAAATTCTCGCAGTTTCCGACCGAAGCTTGCGGCGCTGGGTTCATCTGGGCTTGATTCCCCCGCCGGACGTTCGCATCGGGCGTAACCTACGTTGGCGCGAATCAACGATCCGAGCGGTGGTCAACGGCGAAATGGAGACACGACGGTGAGGAGGAAAAAGTGCCCGCCCCGGCCTGTCGAGCTGGAAGCGGGCGAACACCGAACTCCGCCCAAGTTTAGGCCGCCCTCGCCGCGCGGGCAAGCTGACAGTGTCCCGAATCCACTTTTCGATGCGGCAATTCGATACGCCGAACAAGGCTTTCGGGTACTGCCGCTCGAGCCAAGGGCAAAAAAACCAGCGGGACGACTCGTCAAGAACGGCGTACACGGGGCGACAACAGACTTGCGCATCATTCGCACTTGGTGGGAACGCCTACCAACCGCCAACGTCGGCATAGCCTGCGGTGTGGAGTCGGGTCTGGTCGTCGCTGACGTGGATCCCCGAAGCGGCGGTCTTAAAACACTGCGCGAACTGACACAGCAACACGGCCCGATACCGAAAACGGTGACTGTGAAGACAGGCCGCGGCGACGGTGGACAGCACTTGTATTTCAAGCATCCCGGCGGACGAGTTAAAAACGGGACGGTCGCTGACGGTATCGACGTGAAAGGTGACGGCGGTTACGTCGTCGGACCCCCTAGTATACATCCTGATTCGGGCAAGCCTTATGTAGGAGACATCAACAGCGCTCACTTCGCTGACGCTCCTTCGTGGCTATTAAAGGAGCTGCACACACACAACGACACACCCCACCCTATTGCTTCTGTTTCTCTGTCACACACACACAGCGCACCTCTCTGTCACACCACTCTCTGTCACACTGCACCCGGTCTCTCTGTCACACAGGCAATTGAAGCCTCAATCCCCACCAGCATCGGAAATCGAAACCATCGTATCTTTGAATTCGCGCGCCACTTGAAAGCAATCCCAAAGTACGCCGACGCCAGCGCCGATGACCTTCGTCTCCAAGTTCGCACTTGGCACGACCGCGCTCTGCCTTTCATCGGAACGAAGTCGTTTGACGAAACCTGGTCTGACTTCGTTTACGCCTGGCCGCGCGTGCGTTATCCCAAGGGTAAAGGGCCGCTAGTCGACTGCTTGAGTCGAGCGAGGGCCGCGCCATTGCCTACCGCTCCAAGTCGATACGAGGACACAAGCCTGCGGCTGCTGGTCGCGCTCTGCGCCGAGCTTCAGCGGTCGTCGGGTAACAATCCATTTTTTCTGTCCTGTCGAAGCCTAGGCGACCTGCTCCGCATAGACCGGATGACCGCACTCAGGCGGCTCCACTTATTGGTTCACGACGGAATTCTTGTGGTCGCTCAGCCGGGGACGACGAAACGAGCGACGCGGTACCACTATATAGACAGGAGGACGAAATGACTCAAAACCAGTTGCAGCGAATGACTCTCACAACCAGTAGGCTAATGGATTTCTGTTCCCCAAAGGAACTGACTGCCCAGTCCGGCCACGGACCCCGGGACTGGCCTTTAGTGATCCTTAAGGAGTTGATGGATAACGCCCTCGACGCCTGTGAGGAGGCGCGGATCGCGCCCAAGATTACCGTCATCGTGAATTTGGACGGGATCGCCATACAGGACAACGGACTGGGCTTACCCGAAAGCGTCATCGACGGAGTGGTGGACTTCGCCGTTCGGATTTCCTCGCGCGAGGCCTACGTCGCGCCAGATCGAGGGGCGCAGGGGAACGCCCTAAAAACAATTCTGGCCATGCCGTTCGTTCTAGACGGCAAATCGGGCCGAGTCGAGATTACGTCCGGCGGCGTGCGGCATGGCATCTCCATGAGCGTCGATCACATCTCGCAGTCGCCGGTTATCAAAAGGGAGAGCCGATCGGTGAAGGGGGGGACCGGCACAAAGGTGCTGGTTTGCTGGCCAGATTCAGCAAGCTCAAACGCGGCCGACGCCGATTCGCATTTTTTACAAAATGACGCGAACGACCGGGAATCGGACGACGGCGATGAAGAGGATGGGCCTGTTTCGGCTTGCTCAATTCTGGAAGGGGCCAAGTCGCGTTTTTTACAAATGGGGGCCGACTATACATGGCTGAATCCTCACCTAACCCTAAAGCTCGACTGGTTTGGCGAGGTTCAACAGTTCAAGGCAACGGACCCTGCATGGAGAAAATGGCGTCCGAGCGATCCGACGTGTTCCCACTGGTACGACTCGACTACTTTTGAGCGCCTGCTGACAGGATACATCACGCATAACCGGGACCACGGGTCAGACCAGACCGTCCGCGAGTTCGTCGCCGAGTTCAACGGCCTGAGTGCGACAGCAAAACAGAAGTTTGTACTCGCCGAGACGGAACTCGCCCGGACAAACCTTTCCGCGCTGGTGAACGGCCATAATCTTCGAGACGGCGTGGCAGGCAAACTACTCGCGGCGATGAAAAAGCACACCAAGCCGGTCAAACCAGTGTCGCTGGGGATCATCGGGCGAACCCATTTTGAGAGGCGCATGCTTGACGCCGGATGCGACATGAATTCTTTCGACTATGCCAAGAAAACCGGCTACACGGACGACGGGCGACCGTGGGTGATCGAGTGTGTCTTTGGGATGTTGGAAGATCAAGAGGCGAAGCGGCGACTTGTCACCGGAGTCAACTGGAGTGCGGCGATCATAAATCCATTTCGCACGCTGGGCGCGTTCGATAATAGCTGCGACACGATTCTCGCCAATCAGAGAATCGACGCAAATGACCCGGTGATCTTGGTTCTGCACGCTGCGATTGTAAAACCGCAGTACACCGATCGAGGAAAGTCGGCGATTGTGATGGCTAATGTGCAGAGTGGAGCACTCATCACAAGCCTCGAAAAGGTGACAGGTCGGTGGACCAAGCAGCGTAAGTGCGAGGAGCGGCATGCAGCGGCGAGGGCGAGTCGCCGTGACGCGATGGTGCGGGCACGCCGATTCAGCCTGAAGGATGCCGCCTGGTCTGAAATGGACGCCGCCTACGCGAAGGCATCGGCGAATGGGACACTACCGGCGCACGCCCGGCAGATTATGTACGCGGCACGCGGTGAGATACTTCGCTTGACCAGTATGGATCAGCTCAATGACGCCTACTTCACACAAAATCTTTTGCCAAATTTTGTAGCGGAAAACGAGCACGCGCAGACCTGGGACGTTGTTTATGATGCGAGAGGCTGCTTCATAGAACCGCATTCGCACGCCATGACCCCCCTGGGCACCATTTCGGTGCGCGAGTATTTGCAATCGGTGAAGATCCATGAAGTCGCCGACCCAGAGGTCGACGTTGCGGGTCGAAAGTATCCGACGTGTGGGCCGTTGAATCGCTTCGGCGCGATACTGTTCATCGAGAAGGAAGGGTTCTTTCCTTTGCTTGATCGCGTCAAGCTCGCCAAGCGCTATGATTTGGCGCTGATGTCCACGAAGGGCGTGAGCAACGTAGCTAGCAGATGCTTGGTGGATTCGCTCTGCGGCCAGTATGACATTCCGCTGTTGGTGCTCCACGATTGCGATGTGGACGGACTGAAGATTCTGGAAACCTTACGCGAGAGTACGCAGCGCTACGAGTTCAGGAATAGGTTCCGGGTTGTCGACTTGGGACTGCGGCTCGCTGACGTGACGGAATGGAAACTAGAGGCCGAGCCTGTCAGACATTCGCGCCGCGTGGATGGCATGCTCAAACTTTACGGGGCGTCGCAAGAGGAGATTGATTTCCTGACCGCGCAGCGCGTTGAGTTGAACGCATTCACCAGCGACGCATTCGTGAAGTGGCTCGAAGCCAAGCTCGCCGACAATGGTGTCCAGAAGATAGTGCCGGATCAGGTAACGCTTGAGGACGCCTATCGCCGGGCCGTGCATGTGGCCGAGCTTGAGCGCGCGATTGAGAACATCGGCGACGCTGCACGCGGGGCGGCGGCAGCCGCGAAGATACCACGGGACCTGGGGCGACGGGTAAAAAGTGCATTGAAGGCCGATCCGACGCTTACTTGGGATGAAGCGGTTATGGAAGCCGTAGGAAAAAAAAGGCGGAGAGGCCTTGAAAGAATATCGGTGGTGTGATATCGAAGGGTATGCGCGGAGACATGAACGAAATGATGAAACTGATTCAGCGGACATTCCACAAGAGCGGGGCGTCGATAAAATCGTTGTCTGAGAGGTCGGGCGTACCGTACGCCAGTTGCTACGGCGTGGTTAAGGAAAGCCGCGATCCGGCTCTCTCGACGGCGGCGAAACTTTGCAAAGTGCTCGGATTGCAGCTCGTTTCGGTCGAGCGGAAAGCGTAGACGACTATGGCGCGAATCTTCAAACCACGTTATCCGAAAATGCGAACACTCCGACACCCGGACGGGAAGCCGATCATGGTGAAGAAAACCGCAGCGCGTGGACCGAACAAAGGGCGGACTGTGCTCGTTCCGGTTCGTGAACCGGCACGCGGTCAGGATGGAAATATCGTTTATACCGAAACGAAGGCGTGGGCGATTGAGTACACCGACGCGACGGGACACCAACGCACTGCATCCGGTTACACCGACAAGCTGGCGACTTCCGAAAAGGCGGCGCGGATCGAAAAGGCCGTTGCCCGACAACGCGAGGGAATTGTCGGGGTCGATGTTCAACATGCGGAATCGTGCGTTACGAAACATATTGCGGCGTGGGTCGCGGACCTCCAGCGGTCGGGTCGATCTCCTGGGTACGTGCGCAAAGTGAAGCGCCGTATCGAACGGCTGGCGAAGGACTTGCAATGGTCCAAACCCGCGAGCATCCGCCCGGATAAGCTGACCGAATGGCTGGGCACACAATCGCGGTCCGGACTCGCACAGCGTACTCTCAATCACTACATCGAAGCTGGGGTCGCTTTCTGCAATTGGGCAGTCGCGCAAGGGCGGCTGGAAGCGAACCCGCTCCAGACCGTGAGCAAAGTTCAGGTTGTGGAACCTAGCCGACAGCGGCGGGCGCTCGCTGTGCCTGAGCTTCGCAAACTGATAGGCGTTCATCCGACGCGCGGGGTTGTTTATCTGACTGCCGCGTTGACGGGATTGCGGCGGGCCGAGTTGGCAGGTCTGCAATGGGGCGACGTTCGGCTCGACAACGATAGGCCGCATATCGCCTTGCGAGCGTCGCAAACAAAGTCACGGCGGGCGGACACCATAGCGCTCAACAGAGAGATTGCGGAGCGGTTGGGTGGTCTACGCCCCCGGATGTGGCAACCGTCCGATCGGGTTTTCCCGTCGGTTCCCAAGTCGAGCACGTTTGTTGTGGACCTGGCGGCGGCGGGAATCCCCCGCGACGTGGACGGGAAACGGTGCGATTTCCATTCGCTTCGGTACACTCACGGCACGCTGTTGGCGACCAGCGGCGTAAGCATCCGTGAGGCGATGGAGCAGATGCGGCACACAGATATCCGGCTGACCACGAAGGTCTACACTGATCCGCGTCTGTTGGACCTAAATCGTGCGGTCAATCGACTGCCTCGCGTCCAGAACGGTAAGTCCGAGCAACTAGCCCAACGGGCAACCGGTACCGACAACGCGGTTCCGGGCTTACGTGCTGACATACGTAAAGAACTTTCCGCACCTGTCCGCAAGGGGTCAAAAACGGCGTTTTCCGTGCCAGTGAATGACACGGACGAAAGTGAAGAAAACACTATAAAAACAGGTGTTTTCAACACTGCCAAGCAATGGAGGCGGGGGGAATCGAACCCCCGTCCCGCGACAGATCCGGAGTGGTTTCTACGCGCGTAGTCAGTCGTGATTTTGTCGGGTTAACGGTCGCAGACCGACAGGCTTCCGTTCACCCCAGCCCCGCTATTTCTCGCCACAACCCCGCAGGGCGCTTCATCGTGGCCAGTCCGCTGTCGTCGCTTCGCAGAATAGCGGACGTCTCCCGCGAAACGAGCTACCCTTTTTTAGGCAGCCAGAGCATAGGCATTGTTGCCTTGTAGTTTTTCGCCAGGTGATTAACGAGGCCTCCTGACAACCTCGGCACGCCGCCATCCCTTCTTCTCGCCCGGTCGAATCCAGTCGCCCCCGTACAAGCCGTTATTATTATACAACCAAAAAAAAAAAAATCAAGCTAAACCTCGCAGCCTTTCTTGACCGCAAGTTCTGTACCTGTTTACCGCCAATTCCTGACGCTTCCGTTGCCGATATCTGTATGCGATGGCGGAGCCGTCGGATCATAGTGTGTTGTGCCTTCGTTGCGTCGTGTTGGAGCGACGTATCACGGAGGTCGAGGCTCGCATTCGCTAGTTGGAGCGATTGTTGTCCGACGCGATGCGGGCCACATCGTGCGCCGCGCCGGCCAGCGGGCCGAGCCGATGTATAACACCTTCAAGGCCATGATTCCCCAGCGGAATACAGTGTATCCCGACGAAACCGGCTGGAAAGTCGGCGGACGATTACACTGGTTGTGGGACTTCGTCACCGACTTGTACACAGTGTATGTGATCCGTCCCAGTCGCGGCGCGGACGTTCCGGGTAAAGTGTTGGGAATGGACTATGCCGGACGCATGACCCATGACGGTTGGGCGCCGTACGATCGATTCACCCGGGCCCGGCATCAACAGTGTATTACTCATTTGTTGCGCCGGGCGAAGGAAATTATCGAGCAACTCAACACTAAGCGTTCGCGATTCGCTCGGCGGATGAAGGGTTTGCTTCTCGATGCGCTGGGACTGCGGGATCGTCATCGTGACGGAAGCATCGGTGATCTTGGATATGCGATCGCCCGCGGACGACTGGAGAAACGCCTCGATCGCCTGCTGGCCGTGCGGCCCCGAGGCAAGGCCTGCCGCACGTTTCGCAATCATCTGTATAAACATCGCAATCAACTGTTAACTTTCTTGTATGAGGAGAACCTCGAAGCCACCAACTGGCCCGCCGAACAGGCCATCCGACCCGCCGTAGTCAACCGCAAGGTCTTTGGCGGCAATCGGACCTGGACCGGTGCTCATGCGCTGGAAATCCTCGCGTCTCTGTTCGCCACCTGCCGACAGAACGCCATCGACGCCCTGACGCTCTTGTCCAACATCCTACGCACCGCTCGCCCACCGCAATGCGCGATGGCATAATCCAACGACAAAGTCGCTAAACAGATACAACAGTTATTACGCATTTTCGTCTGGGCAGACGCAAGCCTTCCTGCCGTCTACCCTTTTCTTCGGCGCAGTTCAATCAAACACCGTCGGCTTACGGAAAGAGAGAAACGTCGACTTGATCCACGACTCCGTTGCCATCGAAGTCTAGCGCTTCGCACCCCACGCGAATCGGTCCCATGCACCCGGCAAAAGCGGCTCGGTCGGTATCATTGGCCGATCCGTCATTGTCTACATCGCCAAGGCGCTGCGGCGGATACAACGTCCAGGTCTGGTCCACCGGGTAGTTTCGTATGGTTCGCGTGACTCCTCCCATCCAAACGACCATGATTTCATCGACCATGCCGGCCGCGCGAACTCCGAAGTGCAACAGTCCCTCATTTTGGGATTTGTAATTGTTTCCGAACATTAACTCGCGAATCTGCCGAGCGTCACCCGTTCGAATGGTCACCATCGTGCCGATTCCGAATCGATCATGTCCGTTGAGACCGACGACCCGAAACTTCACCCAGTGCCGCTTCTGTCCTTCGTGGTTGATGAACAACTTCAACTTTTCCTGCCGAATGGACTCCACCATATCGAGGTCGCCGTCGTTGTCGATGTCGGCCACCGCCACGCAATAAGATTCACCATCGCCATCCAATCCTAGCTCCAATGCGATATCGCGCAATGGGAAGGTGCCGTCATTTTCATAGAAGCGATCAGCGGTGTTGGCATCCGCCACGAAAATTTCCTCGAACCCATCGTTGTCGTAGTCAAACCCAATAGTACCCCATCCGATATGGCCAAGGGTGTTGATGCCCGTCCTCTCGCCTTCTTCCATGAAAGTGCCGTCGCCTTGATTCATCAAAACCATATTGCCCCACGGGAGATTGGTGAAGTGCAGGTCGAGAGACAGGTTGTTATCAAAATCGCCGACGGCTATACCCATCGAGTTGAGACAGATATCCGCACCTCTTTCCGCGGACGCATCGGTGAAAACCCCCGCCGTGTTCAAAAACAGCCGATTGTAGTGTCCCGGCAAACCGCAGTTGCTCCGCCGATTATCGTTTGACACATACAGATCGAGGTCGTTGTCCTTGTCGAAATCAATGAACACCGGTTGGTAGGACCGCTCTCGGCAATCCACCCCCATCGCGGCGCCCACCTCTTCGAATGTTCCATTGCCTAGGTTGTGGTACAGGAAGTTGACATCCGTGTATTCCCAGTTGGCGACGTACAGATCGACCCAACCGTCTCCGTCATAATCACCCCAGGCACTGCCCGCCCCGTGACCGAAACCGCCGACCCCCGCGGGTTCCGTGACATCGGTGAAGTGAAATCCGCCGTCATTGCGGACGAGCATGTTGTTGTCCAGCCACTTCGAAAAATACAGATCGAGATCGCCGTCGTCGTCAAAGTCGGCGGCGCTGATCCCTCGGGCCGTGGTTGATGCCGGGATTCCGCTCGAGGCAGAGAGGTCCGTAAAGAACCCCCGGCCATCGTTTTCATAGATGCCGACGACCCCGTCTCCGGCTTGCCCCAATGCAACCAGGTCGGCATCGCCGTCATTGTCGAGGTCCACCAACGCCACCCCCGACCCAGACTCGGGACATCGTCCATAAATGACTTGCAAGTCGATGCCTCGCAATTCCGCTTCCTCGGTAAACGGCGAGATACTGCATACGTTCGCATCGCAAGCCGTGCCCGTGCCCGCATAAGCGCCTGCACAATCCGCTCTCGAAGCAATCAAGCAGGAGCCGTCGTCCAAGCAACAGGCTCCGGTTGGCGTCGGACATGGATTGGAATCGCAATTCGAATCATCTCCTTGGTACGTTCCCACGCACGCGGCCTGCTCCGTAACCGTGCATGGACCATCGACCTCGCAGCAAGCGCCGGTTCGCGGCGTTTGAGAGTCAATGTTGTCGTTCACATTCCCGCTCCCGGAGTTGCCGTTCGGGTTGGGGGCCGTGCCACTACTGCAAGAGATGACGACTGTTGCGCAACTTGCGCAAACAATCACGAGAGTTCTCAACGAAATCATCTTCGAGATCACTTTTCCGACCTCCTTGCTCTCAACTGAAAACATCCGTGGCGGTTCAAGTATCATCTTGAGACGGCGCGAATCTGCCCGATCTACACGTCAAGCGGCAGGCACAAGGGTTCGAGCGTATTCAATTGTACCGCTTGTTCTTTTCGAACTCGCATCTACCGGCCCCCAATTCCGTAAAGGATACCCTTCAACCCATCAAGGGGGGCACAGTTTATCAAACTCGGCTCGGCGAGCCAAGGATTGGTTTTGAAATCGGTGAATGACTATTCCTGTGCATGTCGGAATCGACAGATGTCCGCTGCGGCGGGCTAGGGTTCAAAGCCAAGCACCAGGGATTGTTCGATGGTCACAGTTTGCGTTGGCTCGATCGGCGATGTGACCACAAACGTACCGTCGACCATAACGCCGTCGAGCAAATCCGGAAATTCGAGAATGAACACGAGGCGCCGCTCGGCTTCGAGAGTCCCATCGTCCAGCGGAACAAAAGACGTTCTCTGCTGAAAGTCGATCAAAACAAAGCCGTCAGTCCGCCGAATCATCCGATAACTGACATCGAGTCTTTCATCGGCGGAGGTGGAAATGCCTGCCACTCGAATGGTGAAGAACGTGTGCGATCCGCCCTGGCCTAGTGTGAAGTACGGCAGGCGGCCGCCGTCAGTCAAGGCTGTGCACACGTCAGTCTGTTCGTTTGTAAAACCGAACTCAGCTTGAGGAGGGTCTGCGGGCGCACAAACGCCCATGTTGCAGACCTGGCCCATGTCGCAAGGAGGTTCACAAGTTTCCGGGGCGCCACCGCCCTGGGCATTGTCGTTCGCGGAGGGATTGCCATTACCCGCAGACGAGTTTCCATTTACGTTCACCGCTGAATCGCTCACGCCCGTACATCCTGTACCGAGAGAAACCGCGATCGTAAGCGCAACAGTCAGAAGCCAATACGCAACTGAATGCATAAACATCCCCTTGTTCCAGGTCACCAAACTGAAAATCCCCCAAGACGCCGAGGATTCGTTATGATTTTTCCACGCGTTGTTGGGCCTATTCATAGGAGTAAACAGACAGGACGATCCATCGATCGGCTGGTTTTAGTAGGGCGCGACATCCGATTACGGCTCGACGACGACCGATGAAACCGTTTGTGGTCCAAAATAAACAAGAGTGCCTCGATTGATGGGGTCGCCGATTAGGACGCCGCCGGCGGCCCACAACCCGCTTTCGGAATCGATCCAATTGGCATGAAAGTCTAGATCAATCGGTAGTCCGGTGTCCTGCGCCACCTCCCAACCATTCGCCGTCCAAAAGGCCACGTTCAATTCTCGCCCCACCGCTGCACCAACGCCACCCGTGGTCACAAAGACGCCGTTCATCTGAATTGTTTCCGGCGTAGCCCGATCCATGAAAATGTCGTCCCTTTGCTCGATAATCACAGCGGAATTAAATCCTCCCACCGCGACAACCGTATCCTCGTTGCCGTATACCGAGAAAAGTGTGGCATTGCGGGTAGTCCCATCGTCAACAAGTGTCCAAGCCACACCGTCAAATCGCAGGATCAGCCCAGCAGCACCCACCGCATACACCTCGTTTGGACTGCGTCCCCAAATCTTGAACACGGTTGCGAAACCGTCCGGAAACTGCTGGCTTAGGTCTTGTATCAACCACGAAGTTCCATCGAAATGCCAGATTGTTCCGCCAAACTGCTGGTCGGTCAGGAGGCCGCCGACGGCCCAGATGTTGTCACTGGCGGAACCCCAAACGCCAAAGATTGTTTCCGTGCTTGGCGTGTTTTGGGGCTCAATGGATTGGATCTGCGGGTCGAATCTCAAAATCATCCCGCTTTCACCGGACAGATAAAAAACCCCATCAATGGGGACCGCAGTGATCCACCAGAGATCGCCCGTGGTGCCGGTATTCAGTCGGCGCCATTCACTACCGTTATAATGCATGAGCACCGGTCCTAGGCCATCGCCAGAGTCCGTCCCAACAGTGTAGACATCCTGCGGGCTCGTGCCGGAAACCGACAACAGGCCCGAGGGCAATTCGCGAAACACCGTCTGCCACGTGCGTTCCGCGGTAGGGTTCGGGTTTTGCGTGCAGCCCGGCGCGAGCACTGCAACCGGAAAGAGAATTAATACTGGAAGTAGCCGAATTGCAAACGGGCGACATGTCATATCATCCTCCCACCGATTGATAACCCCAAAACTGCGCGCCCCCGCTCATGTTTTGGTAGCGTGCCTCAACAGCATCGGGCCGGCATGTTGCCCGGCCCGGTGCAATCTAACTCTTTGGGGCTTAGCTGAAAAGCCCAGTTCGCAATGCAGACGCTATTCCGTCAGTATTACCTTGCGGATTCGGCCGTTGAAGGGGTCAGACGCATACAGATCGCCGTTCTGATCAAAGGCAATGCCAAACGGGCGGTTCAGCTCGGCCTCAATCGCGGCGCCGCCGTCGCCGCTGTAAGCCTTGGTGCCCGTGCCCGCCACGGGGTCAATCATCCGATATTTGTGGTTAACGCATACTCCGCTTGCTTACGCGCGGCTTGGATCAAACTTCACCGCTGCCGGGCGTTCCGACCTGGCACCCACACCAGGTGCGCCACAATGCCGCGACGATGCTGCGGAAGTCCCGTGAGCTTTAAAAGGAATGGGGAGGGATATTCCCTCCCCATCCGCAAATGCCTCGAATCCTCCGATCACGGCTGACAATTGGGGGTCAGCAGTTTGCCATTATACGTTTGCAGCATCGCCGCATCGCCAAGCATCGCTTGACCGGCAGCCGAAGCCGCCTTGACTCGATACGGCAGTTTACCGTCGTAACCGCCGAGCAATCCGTTCGCGTGTGCTACAATTTCACAGATGGGCGACGGATCGGATCCACCCGCGGTGTTCAACATCGCAGCAATCAACTGCCGTGCGAGGAGAAGGCTGGAGTCGGCCTTCGCCGGATGGGTCAGGATGCCAAGCAACTCAGCTTTGGTATAAACTTGGCTTCCCAACGTCAGAGACATGACAGGCCAAATGTCTGGGTGCTTTACCCAGAAGCTCATTGTCCTTGGACATTGGTTGCCTGTCGTCACCGCCACCGTAAAGCTGCAACTCGCCATCCCGGCTCCGTTCGAGGCCGTGCAGTTGACGGTCGTGACACCCACGGCAAACATCGAGCCCGACGGCGGATCACAACCGATGACCACCTCGGAGCAGTTACCGCCAACCGCCGGCAATTCGTAAGTGACAACCGCCGAGCAACTGCCTGGCTCGGCCATTTGGGTCACCGCAGCCGGGCAGGTGAGCGTAATCGGCTGATCGTCGATCAAGTCATTCCGGCAGACGTGGTTCACGCAGACATCCCGTGTGCAAGCGTCACCGTCGTCGCACTGTCCGTCTTCATTGCAGCAAAAAATGATCGGTAGATGCTGGCATGCGCTGTCTACGCACAGGTCCAATGTGCAGGCGTCCGGGTCCGCACAATCCGCATCCGTTAGGCAGCCGACAAAAACGAAGTTCGCCACCAAGGTGCGGTCCGCATTGACAGTAAACGGGTATACTTCGGAACCGCTTACCTCCATACCGCCCTCTGTCCAGTTGACGAACGCATAACCAGGGTTGTGGGTCGCCACGACCACCACAGGTGTCCCGTTGATATAGACGCCATCTCCGGTTGTGCTGCCGCCATTTCCGGGCGATGAGCTCGTGACAATCGTGCCGGTGAGTGGCACACCCGCTGGAATCGTGACGGTGTATATCTTCGATACAACAGCGCCACCGGTATCCGAGGCCTCAACAGTGAACGTGAAAACACCAGCGGCTATCGGTGTTCCAGAGAATACGCCCGTGACTTCGTCCAGTGTCGTTCCGTCGGGAAGTGCTCCGGAAATCGTGGCAAGAAATGCGGCACCTCCTGCGATCACCACGGACCGGTCGGCGTAGGCGACGCCGAGCTCGCCGTCCGGGATGTGATCGATCAATCCCAAGGCCGGGGCGATATCGAATCCCGCCATCTGCGCCCCAAAGAAATCACCTACGACCTCCACGGTCGAGAGGTCGACCGTCACCTCAACCCATTCTCCATCCGGGCCGATGTGATCGTTATACGTTACGCTTCCAACCCCGTGTTTGCCATCAGGACCTACCTCGTCCCCCTTGGCCTCACCTGATTCTGCGTCGATCGGACCGATGTATTTGTAAAACTCGTAGCGGCGAGTGATGACTTCATCGCCATCCGGCAGGTCTTCCGGCGCACCCTCCAACACCCCTTTGGGATTCCCGGCGTCGGCAAACTCAGTCTGGAGAATCCGCCACTCCGTCTCCACCTCGGCGGGTTCACCGTTTGCCCAGTTCGGGGCAGCCGGATCATCTGGGTCCGGATCGACCAGATCCCTGAGTTCCACCTTTTCGGCGTTGTGGGTTGTCGTCTTGATATCCTTCACCCACGTTGCCTTGCCAAACTGCAGCACCGGCGGATCTGGTGGCGGAGGAGGAACGATCACCGCTTGAACTTGAGCGGGTTGAAAAGGCGCCGGCGGATAATACGTAAACGTCGGCGTCGCGACATACACCGGCGGTCCATGGACCAAGTTGCCTGTTCCGTCATCGATCAGCCAGTTGTACTTCACCGCCGACGGTGCGCCGTAATAGCCGGCACCGAAATGTTCTCCCCCGAAGTTCACCGATGGATTGGTGAACTGGTGGCCGTCGGTCGGGGTAATGGGACCCGATGGAATCGCCGTGAACGCAGTCCAAGTGCCGTCGGGATTCCTCTTGGCGGCGTAGCGAATAAAAACCTTCGGGTGTGCTGGGTCGGTGTTGTCCTCCGTAATCTTCGGAATGCCGTAATGATTGTAGTCGTAGGTGTACGTGATGTCCCTGCTATGAACATCATCCAGTTCGATTTCAAAACCGTGAGCCTCGACTCCGGTGTCGTTGACACAATCGAAGTTGTTGAGGCTGCCGTAGGCTGTACTGGCCTCCGCTGATGGGGATAGGGCTAGCATCATCAAGGGTGACATGATGACACGAAGCGCAATCCCGACTCTCGACATCTGCTTATTCATAACTGAATCCTCCTGGGGCACCGTTTGGTTTGTTGATTGCGTGAAGACTGGCACCCATTTGTTCTCCATCGCAGGTCTCTGCATTTAGTCATTGAGCATCCTAAAACCGCAGCGAACCGCGGGCTTTAGCCCGCGCGGCCTATCGGAATTCCGGTTTTAAAACGCACTCTTGGTGGTGAAAGTTCCATTTCCATTCCACTACGAGCGGCCGGCGGGAAACAGGCTGGTCGCTCCCCGCCTTGGGCCGCGGTCTGTTCACTTCGGGACCGTGACATTCACCGTGCCTAGGGCGGAATTGCCGGACGCATCCGTGCATTGCACCGTGATTGTGTAGATTCGCGCGGCGTGTCCGGTGCGAATAGCCCGGAGCTTCAACGTCAAGTCGCCGGTGATCATCCAGTAGCCTGCCGCGCGCTGGTTGCAAGTGACGCCGATGATTCTGCTCCTCGGCGCCGGATCAACCGCGTCGGCCGCGGCCACCTTCAACGTCACGGGGACCATCCTTCCATTGGGAGGCCACAGGACGCTTGGACTGGCCGTGATGCTGGTGATTGTCGGCGGCGTGGTGTCAGCAAAACTCAACCGGAATACCGTGCCGCCGTTGAAGCTGCCGCCGAGGCGCGTGACCCCATACAGCGCGCCGTCACTCGCACGGAAGAGGTTGCCGGAAGGACTCCGGCCGTTGGTTCCGCCGAACCAGACCACGATATTGTAACCGAACGTCGTCGGATGCACGCGGTACACCGTGCCGTAACCCTGCCCACCGAGCACCGTGGTGCCGTAGATGTAGCCATCGCCGCCTTCCGTCACTCCGCCGAGCGGGAAGCGCCCGTCGTTGATGCCGGAGAACACGTGCAGGGTCGTAAGCGCAAGCGTCGCGGGATTCAGCTTGAACACCGTGCCGTTGCCGCCAAGCTGCGTCGTGCCGTAGAGATTCCCGTCGCTGCTCTGCATCAAAGCGCCTGGCACGGGATTCGCTCCATCAGCACCCGTAAAGTCGTACAGCGTGGTCAGTTGGAATGTGCTCGGATCGACCCGAAACACACTGCCTACGCCATTCGCGCCGCCGGAGTATGTGGTGCCGTACCAAAAACCGTCACGCCCGGCGACCAGTCCCGCATCCACCCCGGCCACGGCACTGAATGAATACATCGTCGTCAGCACCTGCGTCGCGGGGTCGAGTCGAAACAATGTGCCTCCACCTTCGGGACCGCCCTCAGAAGTCGCGCCGTAAAAAACGCCGTCGCCGGCTTGTGTGAGTTTTAAGTCGTCCGGCCTTGCCCCGTCGACCCCGCTGAAACTGTAGAGCGAGGCGAAGTTCTGCCCATCGGGACCCACCCGGAACAACGTGCCAAGGTCAGCCTTACCCCCGGTGTAGGTGGAACCATACAGCAATCCGTCGCTGCCCAAGGTCAATCCCGAGAAGGGCCGCGAGCCATCGGCGAAGTAATGAAGGGTCGTCAAACCCGGCGTCGCGAGGTCAAGTCGGAACACAGTGCCGACAATCGGATTGTCAACCTGGCCGCTCGTCGTGCCATAGAGCGCGCCGTCATCGCCTTGCACGACGCCCGCCATGGGCCCAAACCCGTCGGTGCCGTTGAAGCTGTGAATCGACATGAACTGAGGTTGGGCGAAACCCACCGATGGGTTCACGACGATTGCGATCAAAGTCGCTACGACGGCGTAGATCTTATTACGAAATATGGGTGTGTGTGTATTCACCTTTTTCTCCTATAGTGGTGTAAATGAAATCTCTTCCCGCTTGATCAAGAATCACACATTCCTTGAATGGATGCCGAACTCTTGAATCTCCGCATCGCGCACGCTGGCGTTACCGATTTCCTCCAGCACTACGCGTAGCGAAGTCGGCAGTTCGTAGCTCTATACCCCCGATGCCGCGAGCTGCACGGCGCTCAGACACCTACTCCTCTGGCGATTGAGTACAGCACCCTGGTACACGTCGGTCTGATCAGCACGGGCTCCAACACGGACCGGCAAAGCCGGCTTGTCGCCCAAGCCCTGCCTACGGCGGACAAGGGTGCGGGCACACATTGCTGCCCGCGAACGCACCGAGCAGGGCGATCAAATCGTCCAGGTCAGTGATTCCATTGGGACCTTCACACGGATAAATGTCCGCTTCCGGGAAGCTCGCGTAGTCCGCAAAGCCGTTGAGCAAGATGATCAAGTCATCCAAGTCGACGACGCCGTCTCCGCCCGGTGGAGTGATGTCCCCGTGTAGCACCTGTATTCCCACGCAGTCTCCGTTAACGCAAACATCGCGCACGGTGCAGTTGTCTCCGTCATCGCATGGAACGCTGTTGAGTACCGCCGCACAAACCCCCGCCCCATCGCATTTGTTATCCGTGCACACGTTGCCGTCGTCCGTACAGAGTGCTCCCCAAGGATCGAAGCAATTGTCCGCGGCCTCATTGCAGGCGTCGGCGCACTCACCACCACCGATACAGGGGTCACCGCTGTGTCCCGAGCAAGTTCCGCCTGCGCACGTATCCGACCCATTGCAGAACAACCCGTCGTCGCACGGAACGATGTTGGGCAGCGCCGCACAAACGCCCGCCCCATCGCATCTGTTGTCCGTGCACACGTTGCCGTCGTCAGTACAGGCTGTACCCGACGGATCGAAGCAATGATCCGCAGCCTCGTTGCAGGCATCGGCGCATTCACCACCACTGGCACATGGGTTGCCACCATGCGCCGAGCATGTTCCGCCTGCGCACGTGTCCAACCCATTGCAGAACAGCCCGTCGTCGCAGGCCCTCGTGTTGTTCGCGAACACACAGTCCGTTCCGTTGCAGGTGTCGTCCGTGCACAGGTTGCCGTCGTCGCAGACGAACTGGTCGCATTCGTCCGGCACGCCATTCCCGCTGCAATCCAGAGATGTTCCTTGCGCGAGGTCGCATTCATCAGGCACCTGGTTCAGGTTGCAATCCGGACTCGCGCCATTGGCAATGTCGCACACGTCCAGAACCCCGTTGGTATTGCAGTCCGGCGTTCTTGTGTTGACGATGTATGCCGATCCCGAGTTCGCCCCATCCGCTTTGTCGCCGAACATCGCTCCGATCAGCGCTCGACCCGTGGTCACCGCCACGTCGCTTCCAAACTGGTCACCGGAGGCGCCGTTGTTCGCTGTCAGCCGCGCTTCCTCCGTCCACACACCGCCGGTGTTCAAAAAGAGGTACGTTGCTCCAGCGCTCGCCCCGGCCGCGGTGTCATCGAGGCTCGCCCCGATCACCGCCAGGTTCCCTTCCATCGCCACAGAGATCCCAAACCCTGCGGTCGCGCTCGCCGAGGTCAGCTTCTGTTGGAACGTCCATACGCCGGCGCTGCGGGTGAAGACATACGCCGACCCCGCGCCGTCCCATGGCGCTCCGATCAGAGCGAAGTCCCCGCGCACTGCTACAGCCTCGCCGAAGCCGGCCCCGCTGTCCGGGCTGACCAGCTTCTGCTGTTCGGACCAGGTGTCGCCGGTGCGCTGAAACACGTACGCCCCGCCACTTTGCGTCCCCACGACCGCGGTGCTGGCGTTGAGCGCCAGCGCATACCCGAAGCGGTCATCGATGAATCCGTCGCTGGCGTCGAAGTTGTCGTGTATCGACCAGGTCGCCCCGACGCGAATGAAGACAAAGACCGAGCCCTTCTCTTCGCGGAACAGGGCGTTGAACGGCGCTCCGATCATGGCCGTCGTCGTGTCCATCGCCACCGCATGCCCGAACTCTTCATATAAGACCGGCGTAGCGTGCACCAGTTTCTGGGTCTGCGTCCACACCGCGCCCGAACGGTTGAACACGTACACTGCCCCCACGTCGGCTCCGACCCCGGCGTCGTCCACGCCGTATGCCCCAACCAACGCGATGTTTCCCGAGAGTGCCACGTCAAACCCGAAGAAGTCGTCCGCCACTGCGTCCGAGGCGATCAACTTCTGCTGCTGCGACCACGCCCCGCCCGACAGGATGAACGCGTACGCCGACCCGCTCGCATCGCCCGCGTGATCGTCGCCCGGCGCCCCCATCACCGCCGTGCTGCCATCCAGGGCAACGCTCACCCCGAACAAGTCCTGCTCCAACCCATCGGACCCCGTAACCGGGGGCCCAATTGGGAACTCGCACTGCGCCGCGGCCCGTCCGCCGCACGCATGATTCATCATCAATACGCCGATAAACAACCACCCGGCATGTATATACCTCGCCATTCTCTTTGCTCCTTTCGAGCTGACAAAACGTGTCATTCGCATCCCATCAGATCGCAACACTCCCATGGTGTGATACTGCTCTGTCGGTAGTTGGCCGCGCGGATGCGACGAAACGCAACCAATATTCGCGCAAGCAGACCCGGCGGCAGTCAGGATTGGTGTTTATAGGAGAATGGCGTGGTTCCGCAGCAGAATGACTGCGGAAGTGGTTCGGCCGACCCAGGCCGTTGAAAGTACGGTGGGAGAATCAATGACCGGTGTTTCTTGCAGGCTCGCGACGAAAACAGTCTGGCAACCGTGAAGGTGGCCAAGACGCGCTTCGTCATCGCTCGAAGTGCCGGCCGTCGACACAAAAATCGAACCGATTGCAACGATCGCAAGAACTTGAACGGGCTGGGACGCCAATTGGGACACCGGTTTGAGATACGAAGTGTGGCCAAACCGCGACGACCACGCAGCGGATGAAAGAAGGTCGCCGGATCCCAGAATGTGCAAATGGGCCCGACGAACGCTGTGCTGATGCAACACCAGCGCCTCGCCCGCCGTGCTTTTTACAAGCAACGAGGACATAAGGGCCGAGACCAGCAAAACGTTGCCCAGTCGGCAACAAGTTGAGCGAAACACCTTCATCGCAGATCGTAATTTCATACCTATTGTTTTAGCCACCTCTGCCGCCAGTTTCGCGTACAACCAACCCGCTGCTTTGCAGCCGGCTGAAAAGGAGCGACGGTCAGTCACACTGAACTCAGACCATGCAATCGTCAGACGATTCGTCCGCCGGCATTGGCCGGAAGCCCCATAAGAGCAGTGAATCATCGCCTCTTTCGAAATAAATACTGGCAATTTCCGTGCCAAAATTTGTCATTTTCCCCGACCAGAATGCAGCATGTTGACTGATGCATCAAAGGATTCCAAATCGCCAGATTACGAAATCCCCCGAACCCCCGGCCAAGCCGCAACGTACAGACAATACGGAATCGCCCTTGACTCTTTCAAAACATCGTGTTATAATAATGTACGGTTTAATCCGAGCCGCGACCGTGAGGGAGTGGGAGTCACAAAAGTGAAAGTGTGCCGAAACATGGCCGACAAAATCGTGAAACGTAAAGCGTTACTTTCAAATGGCTTTGACACCAATATCCGAGAAGTGTCAATATGTGGCACTCTTTGCTCAATCGTCGATATCCCTTGTTTTTCAGCGACTTATCGCAAGAAGTGCCAAATGCATGACACTTCCGAAAACAAAAAAATAACCAAACGAACCGACTTGAAAGTACCACTGAAATGCCTCGCCGGCCCAATCTTCCTAAATTAACACACCCCGAACTTGACCAGCCGCTCCGCGGAAAGCAGTCCGACCGAATCGCCGTGCCCAAGGCGACGCCGTTTCTGCTGGGTTTGCACCACAGCGTGCTGTTTACCCAGCGGTGGTGGATACGACAGGTTGTCGCCGGCTACGATGTCAATCGTCGGATCGTGCTCAGTAGAACCGAGAGTCGCACCGGCGTGCCAAAGATTGCGTGTAATCGAGTTTTGAGCCACGGATTCGACGCATCCAGTCTCCCCTTAGCGCAGATCACGATAAGGGGAATGCTCGATGCCCCCCGGGCTTTTTCCTCGGATTCGAACTTACCCCCCAATACGGCAAGTTCCTCGGCGTCTCGAAGATACAGGACACCCACATTCGGCGGCCCATCGTCGACTGGCGATGCTACACGCTCGCAGAAGATCCGAAACGCATCAACCTCGGGCTGGGCGCTGACGCAAACGGGTCGAAAAACTCCGAGTTTTGCCCGAAATCCCAACGCAAAGTCGGGCCAGTTATCCGTATTCGCACGGGCTAGCATCGTGTACTTCAAATCTCGGGTCTCCTCAGGAATCGAGGTGGTGAGCGCCGCGATCATAGAAGGTTGAATCCGCAACGCCGCGACCAGATCGTCTAGGGGATAAAGGATTTCGTTCCCGCTGCTGCCGAGCATAAGGGCGTGGGCTAGCCGGTTGGCCAGAGCCACCGAGGCGGCAGAGAAAAAATGGTCCGGACCCAAACGCTCAAGCTGGCTTCGCGACCGATGATGGTTGACAACGGGGGCAACGAATGCACGTGGGAATTGCCAGTGTTCGAGCGCCTTTTCCAGGATTTCGCAGTGGTCGAGGAGCAGAGCCTTTCTTTCGACCGCTTCAAGAGGTAGAGCCAGTTGTTCCGCAATCTCGCCAATGGTGCTGGATTCGTTGGGGAGTTGGTGGAGCAGAATCAAACGCCCCACATCGTGCACCATGCCCCAGAGAAAACCGTCGTCGGCTTTCTCTGGTTGACGGTGTTTCGCGATCGCAGAGGCGATGAGCCCGCAGGCGATCGAGTGTTCCCAAAACAGGCGTGGATCGAAGTTCGCGCCGGCGCTGACTTCGTATTGCTGCAGGACGCCCAGAGTCATGACCAAAGAGCGAACCTCCTGCAAACCGACACGCTGAACTGCGTCCCTCACGCTGTTGACCGGCCGGCCTCTCGAATAGGCGCTGCTGTTGGCGAGTTTGAGGATGCGGATCGAAATCGCTTGATCGTGGGTGGCTGCCTTGGCTACGTCCTCGGCGCAGCACTCCTTGCTTGTTGTGAGAGCGATGACGTTTTGAACGGTCGGTCCGAGGGGTTGCAATTCCAATCCGTCCACCACGAGCCGCAGCAAGTCCGTCTTGTTGATGAGGGGTTGAACATCTTCGAGAGATCGAATCTCAGTTGGAAGCGATAAGGACGATGGGACCGGCGTAGTGTTTCCGCTTTGAGAGACTTCATCGATCCTCGATTTGGAAGATGCAACCTCCGTGGTGGCCGTTGGCGCAATGCGCGATGTTCCAAGGCGTTGGCCGGATTT
This sequence comes from Planctomycetota bacterium, assembly GCA_038043045.1. Taxonomy (GTDB): domain Bacteria; phylum Planctomycetota; class Phycisphaerae; order UBA1845; family UBA1845; genus JBBTCX01. The sequence goes on along the minus strand of JBBTCX010000269.1, from coordinate 22,962 downwards.
CGCGAGATTCGCGGGACTTGACTTGGGTTGGAGGGCGGCCGAAGTTGTCTCCGTCGCGCCGAGGCATGCCGCGACGCGGGCAAACAATGTGTCCAGTGAGAACTTCGATTTCAGTAAGTATCCTTGAATCTTGTTCTCGGCAGCAATGGCAACGCTCTTTCTTTCGCCACTCTCCGTCAGCATGATAACAGGGGTGTGGCTGAACTCCGGATTGCAGCGGATCGTTCGTAGAACTGAAAGCCCGTCCAACTTGGGCATATTCACATCGAGGAGGACCAGGTCCGGGTGGTGCTCTTGAATCGCCGAAAGCGCTTCGCTGCCATCCGCGGCGCAAATGACTTCGTAGCCCGCGCCGCGCAGGGCTTCGGCGATCGGTTCGCGACAAAGAGCGAAATCATCAGCGACCAAGATTTTTGACATGTCGAAGCCTCCCGACGGTCACACCGCCCCTGCCTCCACCTCACTCAACGATTCGTGGACGGAATGAAACTCGTCCTCCGCGTCGAGGAAAGTCTGAACCCCCGACGAATCGACGTGTGTTTCCGACTCGTCGACCATCGTGCCTCGGACGACTTCGTCATCGTCGACTATCAGAATTCGCATTTCCGAAACCTCACACTTTGTTTATTTCCGCGACTCGGCGTTTGCGGAGAACTGGGCTGTTGCAAGACACCGGGCCAACTCGGTTTCGAGTTCAGCGAAAGCGATGTCGGCGCCGTCGAGTTTGCCGTCTCGACCGATCTCCTCGATTCGGGCCGCGATCTTTCGAAATTGCTCCGCACCGACGTAGGACGCGCCGCCCTTCAGGCCGTGAGCCACACGTGTGGCCTCGCCGACGTTGCCCTCGCCCAAGTGCCGGCTCAGTTGTTCCACCTCTTTCGGCGCGCTCTCTTGGAACTTGACGATCAGCTTTTCCACAAATGTCCGGTCGCCGCCCCATCGCTTCACGACGGAGTCCATATCAAAGGGTGGTTTGGCGAGCGGCACCTCCTTGGCGCTGCCCTTTTCAAGTTGATCGGCGAAGGGCTCGGCCAAAGTTTGTGCGATTGAAGCGTCGCCCGATAAGAAGCGTTTGATCGTCTCGATCAACTGCTCCGGATACAGGGGCTTGGTAAGGTAGTCATCCATTCCCGCGGTCAAACATCGCTCCCGATCGCCCTGCATCGCATTGGCCGTAAGGGCAATGATCGGAATCCGCTCGTCCGGTCCACCGGAAAGCACGCGTTCTTGCTCGAAACTCCTGATGGCTTGCGTAGCTTGAAAACCGTCCATCTCCGGCATCTGACAGTCCATGAGGACAAGGTTGTATACGCCCGCCCTTACGGCTTCGACGGCCTCCTTCCCGTTTGAGACAACGTCACACAAGAAGCCGGCGCGACGGAGGATCGTTGCGGCAACTTCCTGACTGATTTCGTTGTCCTCCGCCAAGAGGATGCTGGCGCCGGCCGATGGTGTCACGATGTTCGGCAGAGGGGACGACTCACTCTGCTCTTCCGGCAGCCGGCGGCTAACGGTTCTGGCGCACACGAAGGCCTCTAGAATAGTATCGAGAAGGTGTGACGGTAGAGCGGGCTTGCTCAACCATCCGGCGAAGCCAATCTCCATCAGACGTTTCGGCTCATCGCATTCCAGGCCGACAGTAAGCAGAACGAGAGCAGTATCAGCCAGCGCAGGATCCTGTTTGATCTCCCGGGCGAGCTGTTCGCCGTCCATCTCCGGCATCTGTTGATCGACGATCGCCATACCGAAAGGCCGACCATCACGTTGCGCCGCGCGCAGGGCCGAGAGCGCATCCTGCCCACAAGCTGTTGTTTCATGATGGAGTCCCCAACCGGAAAGTTGCTCGTGTAGAAACTCCCTGTTCGTCGCGTTGTCGTCGACCACGAGGACACGAACACGACGGAAGTCGTCCGGCAGAGAAATCGCCGAGGCTGCAAGCCCCGCCTGTTTGGCGAACTTGATGATGAACCAGAATGTCGAGCCGCATACTTCGTTGTTGACAACACCGATTTCCCCGCCCATGGCCTCCACAAGGCGTTTGCTGATGGCAAGGCCGAGGCCTGTACCGCCGTACTTTCGCGTCGTCGAGGAATCGATCTGCGAGAACGATTTGAATAGCCTGCCTACATGCTCAGAGGGGATTCCGATGCCCGTGTCGGTGACAGTGAACCGGACGACGACGTCCTGGTCGGTGTCCTGGTCCTTGGTCACACGGATCACGACCTGACCCTTGTCGGTGAACTTGATCGCGTTTCCCGCCAGGTTCGTAAGAATCTGCTGTAGTCTGCCCGAGTCTCCTTGGAGCCGGCGCGGAACGCCCGGATGGACGGCACAAACGAGTTCGAGGCCTTTGTCCGCGGCTCTAGACAAAAAGCTCATGCCAAGGCTCCCGACCGTGTAGTGAAGGTCAAACCCTTTGGACTCCAGTTCCAACCGGCCAGCTTCGATCTTCGAGAAATCAAGGATGTCGTTGATGAGGCCGAGGAGCATGTCGCCGGACGACTTGGCGAGCGATATGTGGCGTCGTTGATTGGGATTAAGCTCCGTGCGAAGCAGCAGCTCCATCATGCCGATCACACCGTTAAGCGGCGTGCGCAGCTCGTGGCTCATGGTGGCCAGGAACTCGCTCTTGGCGCGGCTCGCGCGGGCAAGGGCGTCTCGTTCCTGTACATTGGTGATGGCGGACACGATCGAATGCGACAAGAGATCGAGCACTTCCAGAACGCGGGGATGGAGTACTTGCTGCGAAAACATCGCCACGACGCCGATGACTTCGTCTCCGTGCCGAAGCGGAAATCCCGCAAAGGACTTCAATCCATGCTCGGCGGCCCACTCGTGGTTATGGACGCGTTCATCATTCACAACGTCATTAGAGATGGTCCGTCCGCGCCCTTGTGCGATGAGCCCGATCTTGAAGGCCCCCAATGGTACACGCCGGTGATCGCCGTCGATGTGCGTGTAGTAGCCCGAGCTGGATATGAGGTGAAGGCATTCGACCTTCGTGGGGCAGTGTGATGCCAAAGCGCACTCGGAACAAAGGTCCCCCGGACGTTTCAGCCAGAGTCGGGCAAAATAGGCACCGTACTTGTCTACTAAGGCATCCGTAACGATCCGTCCAAGTTCGTCCAATGACTCGCAGGCCACCAATAGATTATTGACTTGGTCCAGAAGCACGAGACTACGATTCGACGTTTCGGTGTTCTCGCTGGCTAGCTTCAACTCCTCCTCGGCGCTCCTGCGCACTTCAATCTCATTCTTCAACAAGCGATTGGAGGCGCCGAGCTCAGCCGTTCGATTTTCCACCCGCTGTTCCATTTCGAGGTATGCGGTATTCAGCGCGAGTTCCGCCTGCCTGCTGGCAGTGATGTCGCGTGAAACGGCCAGCAGACGCGTCACTTTTCCTCCATCGTCCCGAATCGGAGTGATCACGACATCCCAGTATTTGGGGGTACCGCAAACCGTGGCGCAGAAACCACTGAAGCGGCCGGTTCCTCCCGCCTTGGCGTCTTCGATCGCCAGTTCGGCGGCGAGCTTTTCCTCCCCATCCCAAAACTCAGCCCAGATCGAACCCAAGTAAGGCCCAAGATCCGAGATTTCCAGGATCGTCTGTCCGCCCGAATTCATGAACTCAAGCCGGCCATCAAGGCCAATTACTTTAATGCAATCCAAACTGTTCTCGATGATGATTCTGTTGATCGCTTCGTTTTCCTGCAGCAGGCGTTCTTGATTCTTGCGCTCGCTGATGTCGATGAGGACGGCGACGTAGCCTCTAATTTTCCCCGCTTCGTCGCGCATCGGGCCGATGGTAGAGGCCACCCAGTAGAGCTTGCCTGTCTTGGTTTTGTTGCAGACCTCGGCCCGCCACACACCGCCACTGGCGATGGTCTTCCACATTTCCGCCCAGAACGCCCTGGGATGGTGGCCCGAGCTGACGATCCGTTGGTTGGCCCCGATCAGTTCCTCGCGGATGTACCCGCTGATTTGGCAGAAGGGCTCGTTGACCTCGGTGATCGTGCCGGAAAGATTCGTCAAGGCGATGATGACCTGCTCATCCAGCGCTGCCCGGTAGGCGGCGAACTTGGCCAGGGTCGCTTGGGCGCACGCTTCACTGGCCCGCAACGATCGAATGGAATAGGCGAGTCCCAGCACGCCCAAACCGAGCGTAATGCCGGCGAGCATCAGATATAATTGGAACGTCTTGCCGGCCGAAAGGACCGCAATCGGTCCTTCATCGTCAATCGGTCGAATGAACTCTAGTGCGCCACGGACATCACCAATTTTCCAGTCGCGCTTCGGGCTGTCCGGGTGGCTGTTGTGGCAGTCGACGCAGCTCTGCGACATGCGATCGGCGATCGCGTAACGCAGCGAGGACCGACCCTCAAACGATTCGAATCGGTAGAAAGGCTGGTCGGGGTCGCGCTCTAAGGCTTCAAGCGCCGCGGCGACGAAGACATCGTCGCGATCGACAGGGGGGCGCCACGGAAACGGGAATTCGCTATAGAGCCGGACGTGAGCGCCGGGGCGCAGTTTTTCGATGAACGCGCCGAGATCCTTGGTCAGGGTCGCGGGAAGGGGTATGGCGTTCGCATGGTCCTTGTAGTCGTGGGTGACTTGCAGTCCGTTTAATACGGCCTTCTTGGCCACCTCGGAACCGTACATTTGCCTGAAGGAAGAGATGGTTGCGACTTGCAATTCCGTACCTTGCAAGGCCATTCCCTGCACGACCTCCGTGAATTGGCGGGAGAGCGCGTAGTACAATGCCACCGCGCCCACCAAAGCGAAGCCCACACAAATCGCTGGAAACCGAAACCGTACCCACGGCACGAGCGGACCACGTCGAACTTGTGAGCTTTCAGACATCGTGTCGCCTTATGCGTTTTTACAACCCTTGGAAAGGTAGGAACTTCGGCAATCTGCGCGGCCTCCAATGCGGGTCCACTTCTCGCGCCGATTACCAGCCAATGAGGAGAAGGCCGCAAGATTAACGCAGACCACGTCGGTCAGAAACCAAGTTGGAAAGTCTGGAACGATACTACTCCCTTCATGACCCATTGCACTTGCCTTTCAACGCTGCTGATGTGGTCTTCATGACTTTTGCGCACTGTTCGGCAACGAAGCACCCGCGACGGTCAGATGGCCGACTTTCCGACTGGCGTTATTCGGAGTCGTCGGAACTTCCGAAGATGATGCTCCGGCAGTCGGTTTTTGCACTTCGGGCGCAGAGCATCGGGGCTCGCCCCTAAAGGGTTCAAGCGTTAACAGCTTCTTCGACCACACTTCAAAGCGTGATTAGGTGTCTTCGTTGGGGAGCTGTCATTGGGCACGACTCGAACGACTTATCGGTCCGGAGGGCCCTTCCTGGAGGGAATAGTTTTGCTTCGACCACATGGCGGAAACCACACATCAGCCGCAGCCGAGATGGGTTGTGCGTTGCAACGGCGATTTCGCGAATTCCTTCACGTGCGATCGTAACTTCAGCTATCCTCTAGGGGTGCGTGCGAAGACATTTCAGAGCCGCGCCCGTAAGGAAGCGGAAGTTTGGTCGGGTCATCGACCCGACCTACGCCACTGCTTAAGAGCAGTGGCACACGGTGGCACTTTCGGAATAGCGAATGCAGTACCACGAATGTTGAACGTCATGTTGAGTGGGTGACTCGACATTCGAATGACTCCACCCCGTGAACGGTGTGGTTCGGGGAATACTGTTCATGTAGCAGTGGCACGTTCTTACCGGCTGCTGCGGACGCGGCCGATGAGGGATTGGCCGGAGGATTTGATGCCTTTGACCCACGGAGGCGAGGGCTTCGCGGTTGGGGGTGTATTTCATGGGTGTGTCGTAGTGAATCCATTCTTTTTCTATGAGTTTGCTGAGGGAGAAGGTGAAGGAGCGCATGCCTTCCTCTGGCACCCGACCGATTTCAAAGGGTACAGGAATACTGGTAGTGTTGCCGCAACGGTCAAGGCTGGGCTGTGCACGTGTGGGGGGGGCTCGCTTGGGCGTTGATTAGTGAGGCCGAGGCGTTGATCGATCCGTCATCGTCCGAACCTCGGCGATAGCCGCTTTCTCTTTCCGCCGCTTCCCAAGTTATGGCCGGGCGCGTAGTCGGTCCATGATTTTCGTCGCTCGACTGCGTATCGCCAAAAAATTACGTGATTTCAGATCATTTGGTTCGAACAGGGAGCGGACAAATCCTACGCCGACGCAGCCCGCGTCGAGCCACTCGATGAAGTTGTCGGGGGTCACGCCGGCCGTAGGGAACAATCGCAGGTGTGGTAAGGGTCCGCGAATCGCTCGAATGAAATCCACGCCACCGGGTGGCTCGGGGAAGACCTTGACGAAGTCCGCTCCGAATCGATAAGCGTGTTCCATCTCGGTCGGGGTTATCGCACCGGGAATGCTGGCGACATCCAGACGAGCGGCTTCCGCGACGACCGTCGGATCGCAGATCGGCGACACGATGAAACTCGCCCCGGCAGATACCGCCTCTCTAGTGACACCCGCTGTCATCACCGTCCCGGCTCCGACAAGAAGTCCGCTTCGTTTGGAAAACGTGGAGATGAGTTCCATCGCTCCCGGCGTCGTCAGTGTGAATTCAATCATCTCGAATCCCCCGTCGACGGCGGCGCTCATCGCTTCGGCGGCCAACTGCTGATCATCGGTTCGAATGATCGCGCTGACTTTCCGTTTCAGGATGGCTTGTACGACTTTCTCTCGGCGAGTTGGATTCATATTCATAACCCTTTATCCTTCATGCACTTATGTTCGCATTGGGCGCGGCGATAAGAGGATCAAACCGACCCGACGGCGCAAATCAAACTCGCCTCCTTTTTCTAGTTTATGAAATAAAATGGAATTTCCAAGGGTTACTTGCAATCGCATCCATTGTCGTTCGTTTGTACTTGTATTCGAGCGGTGAATCGGCTCGTCGGGAACAAGAAACGGGTTACAATGAATTGGGCCCGTGTTGGCGGAGGGGTGTGACAACGCCCAACCTGAAAAGGGGGGTTTGACGGGAGGTTGAATGCGATGAAAAAACAGTTTTGTGTGTTAGGAATGGTTGTTTTTACGCTTGGGGTGCATGAAGCTCGTGGCGGACTTGGGGATTTTGTGGTTGAAGTAACTGCCGCCGCCCAACCCGGCGAAATGGGTCATGGGGGTCCCGGTCATCCGATGCGACGATGCGATCCGTCCAACCCGAATGCGTGCGGACGCCATGCATATTGTCGACAGCCAAACGGTGCTTGCGACTCCGAAGATACGCTCGGAATTTGCACGCCCATTCCACGGGACTGTCCCAGCATACGCGAACCGGTTTGCTCTTGCGACGGCGAAACCTATCCGAATCGTTGCGTTGCTTTCATGCACCGGGCTTCGATCGCTCATCCCGGACCTTGTGGACAGGCGTGTCGTCGCGACGCCGCTGAACCTTGCCCGGACGATCACTTTTGCGTGTTTCCACCGGGAAGCTGCGACCAAGCCGATCCACCGGGCGTCTGCAGAATGATTCCGGTGAGTTGCCCGGATGTGCATGATCCGGTTTGTGGCTGCGACGGTGTCACCTACGGCAACCGTTGCGAAGCCGGAATGGCCGGTCAATCGATCGAACACCGCGGACCGTGTGAGCAAGTGTGCGGTGGGATTGCGGGGATTCCTTGCGACGATGGCGAAGTCTGTGTTTTTCCACCGGGCACCTGCAACGTCTCCGATCAACAGGGAGTTTGCAGACCCTTGCCCTGCTTCCCCGATCCGCCGTGTTGTCCGGAACATTGCCCGAAAGTTTGTGGATGCGACGGTGTAACCTACTGCAACGAATGCGAAGCCACCGTCGTCGGTGTGGCGATCGATCATCCTGGCGAGTGCGAGCATGTTTGCGGCGGCATCGCGGGGATTCCTTGTGACGACGGCGAATTCTGTCGGTTGCCGGTCGGTTCGTGCTGCTGCGATTTCCAGGGGGTTTGCAAGCCAATTCCGGATGGCTGCCCGGATATTTACGAACCCGTCTGTGGGTGTGACGGAGTAACCTACGGCAACCGCTGCGAAGCCGCGATGGCCGGTCAGTCGATTGATCACCACGGGGAGTGTCCCGAATAGTCTGCGGCTTAAGATGTTTCAACGATAACCCGCGCCCCGGTGTCATGAGCTTGGCATCGGGGCGCGTTTTTTTTGTCTCGTCACGGGTAGCAATGCGAGCAGAGGAAGGGCGCGAATCGGATCGGTCCACTGCTCAAGAGCCGTGGCACAGGGTGCCGAGACGTACCGTTATGCGGCGGCGTGGAGGCCGAAAGGTGTGGGAAGCGAGAAACCGAGGAGGTGGCGGGCGACGCGGAGACCGGTAGAAAGGAAATAAGAAAGTGGATGAAAACCCGGGACAAGCGTTGCGGAGTTCAGAGCGGCGAGAAAATCGGCTGGACCCGCAGAAGGGCGCATGAGTTGGTAGCAGGGGGCGATGCTGGTTTGCATATGGCTATCGGCCCCGACGAAGCTGGGGAGATTGAGCTTCGCGGCGAATTGTTTGGCGAGGCGATCGGCGCGGGCAGATAAGTTTTGAGCGTTATTCACTTCGACTGCGTCGACTAAATCCGCGATTTCCCAAGACATTTTTCCCAGCCCGCAACCAAACGCCAGCACAAAAGGATGGGGCAAGAACACAAGTCCGCCTTGTTGCTTGATGGCTTCGGCGGTGTCCCGTGCGGATAGTCCGGCGCTGATATTTTCTTTCAGAAACAACCCGATCAAATGACCGTCGCGGGTGGTAATTTCTGATCCGACGATGACGTTCGCCGGGCTGATCGCCGCGAGGTGCTTAGCGCCTTCGATGGTGTCATGGTCCGTCACCGCGATGCAGCCGATGTCTTCACGGTCGGCGAAGGAAGCAAGCGCTTTGGGCGAAATGTCGCTATCGAACGAGTAATTCGTGTGAACATGTATTAGCGTTTTTACGTGGTTCATTCTTTCCTCCTCTTTTGGCGCGGTGGCGGGGGATTTGTCTCGCGGTGCATGGCTCATCGCCCTAACAAGTGTACGCTTGAGTTGTGGTTGGTTTCAAGGGGGCGAAAGTCCGATGTGAGGCCTGGTTTTACGGAACGGCGTGGACATTCAGGTCGTAATCCAAGTCCGATCATGCAAATAACTATTCGGACGTGGGGAGTCTACCGACAAGATCGATATGTCGAGGAGTCATTCGAACACAAGTCCTGCCGATGGACCGACTGTCGTGTGGTCTCTCCTTGTTGCCAACAGGATGATCGGGTACTGAGTTTACGCAAGATGCAATCACCGGTCGTGAATCCGCCGAATGGAAAACCTCCCGCACATCGGGAGATTGAACGGTTATTGGCCTTGGCGCTGGAATGTGGGATGCCCGATCCGTATTCGGGAAAGCGGAAGTGGATGCGTTTTCGAAGCGGATTGGCACTCGAAATGACGACGGAGCCGAATGACTGTAAACCGTGGCTGGTTCATTTGCACAACATGTCCGGCGGGGGATTTGCGGCTTGGTCCAAGAAGTCGGTAACCGCGCGTCAGCCAATCTATATCCGTGAATATCCAGATGGACCGCCGACGCCCTGGGTGTCCGGTCGGGTACGCCACATCACGTCCGGGATTCGAGGTTTTCTCATCGGGGCGATGTTTGATGATCCGGTCACGCCGGAGGATTGAACGGTCCATCACGCCCGGACTTTTCCACGATTTGATTTTCCGTCGGCAACACTCTACAAAGCCTGTCTTTGGAATAACAAGAAGAGGAGTAGGACATTGGCTATTTCTTATAACAAGCGGACGCATCGTTGCGGGGAACTTCGGGGCAAGGACATTGGACAGACCGTTATCTTGGCCGGGTGGGTGAACAGCTCGCGCGATCACGGCGGTATGACGTTTGTCGATCTGCGGGATCATACCGGGGTGACGCAGATTCGATTTGACCCACAACAAAGTGCGGAAGCCCACGCCGTTTCGCGCGGACTTCATAATGAAGACGTGATTGCGGTGACGGGGAAAGTAGTCACCCGCGGTGAATGGAAGAATCCGAGGCTTCTTACGGGCGAGATCGAAGTGGCCGCCGCTGCCGCTGACGTGCTGAGTCGTTGTGCGCCGTTGCCCTTTCAAGTCAACGAGGACTTTGAAGCCAATGAGGATCTGCGATTGCGGTATCGGTTTCTCGATCTTCGGAGGGCGGAGATGCAATCCATTTTTCGATTGCGATCAAACGTCGCCCGCACAATTCGGAATTACTTTTTCGACCAGGGGTTTGTCGAAATCGAGACGCCGTTTCTGACGAAATCCACGCCGGAAGGGGCGCGGGATTATTTGGTGCCATCGCGCGTTCGACCGGGGTCCTTTTACGCACTGCCGCAATCCCCGCAGATTTTCAAGCAGTTGTTCATGGTCGCGGGATTTGATCGCTACGCCCAGATTGTTCGATGTTTTCGGGATGAAGACCTTCGGGCCGATCGTCAACCGGAATTCACGCAGCTCGACATGGAGATGGCCTTTGTGCAACCGGATGACATCATGACGATCGTCGAGGGTTGCGTGAAGCAGATTTATCGGGACGCGCTGGACATCGACGTGCCCACACCGTTTCCGCGAATGACCGAAAAAGAGGCGATGGATCGCTTCGGCATTGATCGCCCCGACACACGGTTCGGGCTGGAATTACGCGTCGTCACCGAACTGATGAGGACGGTTGAATTTCCATTGTTCCGCGACGCGATCGATAAGGGCGGCATTGTCAAATGCATTGTCGCCAAAGGTGGCGAGGCGTTAACGAGGAAAGTAACCGATGGTCTTGGCGAAGAGTTGAAGGGCATTGGCGGCGCGGGGTTGCCATTGGTGAAAGTGGTCAGCGGGGCCAATGGAATTGAGTTCGCCACCGGGGCGGCCAAGTTTCTTCAACCGGTAGCTGCCATGTTGTGTCAGCAAATTGGGGCTGGCGCGGGCGATACCATCTTTTTCATGGCCGGCAAGGAAGCGGACGTCAACAAGTACCTGCATCATGTGCGAAGTCGACTCGGCGTGATTTTGAATTTGATTCCGGCGAATCAATGGAATCTGCTGTGGGTCGTTGATTTTCCGTTGTTCGTGTGGGATGACGAGGAGAATCGTTGGTTCAGCACGCACCATCCGTTCACCGCTCCGTTGGATGAAGACTTGCCGAATTTGGAAAAAGAACCGGGCAAAGTCCGCAGCAAAGCCTATGACCTTGTATTGAACGGGACGGAGATGGCCGGTGGGAGCATTCGAATCCATCAGCAGGAGATACAATCGAAGGTTTTTTCGATGTTGGGCATCGGACCCGAAGAGGCTCGGGAGAAGTTTGAATTTCTGCTCGACGCGTTGCAATACGGCGCGCCGCCGCACGGGGGCATTGCCTTCGGGTTCGACCGTTGGGTGATGATGCTGAACAACTCGGAGAGCTTGCGCGACGTGGTGGCATTCCCCAAGACCCAACGCGCGGTCTGCCCGCTAACCAACGCCCCCGGGCCCGTCGCCCAGAAACAGTTGGACGAGTTGTTCCTGCAGATCAAACCGCTACCGAAGAAGTGACGCCCCATGCCACCGGTGAGCGGGATCATCGAGACCGTGCTGTACGTCGAGGACCTTGACCGGGCGAGAGCGTGGTATCGTGATGTTTTTGGGTTTGAAGAGATGGGCAGCAACGAGCGCGGGTGCAGCCTCAATGTGGCCGAAAAGCATGTGCTGCTCTTGTTCAAGCGGGGCGCGTCGACGCAGCCGATGGCGGTTTCGGGCGGAATGTTGCCACCGCACGATGGATCAGGCCAAAGTCACGTCGGATTTGCAATCGATGTCGAGCAATTCGAGGCGTGGAAACTGTGGCTGGTGTCAAAGGGCGTCACCATTGAGTCGCGCATCAATTGGCCTCGCGGAGGGAAAAGCCTTTACTTCCGCGACCTGGACGACCATTTGTTGGAAGTGTTGACTCCGGGCGTGTGGACGATTTATTGACAGTTTCCGAATGAAACTGAAACGAGTGTCACCATGAGTCATTGTCGAGCGGCGTTGATGCCGGAGGCGGGGAAAGCGGTGGAACTGCGGGAATTTCCGCTGCCGGAGCTTGAGCAGGATTCCGCGCTTCTGCGGGTTGAACTGAGCGAAGTGTGTGGAACGGACGTGCATCTTCGCGCCGGGAAACTGCCGGGCGTGCCTTACCCCATCATTCCGGGGCACGTGTCGGTTGGGGTGTTGGAAAAGATTCACGGAACGATGGTGGATGTCGAAGGTCAGGCGTTTGTTGAAGGTGATCGGGTTACATTTCTCGACGTGCATCGGACGTGTCATCAGTGTTGGTATTGTCTCGTGGCGAAGGCATCGACGCGGTGTCCGAAACGGAAAGTCTACGGCATCACGTATGGTATCGAGGACGGTCTGACCGGCGGTTGGGCGCAGTACATTTATTTGAAACCTGGGGTTCGGTGCATTCGCATGGACGGAGTGTCGAGCGAGTTGTACATGGCCGGTGGGTGTTCGCTGCCGACGGCGCTGCACGCGGTGGAGATTGCAGACATTCGCATCGGAGACACAGTCTTGGTCCTGGGATCGGGGCCTGTGGGATTGTCGGCGATTGCGTTTGCGACGTTGCGCGGAGCGGCGAAAGTCTTGTGCATTGGAGCGCCGGATCAGCGATTGGCAACGGCGCGGGAGATGGGCGCGGACGACGTGCTGAATTTTACGGGAAAACAAGATTCGGATCGATCGACGTGGGTCAAGGAGCGGACGAGCGGGCGCGGGGCCGATGTGACGATTGAATGCACTGGAGTGCCAGTGGCAGTCACTCAGGCGATGCGGTATGCGCGAGACGCGGGAACGGTGGTCGTCGTCGGGCAATACACGGATCATGGGGAGACGAGCTTTCATCCCCACGCGGATGTCAACAAGAAGCACCTCTCGATCAAAGGTTGCTGGGGCAGCGACTACTCCCACTTCCATCGGGCGGTGGAGATGCTGCGAAACCCGCGTGCGGCGGCGATGTGGGCGAAGTTGAAGTTAGAACGGTATTCGTTGGATCAAGCGAATGAGGCGATTGACACCGTGGCCGGTGGAACGGCTATCAAGGCGCTGATTGTGCCGAACTAGCCGTACTTGTGGGTGAGATGTTGCGAAAGAATCGAGGGTTTTGGGCCGAGACTGTTCTTCGTAAGTGGTGTTCAGCCCGGAAGTCAGAGTGCACCGTTCTCATTGAAAATCTGTCTGGTGCGGAAGGGAATGCTGTATTATACTCCAAGTCGGATGTGGGGGAACAGTGAATGAAAAGTTTTTGGAAAATTGCGGAATTGGTATCCTGCTTGGCTTGGTCGGTGGCTTCAATTGCCGGAGAAAGCACCTGCGAGCCGGATGGACTTCAACCCAGCAGTGCTATCTATCGGATTTGCATGCCGCCGGCCGAGGCGTGGAACGGCGATTTGGTGGTGTACGCGCATGGGTATGTGTCTCAAGCTGAGCCGTTTGGAATTCCCGAAGAGCAGTTGATAGTCGGTGACACTTCCTTACCGGAAGTCATCAACTTGCTTGGGTTCGCCTTCGCAACGACCAGCTACCGCGACAACGGTCTGGTCGTTCGAGAAGGGGTCTTGGATATTCTCGAATTGGTAGCCCTCTTTGAGTCGCAACACGGAAAACCGGGTCATGTTTATCTTGTTGGTCCGTCGGAAGGCGGCCTTGTTACGGCGTTGGCGTTGGAACAATATCCCGACGTTTTTGATGGGGGAGTGGCCGCTTGCGGACCGATTGGCGATTTCCGCGCGCAGCTCGATTACGTCGGCGATTTTCGAGTGCTGTTCGACTATTACTTCCCCGGATTGCTTCCCGGTTCGCCGACGATGATTCCGGCGGAGGTGATGCAAAACTGGGAGAGCATCTATGTACCGAGCATTCGTGCCGCGATTTTGGCCAATGTGCCGCGGACTCGTGAGTTCCTTCGAGTCGCTCGAGGCCCGGTGGATTCGTTCGACTCAAGCAACTTGCTGAATTCCATTGAAAACACAGTCCTCACGGTGTTGTGGTACAACGTTTTCGGCACGAATGACGCGATTGTGAAACTGGGCGGTCAGCCGTTTGATAATGCGACACGGTATTACTTCGGTTCTCAAAGTGATTGGTTGCTTAATCTTGGGGTGGCGCGATTTTCGGCTGAGCCCGCGGCGATTCAAAACGTGGCTTTGTATTATCAAACCACGGGTGAATTGAACGTGCCGGTCGTCACCCCGCATACGGTCAGCGACGAGATCATTTTTTACCGGCACGAGAATCTTTATGCACGAAAGCTGGCGATGGCGGGGAATTCGTCGATGAGCACGCGAATTCCGATCTTTCGGTATGGCCATTGCCAGTTCACGATCGGGGAGTTGATTTTCTCCTTTGCACTTGTGGTGCGGGATGTAACGGGTCGAGAGCTTTCCGATGTCGAGGCCATTTTGCAGAGGTTTTCCGCTGAATCGGTGTGGGCACCTGTGGATCGTAGACCCGAAGCTGATTCGACCGGTAGAACAAGAAATGAATAGGGTGGTTTTGCCATGACGACATTGAGTTGGGTGATTGGAGGCGCGCTGTTGGGGCTGTTTGTTTTTTTGATAGCCAAGCGCGGCGGGGGGTGAAGCCCCAACAAACCATGCTAGGCGTGTCCTGGCTTTCGATCACAGATCGAGACCGGTAATCGGTTTCGTCCGCTAATTTCGGCCAAGAACGATCCGTATTAGAAGTCCATCGCGATCTCTTGGGGGATCGTGAGTTATCCTGAAAGGTCTGCTCTGATTCAACCGATCGACTAGGCATGCCTGCACATTTTCATGGACCGGATCGACGTTCGGATGATCAAGAGCGACGCGACACCGTCGTGGATCGACGCTCCGGTATGGATCGGCGTCGTGGTCCGGGTCGACGGCGCGGGGAAGTGCGTCGCGCGGCTGAAGAAGGGGAGATTACCGGAGAACTCCTCGAATTCATCATGGCGATCGACGAATACAAACGAATCAACGAACGACCCTTCCCCACTTGGTCGGAAGTTTTTGAGATCGTGCAATATCTGGGGTATCGCAAGGTCGCGCCAAAGGCCAAGCACATCAACACGGCCAGTGGGTCGGAAGTTTTGGAGACCGTGTCTGGGGGAATTGACCGGAGCTAATTCAACCCGCCGTTTTCGGCTTTCGCCAAGTCGCCCCACGCAATGCGTTTCAACTTTCGAAGAGTGACACGATGTGTCACTCTTCATCCGCAAGAATCACTCAGCCACGATCAAGAGTTTCGCGCCTCCGATTTTCAAGGGAAATACGATATCAGGCGGTCACGAGAGGTGCTGATATCGTTGGTGGGCGTTTGGGAGTCTTGGCGGCGGAGGATGAGGGGTTCGTGATAGTCGAGGTCGGTGAGGGCTTTTGCCAAAGTCGTGAAATCGACGTCGCCTTGGCCGATGACGGTTTCCTGTCCGGGCTGCTGGGCGAGTCCGACGGTGCCGTCGCGGGCGTGGACCAACCGGAGATGTTGCGAGAGGTGTTCCACCACTGCGATCGGGTTTGCGCCGCTCATGATCATCGCGGCTGGGTCCAAACAAATACCGATGGACGGACATCGCAATTCATTGAGAACGGATGACAGGCGCTCTTCGGAATCGAAGGACGGGCGGATGGCGTAGATGATCCCCCGTGAATCGGCGTGTTCACCGATCTGACGCAACGCTTCGATTGCTGAAGGAGAAGGCTGACCGTTTTGTGGATGGGTCAAAGCCCCCACGGCCGAGGTCACCATGCGAACGCCGAGGTCGCGACTCAAATCGATAATTTGCAGCGTGCGCTGCACGCGTTCATCAACTGTTTTCGGGTCCGTCAATCCGATCCGTGGAATGTCGGCGGTGAGCGCTGCCAATTTCAAACCGAGTTGATCAAACAAGCGAAGCAGGTGTCGTCGACCGCTGGGCGAAAGGTTGTTGGGGGCGAGGTCGCCCACAACGGTGGACAGTTCGACGTGGCGGAGATTCAGTTCAGCCGCTCGGTGGAGGGCATCCTTGACCGGAAGTCGGAAATCGTCGATGTCGACGCCGATAGGCGGAATCTTCATGCAGGACCATCATTCCTCTAAACACCCACGTTCGGAACCCAGACGATTTGTAACTCTACTCAATCAAGCGAGATTGCCAAGGCTGAAATCCGAGTCTCGTTCCGAAAGCGCCGTCAGATTCTCCTTCCGAGGGGTTGCGAGTGCGTCCTTAGAGGCAATTCGGCTAGGTCGGCGCGGCATCGCCAACCGATATCAGAGCATCGAGTTTGTTTCAGGGAAACGGCGCTTGCATTGCTCGGACGGTGAGGCTTGACATGTTGGTGGAATCAAGGCGACGAGTGCGGGTATTTGTCTTGGTCTTGGTCTTGGCTTGTGTTGCGGGGTCGCAATTCGGCGTTAGGTCGACCGTCGCGGGTGTGGAGTCGTTGCCAATTCCGAGCCTTGTATATGTTTCTGCGGCGGATGGAGAACCGGGCGGGCCTGCCCATTCGTTTTTGATCGGGCGGTACGAAGTACGCAATACCGAGTTTGTGGCGTTCTTGAATGACGCCCTCGCACATCTTTCCGAAGAGCGAGGACAGTTTCTCTACTTCGACGTGGACAGCGGGGATGTTTTCCTTGGAGTGGAACAGGACGGGATCGTGGGTATGGAAGGAGAGGGCATCCATCTATTCCGCAAATCCGCAAACGCCAACGTGTCTTTGGATGTCGCATTGAGCCGGTACGTTGTGTCGGCGGGGTTTGAGGATCACCCGATAGCCGGGGTGAGTTGGTTCGGAGCGGTAAAGTATTGCAACTGGTTGACCACGGTCGGTGGGTTGCCTTCGAGCGAGAAGGCGTACACCGAAGGCGCGGAGACGATTCTTGCTAACTGGAGGCCGGTGACGATTTCGCTGACATCCTGGGCGGCGCGCGATTTGAATTCTCAAGAGCGTTCGAACTTGTTGCAAAAGCGAGGGTTTCGTCTGCCCATGGACGGAGGAGAAGAGGACGGCGATCCGGGATTGTTCAATGAGTGGTACAAAGCGGCGAGTTGGAATGCGTCGGAAGGACGACATTCCTTGTATGGGTTCGGGCGAAATTCGCTGACAGGGGGGGACGCCAATTACCGGTGCAGTGGGGATCCATTGGAGGACGTGTTTGATTGTGTTTCCGGTGCGACAACGCCGGTGGGATATTTTGACGGCTCGATTCGTGGCGTGGGATTTCAAACGAATGCCAATGGAAATCCGTATGGGGCGTTTGATTTTTCTGGAAATGTATGGGAGTGGATGCAGGATCAGTCGTTCGACCCCCTTGATCGGCGGAATCGTGGCGGGTCGTTTCGAAGCGGAGTGACATCGCTGGAAGTTTCCATCGGGGCGGAACGAGACGCGACTGCGGTCAATGATTCCACCGGATTCCGGGTGGTATTGGTCCAAGAGGTCATCGGGGACCTTGCAGTCATCCCTCAGGCCGACTTGGTGGTCACGGGGGTATGGGGCGGGCCTTACGACGGCCAGCGATCCGCGAAATCCTATCAGGTATTGAATGTAGGCAGCGCCGTCGCAAGCATGGAGGTCCTTGCGGACGTACCCTGGGCGGTGGCGGAGCCCGTTGGTCCACTTGCATTCGGTGCCGGGCAGAGCGTGGCTGTGGCAGCAACGATTAGCCGGAACTGCAACGATCCGGTGCCGGTCGGCATCAATCAAGGCACGGTTGAATTCCGAAATCTTTCGAACGGAACGATCACTCGGCGATTGGTTATTCTGGCGGTTACGGAGCCCCTGACCGTGTCACGCGCCGATGTCTCAAACCTGACCGTACCGTTTGGATTGATTCCGTCCTCGGCGAGTGTCCCCTATTTTCTGGTGAGCGCATCGGAGTCGAGCGTTTCGTGGTCGGCAAGGTCGAGA
Source organism: Planctomycetota bacterium (assembly GCA_038043045.1). Classification (GTDB taxonomy): domain Bacteria; phylum Planctomycetota; class Phycisphaerae; order UBA1845; family UBA1845; genus JBBTCX01. Next base: position 5,058 of record JBBTCX010000269.1, on the reverse strand, counting down.
GAGGTTACGGATCCGTTGAATCCGGTCGAACCGGCCCCGTGGTTGTTAATCAATGGGTCGGAGTTGGCCACGGGTGAAGTAACTGCGAATGGCACTATGGAAGCAACGGTTACGGTCGATCCGGCGGTGGGGGGGATGTTGGCGGTTGGCGAGTACGTCGGAGAGATCATTTTCACGGATCAATGCACCGGTACGGAGTTCTTGCGAATGGTCCGGTTGCAAGTGGTGGCGCCGTTCGTGTTGACTCCGGTTGCTGAAGTGGAGGTGAGCGGAGTCTGCGGTGGGCCGTTTCGACCGGGTGAGATTGAGTTCACCCTTTCGAATCCACATGTGGCGGCGATGGAATGGGAAGTGTTGACTGATCGGCCTGATTTGATCGAGGTCGAAACTGGATTCGGGACCGTATTGGGAGGTCAAGCCGAAGACGTGATCGTTGTCCTATCCGACGCAGCGGGAGAATTGCCGATCGGGGAATATCCCATTCAATTGATGTTTCGGCAGGCGTCAACCGGGTTTGACGTTCGGCGAACGATCCTGTTGGCCGTGACGCCGGTTGTCGTGGAACCGGTCAATTCTGTGCATTTTTCAGGCCCGTTGGTGGGGCCGTTTCAACCGGGAGCATTCACCTACACGATTCGCAATTCGGGCTTGAAGGAGTTGGAGTGGAGCGTGACATTTGTTGACACCAGCGTGCCGCCGAGCGGGCAGTCGTGGCTGATGATTTCCAATGACCATGGCACGATCCTCGATCCGGATGGAATTGCGGAGATCGTGATGACGCCGAGTTCGGCGGCGGGGTTGTTGCCGCCGGCTACGTATTCCGGAGTGGTCACGTTTCATTCGAGCGCCGCGCCGGAGTGTGAGTCGACGCGCGAAGTTTCGTTGACGGTGGGTGGTGAGGCGTTCGCATTGCCGATGGTGGTGGTCCCGGCGGAGGATGTTCAACCGGGGGGACCGACCCATCGTTTTCGCATCGGTCGATTTGAAGTGACCAACGCCCAATTCGTGCGGTTTTTGAATGACGCGTTATCCAATCCCGATGAGCCCGAAGGGGCTTTTCTCGACCACGGTACTCCGCCGATCGGGCGTGTGGTCTTGAGCGGAGATCGGACGTTGATCTTCGATCGGAGCATCGGTGGGGCCATCGAGGTCGTGAATGGTCAGTATTCGGTGGCAGAGGGAAAGAGCCATTTTCCGGTGGTGGGAGTGAGTTGGTTTGGGGCCGCGAAGTTCTGCAATTGGATGACCCACGTGCAGGGCATGGTGTCGCCGGATCAACGAGCGTATCACGAAGGGCCCACGCGAGGGGATTGGGTTCCGGTCGTCGCGGATATCACGCAATTCCTTTCGCAGAATCGTGGTTTCCGATTGCCGATGGATGGAGGTTCCACCGGGGAAGGTCCGTTCAATGAGTGGCACAAAGCGGCATCACGTAAGGAAAACGATACAACGGGTCGTGCGGTGTTTGGCGCATTGTATGGATTTGGTCGGGATACGCTGACCGTAAGAGATGCGAATTATGTTGGAAACGGTGATACGCAACAGGACGTTCTCACGCCGGTGGGTTTTTTCAATGGAACAAATTCGCTTTTTGCGGGTGGATTCAGTCGTGACACCGCCAATGGATACGGCCTATACGATATGAGCGGCAACGCGGCGGAGTGGGTTCACGATGCGGGGCTCACCGTGATTCATCGTGCCATTCGAGGTGGGCATTATCAAACGGCGGATACATCGCCTTTTCTACAGACCACATCGCGGGGATCATTGCCGGGGATCATCGGGATTCCATATGTTGGATTTCGTGTAGCGCAGCCCGTGGATGCGGTGGAATTGGAAATCGAAGCCGCGGCATTTCGAATCACCGGTTTTGTAGGCGGACCCGTGACGCCGGAGTCGGTGCTCGTTCGTGTTCACAATCCAGCAGCGCACACCAACGATGGGTTAGGGTTTGTGTTGGATTCATCGTGGCTTGAAGTTGATGGGGTTGCGCCGCAGTTGGTTCGTCCGGAAGAGACCGTTGACGTGCGATTTCGTTTAGTGTCAACGAATGGCATTCCAAACTTGTCACCGGTTCCGGCGGGGGATCTTGCGCTGGTTTCGGGGGTTGAAAATGAAGAGCCGGGCGGTCCGGAATATGACTTTTGGATGAGTCGCACCGAAGTGACCAATCGACAATACGCCGCGTTCTTGAATGATGCCCTGGGCAACGCCCGCCGGCTCCTGCCGCTCTTCCCGGATGCGCGAAGTCACTTTCTTTATTTTGATACCGACTCGGGAAGTGTATACATCAACGATCAACTTCTGCCACTCATTGGCACTGTAGCCCCGACAGCAACGGTATTCACGCTGATTTATGACGCATCAATCGGACGGATTCGATATGACACGAATGCCTTTGTTGTCGAATCCGGGTATCAAGATCATCCCGTCGTGGGCGTGTCGTGGTATGGTGCGGTGAAGTATTGCAACTGGCAGAGCATTTCGGGTGCTGTTCCTTCGGACTTGTTGGCGTATGTCGAATCATCGGGCCCGGACCTCGAGGGGTGGAAAGCGGCGAGCGACGATCGTCAAGGAATGATCGACGGCACTTTGGGTTATCGGCTTCCCATGGATGACGAGTCGGAAGGAACATCGCCGTTCAACGAGTGGTTCAAAGCCGCGGCATGGGACGACCGAGTATCAGGCGGACAACACGCGCGATACGGTTTTGGACGCGACGCATTGGAAAACACCGATGCGAACTACTTCGAAAGTGCGGAAACTGCGGCCGAGGGCACAACCGTTGCACGATTCTATGACGGGTTCAACGCGCTCTATGACGCACCTTCTGTTTGTTTTCCTGACACAACTCCGACCCTGCAAACCCGCAATTCGGACAATGCGTACGGGCTATACGATTTGTGCGGCAACGTGGCGGAGTGGGTGCATGATCGTGGTCCCACATCGAATGAGCGGGTGACACGAGGCGGCAGCTGGCGAGACGCCGTCGATTCGGGGTTTCTGACCAATGGCAGTCGGCGAATTCGATCCGGGTCGGATGTGCTGGACGATACGGGATTTCGGATCGTTCGAACGGCGGCTCATGTCGGGACGATGACCGTTCACGATGAACTTTCAGACACGACAACTACGGTGCGAGTTTTGGCGGATTTGCGCGAACCCTTGCTGGTTGAACCGAGCGGCGGAGTAGAAGTTTCGGGATCGTACGGTGGTTCGTTGGAGGAATTGCCGAACCCGGCTTCCGTCTACACGGTGACCAATCGTTCCATGTCACCGATGGATTGGTCCATCGAGGTCAATCGGGACTGGGTGTCGATTCTGGAGCTTGGTTCCGGGTTGGTGAATGGAACGGTGCCAAGCAATGGCACGATGACCGTTCAAGCCCGGACGAACTTGCGTGCGAATCAGCTTGGGCCCGGAACCCATCCGTGCATCCTTTCGATACGAAATCAAACGACGGGTCGAACGTTTTTTCGCGTGCTGACGTTGACGATCGCGGACCCGTTAATCCTTGCTTCCAATATCCTAGGACCTTTGGAATTCTCCGGCGTTTTCGGCGGTCCCTTTGAAACGCCGCAATCCTCGTACCTGTTGACCCTCGACAATCCATCGGCGTTGATCTTGACCTATGCAGCAACCGTGGATCAACCGTGGCTATCGGTCACCTCCGCCAGCGCCCTAAACGGAAACATTCAACCATTGCAGCAGCGAATGTTGACGGTGCAGGTGAACGACCAAGCCGATCCATTGGGTGTTGGTTCGTACGACGCCGACGTGGAAGTGGCCTATTCTGATCCTCGAACCAGCGATATCGACGGTTTGTTGAGACGAACGGTCCATCTCAGGGTCGAAGAACCGCTCACTATTGAGCAGGCGGCGGATCCGTGGCCGATCGGTCCGATGCTCGATAGCGAGAATTTTCCTAGACAGGACTACACGTTGGATTCGATGGGCACAACGCCGGTCGATGTCGCGCTGCGAACCAACGTTGACTGGCTGGATATTGAACCCGGGCTAATCCAAATATCACCCGGCGAGCCGGCCGTGGTGACCGCGATCTTGAATGAGTCCGCGTTTGCGTTGTTCGACGGGACCTATTCCGCCACGATCGAATTTGAAGATGTTGTCACCGGAATTGTTCAGTGTCGGCGTGCCGAGCTCACGGTGGAAGAGTCGCTGTCCGTTGATCCTTTTTCTGATTTTGCGGTGTCCGGTCGGTTGGACGGGACAATTGCGCCGCGAGCGAAGACGTATCGACTCACCAATGTTGACCGCGATGGTGCGGGAGCGATTTCCTGGCGGGCGGAGGTGGTCGCGAGCGCGCCGTGGATTCTCGTGAACGGGTCCAATTCAATGACCGGAATCGTGCAAGATGGTGAATTCGCGAATGTCGTGGTAACAATAGATGTCACAGAAGCGGTCGGACTCGGTCCGGGAACGCACGAGGGTTCGATTGAGTTTACCGATCTCACCAATGGAGAAGTGGCTGTCCGTTTCGTTTCCATCACCCTGGTACAACCTCGATTCAACCCTACGGAAATGGATGTCCCGGCCGCTCCTGTTCAGCCTGCCGGACCAAGCTATTCCTACGTGATCGGAAAATATCACGTGACCAATGCGGAGTTTGTGGCGTTTTTGAATGATGCATTGGTTCACCCTACGGACGAACGCGGACAATTCCTTTACGTCAATATCCAAACCGGTGATGTGTACATCAACCACGTCACCGAGGGACAGAGCGGCGTGGGAACCGGTGGGCGAACGGCGCGGGTGTTTTTTCCGGGGACCGGTGGGCGAATTCAATTTTTAGACGGTCAATATCGGGTGATCGACTCGCCGACGGATTATTCCTCACATCCCGTCGTCGGCGTGAGCTGGTACGGGGCGTTAAAGTTCTGCAACTGGTTGACGCTCGATCAAGGGTTGTTTTCGACGGACCGTTGCTACACGGAAGACGTGGAACTGAATGTCGACGGTTGGCACCCGGTGGTGTTGTCGACCCCGGATTGGTCCACTCGAGACTTGACCGATGAGGAGCGAAAAGCGCTCGCCATC
>JBBTCX010000268.1:0-11749 GCA_038043045.1 Planctomycetota bacterium | reverse complement strand
TTGAACCTCCAACCTGACGATTCCTTCTACCCGCAACCCAACAACTCACAACCTCCCGCGCCATTCACCAGCTACACCCCGCCTTCAATTATTAAAAACGCTTTGCGGTTGCACACTTCCGATGGTACTTCCGACGTCTTTTACTTTCCGCTTTCCTGCTATCAAAAACGCGGATCGATCCCACGAACCCTTCTGCAAATTGTAAAATGCCCTTCCCAAAAAAACTCTCGTAACTCCTTAATCCACAATACTTTACGAGCAAAAGAAGTTTCTGCAAAAAGCCTTTTTATTTCATAATAAATATCCGCTCCAGGTAACGCAATCCCCGTTGCAGGCCAAAAAAGAAATTCCTAAAAGTTTCCTAACAAAAGTCTTGCCATGGAAAGCGAAAGTCGGTAGAGTGATCCCCAAATCGATCCAGGCCGCGAAAAAATCGCAGCGGGTCGGGAGCAGAAGATGCGATTATTGGTAACCGGAAGTATTGGAATCGACACGGTCGTGACCCCACATGGCCGGGCGGAAAATGTACTCGGCGGGTCGTCGATTTATTTTTCCTTCGCGGCCTCACAATACGGCCCGGTTCGCCTGGTCGGCGTCGTGGGTGAGGATTTTCCGCGTGAATTCCGCGAGGTTTTGTTGACGCGCCCAATCGACCTTCGTGGACTGGAAGTTCGCTCCGGTAGTCGTACGTTTCGCTGGCATGGGCGCTTCGTCGGGGACATGAACCAAGCCGAAACGGTCGATGTGCAATTGAACGTGCTCGCGGAAAAAGGTCCGCGCGTTCCGGAATCGTTTGCGGATAGTGAAGCCGTGTTTTTGGCGAACACACATCCGACGTTGCAGCGAGAATTATTGGCGCAGCTTCGGGCTCCAAAACTCATCGTCTGTGACACGATGAACTTGTGGATCGAAAACGAACGCGAATCGTTGATCGAGACATTGCGAAGAGTGACCGGCCTTATCATCAACGACGCGGAGATTCGGCAATTCACCGGAAAGTCGAACTTGATCGACGCCGGTCGAGAAGTTTGCCGCATGGGGCCCCAATTCCTCATCATTAAGAAAGGCGAACATGGGGCGATGTTGGTGACCGGCGAAAATGTCACTACGATCCCGGCCTATCCGACGACGGAGGTTCGTGATCCGACCGGCGCGGGCGACAGTTTCGCCGGCGGCGTGATGGGATTTCTTTGCTCGGAGGATCGATTCGATACGGCGACGCTTCGCCGGGCGATGGTGCACGGTACAATCGGCGCGTCGTTTGTGATCGAAGGGTTTTCTCTTGAACGGGTCCGCGTCATCACGCGAAGGGACATTGACCAACGAGTGGAGCGGTTCTTGGATATGTTGAGGGTGTGAATGGTTTTTCATCGGCATCATCCGCGCCAAAACGAAGAGTCCGGTTTGCGCTTGTTCGTGGCCATTGAGTTGAACGACGCGGCCAAAACTCGCTTGGTGGAAGTTCAACAAGAATTGACGGAACAGTGCAAGGGAGTGCGCTGGACATCCGCGGAACAGTTGCACCTGACTGTGAAATTCCTCGGCGAGGTCGAGGAAAAAAGGGTAGAAAAGGTGAAATCCGCGATCGTGTCATCGGCTGCGTCGGTGCCCGGATTTACCTTGAAAATCGGCGGATGCGGGTGTTTGCCGCCGAAGGGTGTGGTGCGCGTCTTGTTTGCCGGCGCGGTGGATACCACGGGTCGTTTGATGCGGTGCGTGCAGTCCGTGGAGTCGGCCATGGACTCGGTTGGGTTCTTGAAGGACGAAAAGCCCTTTCTCTCCCATATCACCATCGGTCGCACCAAGGATGGCTGGTCGGCGGAAAATATTCGCACGGCGATTTCGTCGCAAACGTATTCATCGGTGGTGCTTCCCGTGGAATCGATTACGCTGATGTCTTCGGTACAGCGGCCGGAAGGAACGGTATATGAAGCCGTGGTTCGCGCCCCGCTCGGGCATGGATAACAAGGAATTCGGAGGCGTTTCATGAAAGTTGTATCAAATCCCACCAATCAGGCGAAGAGAGAAGAGGCCTTGGGTCTTGCCTTGCAACGTATCGAACGCGCTTTCGGAAAGGGCGCGATCATGAAACTGGACCAATTGCAAGCCGAAGCAGAAGGCATTTCCACCGGAGCGCTTTCCTTAGATCTGGCGCTGGGCGGCGTCGGACTTCCGCGCGGACGCATCGTCGAAATGTTTGGACCGGAATCCTCCGGCAAGACCACCTTGGCTTTGCAGGTCGCCGCCTGTGCACAAAAAGCCGGCGGAGTGGCGGCCATGATCGACGCGGAGCACGCGCTCAATCCTTCGTGGGCGAAAAAGTGCGGCGTCAATTTGGAAAAGCTGTTGGTCAGTCAACCGGAGAGCGGAGAACAAGCCCTGGAAATCACCGAGATGCTTGTACGGAGTGGTTCGGTGGACGTGGTCATCGTGGACTCCGTCGCGGCGTTGATCCCCAAGGCCGAGTTGGAAGGCGAAATGGGTGACACCCATGTGGCACTGCAAGCGCGATTGATGAGCCAGGCGCTTCGAAAACTGACCGCGGCCATCGCCAAAACGAACACCGTGGTGATTTTCATCAATCAAATCCGCATGAAAATCGGGGTGATGTTCGGCAATCCGGAGACGACTCCGGGCGGTAGAGCCTTGAAGTTTTACTCCTCCGTGCGCCTTGACATTCGGCGAATCTCCACGATCAAAGAGGGCGAGACCGCCGTGGGAAACCGCGTGAAGGTGAAGGTGGTCAAGAACAAAGTGGCCGCCCCGTTCCGAGAGGTTGAATTCGATATTCTCTTTGACTCCGGGATCAGCACCGAGGGCGACTTGCTCGATATGGCCATCGCCGACGACATTGTCGACAAGAGCGGTGCCTGGTTCAGCTACAAAACAGCGCGCCTGGGTCAGGGTCGAGAAAACGTACGCCAATTCTTGCGAGATAATCCGGATTTGATGGAGGAAATACGCACCGGCGTGTTGACCAAGAGAACGGTAAAGGCGCCGGCGCCGACCGTCAAGGCGGCGCCAGCCAGCCCTGCCGTTCGCGACCCGGAAGCCGACGGCAAGGTCGTGGAAAAACGAAAACGGGCCTAGCGCGGAAGTTCGACATGAACCAGGTCGATAACCTGGGAGATGGCCACCGAACCGTGTACGTCCGTTCTTTCACCGGGTGTCAAGCAAACGCACTCCGTTGACACTCGGCGAAATGCCGAAGGTTCGTCGCGCTCGACAGCCAGAGCACGCGTTCTTCAGGTTGGACCGCCCGCCGAGCTTCTGGGGGGCATGTCCACCGTCGTTCGCCAAATTGCGGAATTGGACTTCGCGGGGGCTGTTCAAGTCGAAACGCTGCCGATGTCCTTGCGACCGAACGACCAAGAACCCATTTATTCGCGCCTGTCGCGCCAGATCCGTTTCCTCACCCAATTGGGAGGAAAAATCCGCTTGCGGAGACCTCGAATCGTCCACCTCCACACGTGCAGCGGGTTTTCGTTTTACCGATCCGCATTCGATCTGTGGATCGCACAACGTTTGGGCTGCAAAGTCATCCTTCATGTCCATGGCGCCGCGTTTGATGCTTTCCACGATCGCGCCGGTTGGTGCCAAAGGTTTGTCATTCGCCGTGTACTGGAGCGAGCCGACCGCGTCATCGCCCTGTCCGTTCGATGGCAACGCGAGATTACGCGCATTTCACCTCGCGCCACAGTCGTCGTGATCGAAAACGCAGTTGCAATTCCATCGTACCTTCCTGTAAGAAAAACATCGTCCTCTCTTCGTCTCCTTCAATTGGCTAAGATGGATCATTGGAAAGGTGTTGACGATCTGTTGGCGGCCTGTGCATCGCTCACCAGGGACGGGATTTCGGTGGAGCTGGTCCTCGCCGGACCTTCCGGAAGCGCCGGGGACGAAAAGTCGCTCGCCCAAAAAATCAAGGCGCATGATTTGGAGCGCGTCGCCCGCTATGTGGGGCCGGTCGTAGGCGACGAAAAACAAAAATGGCTGCATTGGGCCGATGTCTACGTTCAGCCCAGTCATCACGAGGGAATGCCGATCGCCATGCTTGAAGCGATGGCCGCCGGACTGCCCATAGTCGCAACCTCGGTGGGGGCCGTGCCGGAGGTTGTCACCGACGGCGTGGATGGCCTATTGGTTCCCGCGCGCAAACCGGCGGAACTAGCAACCGCCATTCGAACCATGGCCGATCAACCACCGCTTCGGGAAGCAATGTCCCTTGCGGCGCGTGCCAAGGTCCGACACCGATTCAGTCTCGCCCGATTCCAAAACGACTTGACTTGTCTTTACAGAGAACTCGAGTCGGACGACTACTCAATCGCCGCGAACGGTCGGATGTTGTGAACCAACGCGTCGAGCTCCACGGGTTTGTTCAGGTCAATCGGCAAGAACACCCCGTGATTATGGTCGCTGGCGAGGATGATCATCCGGGAATGTAAAACATCATAGCCCGTTTCCTGCGGCTGATGACCGCAGATGAAATAGTCGACATCGAGAAGTTCCCGCAAACTTGCGAGAACACCATCCGTATGATACCGACCCCAAACCATCATATGCGCGGAACCGCAATCGTCGAGATCGCTTTGCGTTAACGATCGGGTCAACACGCCGTTGTCGAAATAAGGCAAATCGCGGGGCGCAGGCAGCGAATGGGACAACCACACGCGATTCCGTGTCCGACCGGCCAATGGAAACGAACGAATGAAGTCATACAGCGCCGACAGGACTTCATCACCGCGAGAACCATGCTCTGCGAATACACTGTTTTCAAAATCCTTGGTCACCACCCGACCATTTTTGGTGATTTCATTGTTCAGAATCTGGGCAAGCTCATGGTTGCTGAGCAGAAAATGCACCTGATCGGGGAATTCACACTTCCATTTGGCCGCGTCCAGAAGAAGTTGATGCGAAAGATCGGGTCCGTTTAGCAACACAGGCTCTTCGTGAATCAACTCGTGCAGAACGACGTGTCGGGCGCCAAGATGCTCCAGATCGCAAAATCGCTGGAGTTTGGTGAAATTGCGCCGGTGGCCGTGAAGATCGCCGGTCATCACCACTTGACCGTACGGGGGAAAGTTCAGCACCGACCCGGACAAAAGAGGGTCTTGCCGATTGTGTTCGGCGGCCTCTTGATACATGGCGATCGCTTGACCGGCGTCGTTCATACCAGCGTTACTCTAAACCGCTTTCCCATTCCTCGTTCGTTTGCGGCGGCGTGAAATACCCCTTGGCGTGAAGTCGCTCCTGCCGAACGGTCTCACGATGCTTTTTCCAAAGCCCTTGAATCGTGGCGAGGCGGGCGAGGATTTGTTTCATATCCGCCGGTCGTTCCGCCGGGTTTTCCTTGCAACACTCCATCACCAAGTTCGAAAGCGAAAGCGGAATCTTAGCATTCAACTCATTGGGAGCAACGGGTTTGTTGGAGGAAACGACATGGGTGCCGACGACATCCCCGCCGCGAATCTCCGTCGGGTAATTCGTCGAGGTTAACACCCAGTACATCGTCGCCCCGAGATTAAATACGTCGGTGCGAACATCGATCGGCAACCTCCGAACCTGTTCCGGCGAAATGTAATCCGGCGTGCCCTGGATTCGTTGCTTGCGATGACCGATTTTGCACGATTGGCCGAAATCAATAATTTTGACGATCCCACCACGGGCGAGCATGATGTTAATCGGTTTCAGATCGGTGTGAACATAACCCAGATCATGCAAGGCTTGTAACCCGCTCCCCACCCGTTGAAAAAGCGACAAGAACGTATTGAGTCGATTCGGGCGTGCTCGATCCAAGGTCAATCCGTCGATCAACTCCATCACCAAATAGGTTTCGCGCGTTTGGAGTAGCTTACGTATGCGATGGAGAAAATACGTGCGGCGAAGGTAGGGATTGTCGAATTTGCTGCTGATGAAGTATTCCACCTCGACCTGTTCGAGATACCGATCATCCTCCGCGGTCTGTCGCACGACGTGCTTGATGGCCACGCGCTGATTGGTTTTGAGCTCCACGCCGGCGAAAATTCGCGAGCGCGCACCGGTTCCGATCTGCTCCAGCAATCGATAACCGGGTATGGGATCGCTCAAGAGCGCTGTTCCTTTTCAACGTCGAAACCCCGTGACCGGCCTTTCCCCTCGACGCGAAAAAGAGGAGGCACCATGTTCCTAGATTCAAAGGGTAGCAAATAGATTGCGGTTTGCTCAAGCGCGGGGCGAGAAAAGAAAGACGCAATCGGTTTTGAAGGGGCGCGGCGGTTCATTCGTTTGAAGCCTGGCTTTTCAAGGAAGCAGCGCTTTTGCGCTTGACTGCGGATCTAGGGCAACCGCTTTTCGAGCCATTTCCTGGGCGAACTGTGTATCCCCTAGCTTGTTGGCGGCCACCGCGGCGGTTTCAAAATATCTCGGGTTTTTCGGCTCCAAGGATGTCAGCATTCTATAGGAGTTCAGGGCGAGTCTCGTGTCGCCGACCCGCATGGCCGCGTCGCCCAAAGCCCGGTGAGTGCGGGCGTCAAACGGATCAATGAACAAAGACTGACGATACCAATAGGCGGCTTCTTTCAGACGACCGGCTCGCTGATGAATGGCCGCGATCTGAAAAGGTACATCGGCATCTTGAATATCCACCCGGGCCAGTTCCACCAATTGCGACAATGCCAAATCATCTTGCTCGCGATCGAGATAGATTCCTGCCAGGCCGCGCCAACTGGCCGGATCGTAAGGCATCAACCGCTGAAGGTCTTGCAGCGCGGTGACGGCCTGATCCCATTCCTTGCGGCGGAGAAATATCTCCCCCGCGAATTTCGCCGCCGGCCAACTCTTCGAATCCGCGCGACGAAGTCGCTCGAGAAGGGGTAAGACTTCATCTTCAATCGACCGTCGCTCGGGTTCGGTGGGCGCAAAACGCGCCCGATTGCAAAGCACAGTCACAATCGTTTGCATCGCCTTGGATTCGTCGGGTTTGAGTTCCAGCGCCTTGCGGGCCGCATTCATGGCTTCATCTGGGTTTTCAACTTCCAATTCCGATTGGGCGAGTCGGGTCAACAAATCCGGTCCTGCCGTCTCTTCCGCCACTTTCTCTCGGAGAACTTTTACATCTTCCGGCGGGGTCAGGTCCCATCCCCAAGTGCTCGCTTGTTTCCTCGCCCATGCGGCGAAATCCTTGTCAAACTCATCGGGCGAGATCTTGAGATGTTCTTCAAAAATTCGCGGTTGTGTTTTTCCGTCGCGGAATCCGGCAAGCAACCCACCGATGGCGTCGTAACCAAAGCGCTCCACGATGAACTCGCACATCCATTCGCTTTGAGCGTAGGCCATCGTGCGATCCGTCGGTCGTTTCGGCCTCATGAATCCCCAGTTGAGCGTATCGAGCGTGAACAAGTCGTCTCGACGGATGGCTTGGACCAGGAGTTGCATCCAATCGAAATCTCGCGGGGAGTCCTCTTCGTACACCGCGAGTCCTTCGGTCAGCCAATGCGGAACGCGATTCTTAGTTGCCCCAAGCGTAACGACATGGGTGAATTCGTGTTTGAGAACCCGGGCCATGTTAAAAGGTCCGGTGCGATCCTCGCCTTTGCGAGGGGATGACATCGCAATAAGGCGACCGGAACAGGCCCCGACGGTCGGAATCCAGGGTCGACCGGTTGTGCGCACCCCGAATCCGGCATGAGTCGGAAAGATCTCAATGATCGTTTTCTCGTCAAGCGTCGCCCCGAAATCACGCGTGACCGGTTCGAAAATCTCCTCCAGATACGTTCCAAGGAAAACGCCCAATCCGGGGTCCTTCTCGGCGTCGTGTTTGATGATGAAATTCGCGGTCTCGTGTCGAGCGAATTTCTCCAAGGATTGAAAAAGGTCGAGCGTGAACTTGGTTCGTTCGTTAAATGGATCGAGCGTCCAGGCGGCCTCCAACGCTTCCCGAGCCTTGGATTCTTCGCCCCACTGCATGTACATCATGCCCAACTCGGTTCGGGCGTTGGCGTTGTTGGCGTCGAGTTCGATCGCACGAAGATACTCGCGCTCGGAATCCCGATATTGTCGAATTCCATAAAGCGCTTCTCCGATGTAGCGATGAAATTCCGACCACGGAGGGCGAATGGCTTCAAGACGAGATTGCATCTCCTGCCGTCCAGGTTGATCCAACATGCAAACCCGCGCGGATGCGATGATCGACATCGCGGTCAAGTCGTTGGGATTGATCTTCAAGGCTCGTTGGCCGTGCGCAACCGCTTCCGAATATCGGCGTTCGTAGATGCACTTTTTACTCAACAGGTGAAGGGCCGGACCAAAGTTTGGATTCACTTCCAGCGCAAGGCCCGCTCGCTTCTCCACTTCCTCAAACTGCCAATTTTCTAGTGCGACCTCGCCGAGACCGACCTGTGCTTCGGGTAGATTGGGGTTGATCCGCAACGCGGCTAGATAATCGGAAACGCTGCCATCCTGATCGCTGTTGTTGTATTTTTCGCGAAGAAGATCGCCGGCTGCAATTCGAGCGGGCCAATAAGTAAGGTCCACGCGACCGTAGGCGGCCTGGAGCATTTTGTTCAAAACGTGCTTGGTGCGATCCGGGACATTGGTCCGTGCAAGCACGCTAAAACGCAAAAACCCGAGCCCGACATTCGTAAGCCATTCAGCATCCTTGGGCATCTCCTCGCGGCCGACGATTTGTTGATCAAACCATCGATACGCTTCCAAGACCTCATCCTTGCGACCGAGTAGTTCCAATAGTCGCGCATATTCGAGCCTGGCCCCGGAATGCTTCGGGTCGGCTTGGACGGCACTCTTCGCGTGTTCCAACGCGTCTATATACCGCCCCAGGCCATTTGCAAAAAAAACCAAAAACAGATGACGATCTGCCGATGGATTGGCGGTGGATTCAATCAGGAGAGCATAGCCTTCCTCGTATTTCCCGGTGGCTAGATAACACCGGGCCAAACCAGAAGTTGCTTCATGCGATGGACTCGGTTGTTGTCGAAGTTCATCGAAAATCCGGGAAGCAGCCTCATATTCCCCTTTGTTGAGCAGGTCGCGGCCTTCAACCAGCGTCGGTTTGGCCGCATCCGGCAAAATATCGCCTTGAGCTATGAAGGAAAGACACAAGAATACACAAACGCACCAAAGCCGTGAAATCATTATTCGCATTTTCACTGCAAAATGGCTTTCGTGCTTCACCTGAAGAGGCGATCAAGATGGGGTTGGAAAAGCGGATTGATTAAACCGCTACTTCTTTATTTCATCATCGCCAATAAGTAGTGTCGTAATAGAATTCATCAGCTTTTCCATTCGGAATGGCTTGTTCATGTAACCGTCTACGCCAAGGCTTTCAGCCCAGGTTTGGTGCCGACGCCCTTCGTTTCCGGTAACCATGATAATATAGGGCCTGACTCCCTTTTTCTTATGGGCGCCCTTTAATTTTTCAAGTACAAGGAACCCGCTTCGCTTTGGAAGCATAGCGTCCAGTACGATCAAGTCCGGGTCAAATGAGGCCACGACCTCGAGCGCTTCATTCCCGTCCATCGCGGTTTCAATGTTTGCCCCCGAATCATTAACCAAAGCGACCAGGGCGTTGAGCATGTCCGGATCATCCTCGACAATGAGGATGCTTTTCCCGTCAAGAGCATTAGCCATTAAGTTCACTCCCCAAAAACCCCGACTCTGGTTGTCCCGTAGTCGAGCGCTGAATCACGGAAGTATAGATGCGCTGCATGAAAGAAGCAAGCGTGGTCCATTCTTCTCGAAGTTTACGATAGCGACGGCATTGGAGTTGGCAAGGTCCGTGCCTTTTTTAATGGACCGAGAGTGCACGACAACGTGTGATCGTCCGGGGATGAAACAGGAAAGGCCTATTTCCGAATTTCAGAATATCGGATATGATTGCTCTTGTTATTTCAGACCGATATCGAAAGGAGGGGCTAAGGGTCCGGAATCTACAGAAGGGATCATGCGTTTTTCGAAAACGCGTGGCCATAAGGTGGTGTGTTTTTTACCAAGGAGGTGTGATGTGTTGCGTTCAATTCGGACGACTATCGTGCTGGTTACAGTTTTGAGCACCTGTTTGCCCATGCGGGCGGATGCGGAACATCGTCGAACGAGCGACGTGGATTCCGCGATCGTTCGGGAGCTGGCCCTTATCTTTCCCGATGGCGAATCGCCGGCGTCGGCGTGTTTTCCGCCGAATGAACTGGTGCGGATCGATGTGCGCCTAGGGGCCGGTT
Source organism: Planctomycetota bacterium (assembly GCA_038043045.1). Taxonomy (GTDB): domain Bacteria; phylum Planctomycetota; class Phycisphaerae; order UBA1845; family UBA1845; genus JBBTCX01. Next base: position 1,538 of record JBBTCX010000268.1, on the reverse strand, counting down.
CACCGGTGGTGGTCGGGGGGCAGTTCAATATCGCCTACAACCCCTCCTGCATTGAATTTGTATCCGCTTCGCCCGGGCAGACGTGCGACCCGACTTCGCCGTTTTCGAATACCATTCTTCTATCTGTGAACGGGGTTCAAGGCAGATTGTTTTATGCCGTCGGGATCGCGTTGGGTGGGAGTGGAACGGAGCAACAAGCGGTCATGGCTTGTCTGACCTTCCGAAAACGGTCCGGTTGCAGTACATGCACGCCCTGCTTTCAAAGTCAAAACCCCTTCAATACTTTGTTATCCGGTTCCGATGGAAACGCTGTCCCTTTCACTCCCCTGTGCAATGCCACCATAAATCCCGAAGGAATGATCGATGCACAGTGCCCGTCGTCCGTCGTGGTACAGGCCGCGTGTAGCGATCCCTCTGCGACAGTGACTTGGAGTCCTGCGGTTTTTGTTGATTCCTGTGAAGGGTCGTTGTTTCCAGCTTGCACCGCCAATCATGACGGCGGCGCAAATATCACCGGACTGATTCAACACGGCGGCGTTTTTCCGATTGGTATTTCCAGCTTCTGCTGCGATGCGGTCACTCTTTGCGGTGGATCGGATTCCTGTTGCTGGACGGTCACGGTGGAACCGCCCAGCGACGCGGATTGTGAGGATGGAGACGCCTGTACGATGGATCGATGTGATCGCAACAGCGGAGGGGCCGGTTCCGATGGCTGTGTGCACGATCGAATCGTGAGCATCTACGGCGATGTTTTTCCTCCGGAGGGAGATGGCATTGTTGATCTCGACGACCTCTTGTGCGTGCTCGTGGGGATTTCGATTAATGAAAAGTGTCCGGGTGGAGACATTAGCCCGTGCGTGGGTGACGGTATCATTGACGCAGATGATCTTCTTGCCATTTTTGGGGTTTACTTGGGAGAACCGTTGTGTCCGGATCGTTGCCCGCCGTGAAGATCCAAGCGAATCCTTGTGAGTTTCGTCGAGGATCGCTTTGGGAGGTCATGCTTTACCGATCCTCAACACCGCGTTAAACTCCGACTCGCTCGGTCAGCAGCTCGAGCGAGTCGGAGATTTCCATGAGCAAGCAGTGGGTGATTGCGCCGCCCGCGCCGAATCTTGAACAAACGGCCGCGAGCTGGGGCTTGTCGCCGCTCCTGGCTCAGCTTCTTGTCAACCGTGGATTATGCGAAGAAGGGGCCATCAAGTCCTTCTTGTCACCGGAGCTTTCTCAACTTCATTCGCCGCGACTTCTGCATGACGTGGATCGCGCGGTCGATCTGATCGTGGATTGCATCCAACACAAGAAAAAGATCGTTCTCTACGGCGACTATGACGTGGATGGCACAACGGGCGTGGCCATTTTGTGGCACGTGTTGACACTTTCCGAGGCGGTGGTCGATTATTACGTTCCGCATCGCATTGAAGAAGGCTATGGGTTGAATTCAGAAGCGGTTGGTCGGCTGGTTCAACAGGGAGCCGGGCTGATCGTTTCCATCGACTGTGGAATCACGGCCAAAGATGTCGCGGAGAAACTACGCC
>JBBTCX010000267.1:0-2540 GCA_038043045.1 Planctomycetota bacterium | reverse complement strand
GCGACCAGAGTCGACAATACTGAGTTAGCGCATCCTCATCGATCAGCGTCAACACACGCATCATCTGTAACCGAGGAACCAACTGATCCCATTTGGCCTTGGCTTCGGCGTCAAGCCACGGCGGACGCTCGGGCATGCCGCTCGGACCCTTCGCTTCGGCGGCTTCTCGCTTGGCGGTGACCAGCTTGCTACCCCGCAACTTCAATATCGATGTCGGCGTTGGCGCGGGACCTCGACGACCCATAGAAAAACTACACCCCCCCCTATATCAAAACCCTCGAAAAGATGTGCGCGCTTTCCAAACGGTCCCTAGTCTTTATCCACCAGAGATTTGGACCACCGGTACCTCTGTGGCTTCCATGTCAACAACTACATTGGCCTCGCACGTCATGTCCTGATCCTTTTCTCCAAATGCCACAACGCGGCACTCGGATCAACTTACCAGTGATTCAAGTGGCCTCCATTCCTTTCCACACATCATAGCACCCTTCATTAAGCGATGATTCCATCCGGTGGAACGGCGCCGATGGATGGTTCATTGCCAATGCACGCGGAAGCAACGGCCGCACGCCGCATTGTTGCAACGGACCCACGACAGTCCGGTGCCGTCTCCTTGATCCACGAGGGAGCGATACTTGGTCACCTGCGAACAGCCACACGCCGGGCATCGCGGACGGTGGACGGTGACGGTTTCCAACAATCTGCGTTTGGCCAAAGGCACACCTGACGATTGGCAATCCTCAATCATAACGTTGAGTTTCCTTATGAGAGTCTACAGGAGTCTGGGCATATACAGTGTTTGCTTTCCGTTGCGCCTTCTTGCCCGTAAACGTTTCCCACCTCTGAACGATCACGTCGGAGTACAATGTGTCGAGTTCCATCAAAAACGCGCGGCGCCCGGTCTGTTCGGCGGCGATCAGCGTTGAACCGCTGCCGCCGAAGAGGTCGAGCACGTTTTCACCCAGGCGCGACGAGTATTGCATCGCGCGGACGGCCAACTCGACGGGCTTCTCGGTCAAATGCACCATCGCGTTGGGACTGGTCTTTTTGACATGCCACAAGTCGGTTGCGTTATTAGGGCCGAAGAACGAATGCGCTGCGCCCTCTCTCCAGCCATAAAAGCAGATTTCAAACGCGCCCATGAAGTCCTTGCGGGTCAACACGGGCCATTCCTTGTCCCATACGATGCCCTGCGAAAAGTAAAGTTCATTCGCTTTCAACACCGGCGGATAGTTACCGAGATTCGCGTAGCCACCCCAAATGTAAAACCCCCGTCCGGGTACCAGCACGCGGGCGATGTTGCCAAACCACGCACGAAGCAACCGCTCGAACTCATCGTCACTGACGAAATCGTTGATCAGCGGACGATCCTTGGGTCGCAGCTTCTGAGTGGTTTTTTGGGCCTTCGAAACTCCTCGTGCTACATCGAATCCTTGGTGATGCGTCAGTCCGTTTCGCTTTGTGCCGCTTGATGGTGCAGTCGGCGCTTCAAACGAACTCAACCCCGCGGCGATGGCGTTGTTGCTTCGCGGCTCGACTTTCACGTTGTACGGCGGATCGGTGTTGACCAGATGGATCGGTTCACCGGCTAACAATTGATCCACGTCCTTGGGGCATGCGCTGTCCCCGCAGAGGAGTCGATGTTGGCCCAGAAGCCACAGATCACCGCGTTGTGTGATCGCCTCATCCGGCGGTTCGGGAATATCATCCGGATCACATAGCCCACCGGTCACGTCGCCGGCGAAGATTTTCGCCAGGTCGTCATCGTCGAAGCCGAGCGAATTCAAATCGATGTCGAGCGCTTTCAATTCGCTCAACTCGATGGGCAGTAGCTCGAAGTTCCAATCCGCCAGTTCGTTCGTTTTGTTGTCGGCGATGCGATAGGCCTTGGCCTGCGCGGGGGTGAGTTCAGCAGCCACATGCACGGGCACATGGTCAAGCCCCAGCTGGATCGCCGCCTTCCAACGCGTGTGACCTACGACGATCACACCGTCGCCATCCACGACAATCGGCTGGCGGAATCCGAATTCTTGGATAGACCGGGCCACAGCCTTCACCGCAGCATCATTCAAACGCGGATTCTTTTCGTACGGTTTGATCTCGGCCAGTGGCCGTAATTCGACGTTCATCGTTCTACCTCCGTCATGAGCGCGGCTACCTCAGCCACGCCGCGTTTTCTCGCCGCGCTAACTACGCGGTCGTCCTCGGCCTCCGGGTTGGCCCCCAACGCGACCCGACGCCACCGGTGCCAACGGGCCGCCGAGGCGTACGCCGGTACGACCCATCGCGCCCGTTCGCCTACCGCCCAACGTGGCGCGCCCCGTGGCCGCCCCAAATCCGACCAGACAAGCCCAACAAACTCTGTGTGGATTCGAGACTTCCCCGCAGGCCTCGGCGGCGGTTTTCGACCCGGAAGGAACCATGCGGCCAAGACCGGGTTGGGCATCTGTCCGCCGAGCAGTGTATCTGTGCATCTGGTGCATCTTTTCCGGCCCCTATACAGAATGATTTTTTTGTTCCGTTGTAGTTCGCGCGCGAAG
>JBBTCX010000266.1:0-20104 GCA_038043045.1 Planctomycetota bacterium | reverse complement strand
CTTTGCGCGATAAACCATGTAGACCCCCCCAAAAAAGCGACGATGGCTGGACTTGCACAATTGTAGGCTGGTCGAACGCGGTCGACAAACCGATGAGGTTTTCGAATTTAATCGGTTATCGGATGGATCAGCGTGGTGGAAACGGCGAAGTTCGTTGAACCCGTTGAATCAGGGCGAGCCGCGGTGGCCTATGGATTCATGTGTCGCTCTTATCCATCGAATCCGCGTTTGTCGGCGGGGTTGCAATTCGCAAGGGTGGGAACTGATCCGGGGTTTTGTCATCGACTTGGGGCAGGTCATCCACGGACCTCAGTCCGAAAACCTCCAAAAACTTTGTCGTCGTACCGTAAAGAAGAGGTCGGCCGACTTCCTCCGCACGACCGACAATCCGCACCAGATTCGCATCCCGTAATCGGACCAACATGTCCCCGACGGCCACCCCGCGAATGGATTCCACCTGGGCCCGCAAAACGGGCTGTTTGTAGGCAACGATGGCCAAGGTTTCCATCGCCGCCGTGGATAACCGTGAATCTTCCCGGTTCTTGTGCAATTTCGCCAACCACTCGTTGTATCGCGGCAAGGTCAACATTTGATAGCCCTTGGCGATGGGCATGATGCGAAACGAAAAACCGTGTTGTTTGTAGCGATCGTTTAAGGCATCGACGTGCAATTTGGCTTCGGTCACGCTGCACTTTCCCAAGATGGACGCAAGAATGGAAGCGGACAAAGGTGAATCGGATGAGAACAATAGAGCCTCGACGATAGACTCTGGAGGCACGTCGAATTCGCCGTTGTTGCCAGGCGAAGGAAGTTCCTCGGTAGCCGTATCTTGGTCGATTGTACTTGTTGCGTCGATTACGTCCGTCATGGATCGATTCCCATCCGCTGAGGTCCGGTTGCGGTACCGCTGTGGACATCCTTGTTCAAAGGCAGCCGTTGCCTTTTCACCTCCGGGTCATTATAGACACGGGGCGTCGTTGTGCAGGAAAGGGTAATCATGCCCGTTGATGTGAACAAGCTTCGAAATTCGGATTTCTCAATCGGCAAGCTCGCGCCGAACGGTTGGACGTGGAGCGCCAAGCGCGGTGCAATGCGATGGCGCCGCCCGGATCAGGACACGTCCGACCCAACCCTCGGTACGATACTGGAAAGTCAAAACGCTGTTGGCACCGCCACATGGTCCCAAGTTGTAACCTGTAAACCGGGAGAGTTTTATCACGTTGCGGCCACGCTGACCTGTGATCTGGGTTCGTTGGACGGAGACGGTGGTTTCGTGATTTCCATTCAGCCGGTTGTGGACGGCCGACGAAACGGGCTACCTCGATTGACCCCAGTGTTGCACCGTTCGTCAAAGCCGATCGATGTTCGGGCTTATTATGAGGTTCCCGAAGGCGTTCGCCGGGTCGAATGTTCGGTGGGGATACACCGCGCCCGCGGTTGGGCCCATATTCAACACGTTCGTTTCATGGAGATTTTGGAACCTGATGAAGAATCGCACCTGCTGACCATTCCTCTTCCTGCCCATGCAGTTCCGCCCATCAAGAGATCAAGAAGCATCGTCGTCGTCCACGATGAAAACGCTTTGCCGGTCATCATGAACTTGCTTTCCGCCTATTTCGGTCAGCAACAGGTGAAGGGGATGTTGTCGAAAGACGGATTTCAATCCTGTCGTGCGGACGCGATTCTGATTTCCACGCCAAAGCCACCCTCCACGATTCGTACGGTCCAAGACCTCGAACGGTTGGCGGTGGATCGGTTGGTCGTTATTTCGCTTTCGGCTTTTGCACAATTGGCGCGTGGAAAACTTGTCGTTCGGCGAGTTGAACAGGTCGACGACCCGATCCACGCCAAGGTCATGTTTGCCAACGCATTTACTCGCGGGTTCGCCCTCTGGGATGTTTTTCCTTATGCTTGGTCGGGTCGAAAACCGGGCAGTTTCGTTCAGAACCAATTCCGACGCTCGCCGGAACAAGAGGCCTTTTGTCGCAAACATGGGTATACCACGCTGCTGGTTTCGATGTGCTGCCAAGACGTGACATCGAATCGACCGATCTGCCTTTTCAAGATGACCGACGGCGGCGCGGTTGTCCTCTTGGATATCGATCCTGTGGCAGAAACTCCGACAACTTACGGCGAAAGCGTGTCGGCCGTTCATTGGCTGCTGTCCATCCTGGGGCATCCTCAGTCGCATCTGGGTCAGTATCACGTTCCCAGCCGTCGCGAAGCCGGTTTTCGAGAGCTGATCCGCGAAATGGGGCAACGATTTGAGGCATTGAAAGTGTACGATGACGGTGGTCCGGTGGAAGAGGTTCACGATCAGCTTGTTGTGATCGGTGGTGAGGAACAATCTTTCGGTCTACCCTTGATGCCGAAACCGGCGATTGTTGTTCGTACGGGTTTGCGGTCCGGCGACGCAGAGAGCATCTACGGCGCTTTCACTTGGTTCAAACAACTCGTTCGCATGCCGCCCCACGAATGTTCATATGCCCGCGCCTTGGCATCGCGGTTTCGATTGGCTTGGGTTCCGAGTTCAAGCGGCTGGAATGAAAAGGACGGTATCCAGGCGATTGAAGTGAGTGCGGACGGCGCGCCGGAACTGGACTGTGAACCCGGCCAGATGGCGGCGTTGATCGACATCGTTTCTCATTCCCGAAATGTGATCCGCGTCGTTGTACCAGCACGAGATTCAACGTATGTCCTTCTTGCGCGGTGGCTGCCGTCGTTGTTCAAGGCTTTTCGACCCGGTTGCGAATTCCTCTATACTGTCGATGAAAACGAGGGGTTTGCTGACCGCGACAAGTTCTCCTGGCGTCCCGTGAACTATTCCGTACGGATCGAAATTGACCCTTCCGTGTTCCAAGATTCCGTGTATCAAAATGTCCTTTCCGCAGGCGGTCAAGTGATTCGTCTGGTGGTTCCCGGATACGATTTCGACTTCAAGTCTTATTCGGTCCAGCGCACGGACCTCGTGGCTACGCTTTTGGAACAAATCATCGGTCTCCAATTCGGCCTCCTGGCCGTGAACCGTTCTTCCGCGCCGGTGCACTACGACGGTTTCCCGATCGTCGCGCCGGGCGCCGCGTTGGTCGTTCCGCATGATGATTCGTCGTTGAGAACCTTCGCCAGCCAAGCGGGATAAATGCCCGATGCTCGATGAGCTTACCCTCGCTTGGCAAAACGGATTCCCCGCCTGATATTTGTGAGAACGTCTTCCGTCAATGCTCCGTAATGATCGAAGACGATGCGTTGGATTTTTCGCTGTGCCTGATCTTCAACCGTCTTGACGATTTGCTCAGACGGAACGATTAATAACCAGCAAGCTGGAAATAGAATCTCAGTTGCTATTGACCGATCATCGGTCATCGGTTTGGAATCCGTGTCCCTCTCGATGGGCCGAAGCACAGAGGATAACGCGTCGCAGTTGAAGCGCGGCCTCATCGGCCAATGAACCGCATGGGGATCACTTGGATCAAGTAGCGTGATCGGAAACTCCGTTGCTTCTTGAAGTCGCCGAAGCACGCCGTTGAGTTCGCGCTCTTGCCACCGTTGGAAACTACGAATCGGGTGATCTTCGGACAGTTCTTCGGATTTGAAACCTGATAATTGCGAGGGTTTTTCCAACGCTCGATCCATGATTTCTTGTGCGGCCCCCATAGCATTGGATGCATCCACACCCACCGCATTCGCCTTTTGCAGACAAGATTCACAAAAGCAAATGGCCAACAGGTGCCGAAAATCCGTCGAGATATTCGGCAGGTCACTCCATTCCTCCGTGTACGCATCCGCCCAAGCGGTGCAGACATCGGCCAAGACGATGCCGGCCAGTGAATCGTGGCTGCTCAAATCACGAACCAAGCCTTCCAAATAGGCTTGCACATCCGGGTTAGACAAGCAAACGGACTGCTCCGACCGCGCCGCGAACACATTCTTACAGGCCATTTCGGGATACCGATGCGCCAGCCGACCCGTTCGAGAAGTGGAAACCACCGCCCGAAGTTTCAAACCTCGCTCTTGGCAGGCTTCCATGGCTCGACGCAGAACATCTTGGCCTTTCAATCCTTCCGCCAACACCGGTTTGCACCGCGTCGCGGCGTAATGAGTTTCGGTTGGCGCGAAGTACAGACCGCCGCTATTTCGAATCACCCTCGGGAAAACGTTGCGCGGTCGGATTCTCGTCACCGCCGGACACCCAACCCAAGTATCAATTCCGCTTACCCCGACTTCGCCCTGCAACCGATCCAAGACCGACTCGATCCCTTCGTCCATCAGGTCCCAAGGGAAAACAACCATGACCGATTCAACCATTCCTCAGCCTCCGTCGCACCCAGCCCAAGGTCCACGACCAACTTGTAAGATTGGTCCCCGCGTAGGGATGACATCAATCCGCCGTTCCACTATACTTCAAACTCTAACCGGGTTGGTTGCAAGGATCGCTATAAATGGAAGGGGGGTTTTCCTCCCAGCGCGGGCCGAACCCACAACGCGAAAGTGGAAGTCGCCGGAAAAATGCCGTCGAATGTACAAGCACGGCCTATGCACGCATAACAAAGAGGCAAAGAGTCGGAGCATAACATGAATACTCGTGGACTACGGAAAGTTACGAACATTTCTTGCTTCCTTTTGAGCCAAGCGCTCTTTGCGGGCTTGGTGTCGGCCCAACAGCCGACCGCCGTCGAAATCCATCGTTCAACCAAGACCGGTTTGGCCACGTTCGTGAGCGGCGCAAACGGAGGACGAATTCCCGTTGCAATCCCCGCCGGTCGAGCAACTGGCGCCGATCCCTCTGATTTCCTCGGCCAATACGGTTCTTCATTTGGGCTGACGAGTCCCGCGACCCAGTTGACCCAAGTGCGTTCAAAGACCGACTCTCTCACCCACACCCAAACCGTTTACCAGCAGGTTCATAAACGGGTCCCCGTGTTTTCCGGCGTCCTCAACGTTCATCAAGATTCCACCGGGGCCTTCCTTGCCGCCAACGGCCACTATTATCCCATTCCCGAAAAACTAAACGCGACCCCCACAATTTCATCCGCCGTTGCCATCACCCACGCTCAAGCCCAACTTGTTTCCGCCAATCCTGTCATTGAAAAGGCAGAACTCGTCGTCGTTGATCCCGGCTGGTACGGCGATCCATCCATCGGCCCACACCTAGCCTATCACGTCGTTTTGGTCGACGGAAAACTCCGCATTCGAGAAGCCTTTTTCATTGATGCGCATGATGGAAAGATTCTGGATCAATGGAGCATGATCCATACGAGCCTGTTTCGTGCGATCTTCGATGCATCCGGGATCGGCTCGCTTGACGACCTCCCCGGCGATTTGGTGCGATTGGAGGGCGACCTGCCTACGGGCGAGCCTGAAGAAAACCGCGCCTACAACTATGCCGGCGACGTCTACCAATACTACGCCAATGCTTTCGGACGAGACAGTATTGACGACACAGGTTTGTCCATCATTGCTTCGGTCAATGTCGATTGGGACGGTTGCCCCAATGCCTTCTGGAACGGTTTTCAAGCCGTCTTTTGCCCTACCATTGCGACCGATGACGTCGTTGCCCACGAACTCACTCACGGCGTGACCGAATTCACCGCCGGACTCATTTACCAAAACCAATCCGGACAACTCAATGAATCTTTCTCCGACGTGTTCGGTGAAATCGTCGACCTTTTTAACGGAAACGTTGCACAACCGGGAGCACCGGGCGGAACCCCTTGGCCCACCAATGAGTCCGGACCAGGCACCGACACGCCGAACAATCTCCGCAGTTCCGACCCCAACGTGTGCAGCCGAAGCCCCGGCAATGTCGACGGAGTCCGCTGGTTGGTTTCCGAGGACGGCACGGAATTCGGCGGCGCCATTCGCGACATGTGGAACCCGGCCTGTTATGACGATCCACCAAGGGCCAACAGCTCGCTCATGCAATGCCAAGTCAATGATTCCGGCGGCGTCCACTCCGGCAGCGGCGTGCCCAACCATGCATTCGCCATCATCACCGACGGAAAAACCTTCAACGCTCAAACGGTCATAGGCATTGGACTCATCAAATCCGGCGCTGTGTGGTACCGCGCATTAACCACTTACCTCACGCCGAGCTCGGATTTTGAGGACGCCTATGAAGCCTTTCGTCAGTCTGCCTTGGATTTGGTTGGCTCGTTCCCCAATGATCCCAGAACGGGATTACCATCCTCCAGTATGTTTTCCGTGGACGACTACGAACAGGTCGTTGCAGGTCTCCGCGCCGTAGAAATGGATACTCCAGGCCGCTGTGGCCAAAACCAATCGGTCTTAGATCCCAATGATCCCGACCTTTGCAAACCGCCCGTCTTGATCTTCTTCGACAGCTTCGAGGACGGCACCAATGGGTGGAAGGTATTCAGCACCGGACCCGCCGGCCCGCCCACTCCCTATGATTGGATTCAGACCGACGAATTGCCGCTTGGACAAAAAGGAACGGCCTGGTTCTGCGCCGATCCCTTCTTCGGCGATTGTTTCGACATCGATGAATCCTCCATCCATTCGCTTTTCAGCCCAGAAATCAAGCTGCCATCCGAGTTAATTTTTCCTTTATTGACATTCGAACACTTCTTCGCAACCGAGACCGGTTTTGACGGCGGAAACGTTAAGATCAGCGTGAACGACGGTCCGTTTCACGTGGTTCCCACACCGGCCTACGTCTTTAACCCGGCCAACGGCACACTCCTTCCTGAGTCCGCCGGAAACACCAATCCGATCGCCGGTGAAACCGGCTTTACTGGTAGCTCCGGAGTGTGGGGCACGTCCATTGTCTTCCTTGGCGGTCTCGTCAGCGGCGGTGAGACCATCCGACTTCGTTTTGATTTCGGCAAGGACGGCTGCGCCGGAAATATTGGTTGGTATGTCGACGATGTCTGGGTCATTGATTGCCCCTTGGCTTCCGATTGCAATGGTAATCGAATTCCCGACGAATCCGACATCGCCCTAGGCCCACAGCGCGAAAACATCATCCTTCATGAACACTTGATCAGCGGCGCCGTGATTGCCGACGCCAACAACAATGGCTTTGGGGTTCGTTCTCGCGCCGTTCCGTTAAATCTCTTGCGAACGCAGACGGTTCGCAAGATTACGATTTGGGGCGGCTATAGACCATTTAACGGCCCACCCGCGCTGGAATTCCCCGAAGATCACGTCTCCGTGTTGATCCACCGTGGGGACACGGGCGTGCCCGGAGAAGTGATCTACGCCGAAAACAACATCCGCGTAGAACGCATGATCACCGGCGAAGTTCACTTTGGCGTCGACGTATGGGAACACGCCTACTTCTTCGCTTATCCCTTGGTGATCGCTCCAGGAAGTTATTTCATCGAAATATTTAACAGCACGCCGACAACCTCCGACACCTTCTTTTGGGAAACCGCAGAATACACCGGGTCCGTCGGCTTTTTCACCGCATTGCAAGCTCCCGGTGTGAACTGGTTTCAGGGCGGTCCGTTCAATCTTTCGATGAAAATCCTCGGTGAAATCATCGGTTCCGATTGCGACGACGACGGCATTCCCGATGAGTGCGAAACCGACTGCAACGGCAACCGCATCCCCGATCCTTGTGACATCCGCGATGGCACGTCGCTTGACGCAAACGCCAACGGCCTACCCGATGAGTGCCAGTGCGATGCGCGCCTCTTCGGCGACATTGCCCCCGACGGTGGAGATGGAAGTGTCGATATGTTGGACATTCTGTGCGTCATTGACGGAACTTCGAGTCAGGCGTCATGTCCACTGTCCGACCTCGCACCTTGCGGCGGCAACGGGCTCGTTGATGTTTCCGACTTGATTTTCATCCTCGATGCCTTTGCGGGGGCTGCTGGTTGTTGCGGTGAATAGAATGCTACCGTGGGGGGATACGGATCAAGGTTTGATCGGATTCGCGTCTTTCACCCAAGTGAGGACCAGGCGAAAGGGGAAGCTCTTTTTCACGGTCGCGCCGTTCAAACCCGCGTCTCGGGCGAGGTTCGCCAATTCGTCTTTTCGAAACGCGGCCCGGACCGATCGCGGCCCATCGACATGGAAGATTCTGGATCGGCTCAAAACCCTCGTCATCAACCAGGTCACTACCCAAGCCAACCGTGATCGCAAGAGGTCTCCGATCACGATTCCCCGCTTAGCGATTCTCGCGGCCTCTTGAAGAATCCGCGTCCCGTCGGCCTCGTCAAAATGGTGAAGAAAAAGGGAACACGTTACCACATCCACGCTTTCGTTCGCCAGGGGAATTCGACACGCATCGCCGGACACCCAGTGTATCGTTCCAGAGTGCCAATCGCGGGCACTTTTCAAGGCCTGCTCCGATCGATCCAACCCAACCAACGTATTCCGCCAGTGGTTTTCATGCCCGCGACGTAGGTTTGCCAAGAATCCACCACCGCCGCATCCTAGGTCCAGGATCGACAATCCCTCGTCACCAAATCTTGTCAAGGTTCGCTTCAAACATCGATCCACACCGAGCAGGCCGTTCACGCGATTCAAAGCGCGTAGAGCCTGAGCGTGTGCGATCGGATCAACCCGGGGATCGTCCATGATTTCTGAAACGCGTTGACGCAACATGAGAAGAAGGCTACCGCACCAACCCAGACGCCGTCGAGCGGGGGGCCGTTATGGATGGATCACGCGTACGCGGTTATTGCCCAAATCTGCGATAAACACCCGCCCATCGGGATGAATGACCACGCCACCCGGACTGTCCAGAAGGGCTTCGGCGGCCGAGAGGTTATCGCTGTTGAATCCGCGCCGACCCGTGCCCGCGACGGTGGACACGTTCTCTCCGTCAGGATCGATCCGGCGAATGGCATGATTACGTGTATCTGAAACATAGACGCTTCCATCGGTATTCGCATAGACGTTCGTCGGGAAATTGAACTTGGCCGAAGAGGCTTTTCCGTCTTCGTATCCCGCCGACTCCGGCACGCCTGCCAACCAATGAACCGTGGGCGGATCAACCGTTAGATCAAGAAAACGAATGCAATGGTTCAACGAGTCTGCAATGTAGAGACGGTGAGGCGGATTCTCCGGGCTAAACGAAAGCCCGAAGTTGGGATTCAGCGGCGAATCGTCAATATTAAACACGGCTGCGGAAGCGGGACCACCGTCACCCTGATATCCCTTTGTCCCTGTCTTGCCCGCGAGGGTTTCGATCATGCCGTCGGGATACAGATGAACCGGAGTGATACACTGAATCGGCTGTTGGGTCTCGCGGGTGGAACCCACTGTCAACACGCGGATTCGGCTGCAACCGCCCTCGGCGAAGAAAATGCGACCATCCGGATGGATCGCCACGGAAGTCGGCAACGCGATAAACGTTTCATCCACGCGCGTCGGGCCCTCGCCATCCTCGCTGCACTTAAGATCGCACAGACCGGCCAATTGATCCCGATCCCCGCCGTCGACCAACCCACGAGCGTAACGATAGATGTTTTGGTTGTGCCAGTTGGCCATCACCAACGCCCCATTCGCGTCAAAGGCCACGTCGGTGGGGTGATTCAGAGCGTCACTGCCTGCCACTTTGCCCGTTCCCGCGATGCTCTCCATTCGATTCGCCACGCCGTCAATCACCGTATCGATATAAACCACGCGAATTCGATGATTATTCCAGTCGACGATGACCAGATCGAGCACCCCGTCGACGTTCCAGTCGGTAAGCTCCAGCTCCAGGGGTGAAAACAATAACGTCTCAGTAGCGGGAACCCCGTCGCGGGTGAACCCGCTGATCCCGTTGCCCGCGATCGTGCAGATTTCACCGGTAAGGTCGTTGCATTTCTCCACCACGCCCGTCGTCGGCGGCGGCGCGATAAAGCTCAGAAAGTACGAAAGCATCACCCGTTCGTCGTCGGTGTCCGGCGGACGGGTATCCGTTAGAGTCTGCACCATGTCGTTGGTGGCAATCGGAAAACGACACTCCGACGACGGTGATTCAGGAACCGTGCGCTGACGCGGATGACAAGGTATGGCACCCGCTAACGCCGCGTAGATGTTGTCCGGGTCCGTTCCCGCAATCGCGACCCCCAAACCGCCTTGATTCACGCCTTGCCCACTGCTCAAGTGACAGGTGACGCACCCGCCGCGAATGTAATACCGGTACCCTTGGGTGACCAAGCTATTGCCCTCGATTCCCGTAGCGGGATCCAGGGAATTGAAAAACGCCGCCAAGTCCCCGACTTGCGAATCAGATACGGTAATCTTGAGCGGATGAGGAAAAAGAACTTGATCCTCGCGTAGCATTTCTGCGATGTTCTGGCGGCTGACGCCTTGCAAGCTTGGCGCGTCCAGGTTGCATCCGCCGACGCCGTCGTTGCAATGACAGGCCGCGCACCCGCGCTGCGAGTACAGCTCCAACCCGGCGATCGCGCGCAACGTCGGATCACCTTCCGCCTGTGGCAATACCGGCGAGGTGCATGTGCTGGTAACAACCACCAGGCAAGAAAGCAGCGCCGATCCGGCTATGAAATAACGCGTATTCAATTCCCTCTCCTTCGCCTACGGGTTCACCCGGCGAACGCGGTGATTGAGCGTATCGGCGATGTACACCGTCCCATCCAACGCCATCGCCGATCCCCCCGGTTCATACAACCGAGCTTGCGTGGCCGGACCACCATCGCCTTCGTAGCCCCCATTGTCCGGTCCGCACGCGCCGGCCACGGTATGAATCTGCCGCGATGCAAACGACACCAATCGCACGCAATGGTTAAACGAGTCGGTGATGAGTACGTCGCCGCTGCCATCCGGTGACACATCCACATCGGCCGGTCGGAGCAGTTTCGCTTGAGTCGCGGGAACCTCGTTGGCAACGACATCTGCGCCACCACCGGCAAACGTGTCAATCCTTGGCGGATTGACGTTGAGATCGATTACGCGAATACGGTTGTTTTCCGAGTCAGCCACGTAGAGTAGGTTTCGCTCTTTATCCAGGGCAAGTCGCATTTGCGGAATCGCGTCAAAACCGGACTGGACGTTCAACGTGCATTGCGATACCGGGCCGCCGTCGCCGCTATCGGAAAAATCCGCCCTTGTTCTGCGAAAATTCCCAAATTCATCCAGCATTCCGCCAGCCAGCGTGGTAATGAGGTTGTTTGCCCTGGACTGAACAAACGCTTCCACAGAACTATTGTCATCGTCTCCGTCGGAATGAATGACGCGTATTCTCAAATTGCCTTGATCGGAAACGTAAAAGTTTCCGGCATTGTCATAGACGCAAGAACTCGGCAGGTTGAAACGCGTGGGACCTACCACTCCATCAATCTCATAACCGGCCGGAAGATTGTCGTCTGTCGCCCCTCGAACGCTTCCAAACAGGCAATACATTTGCCCCGTGTTGCCCTGCTCGTCCACGGGAATGTACTTGATCTTCCATTGATGCCAGCCCCACAAAATGATGTTGTTCTGCCCTGGAATGAAATCGTCGAACAACACACCCACCGGGTGGTTCATCACCGCGTCAATCGCCAATACGGGATTTGCCTTTGTCGAACAACTGTCCCCCAAACCTCCCGTGCCCACCAAACTCACGATCGGGCAATCCATTCCCACCTGACCGCTCGAATCAGTAATTTCCTGACAGCCCGTCCGCTCGATACGCCGGATCATGTAATTATTCCAGTCCGCAATGACCACCCGCCCTTGCGGATCAAGCGTCACATTCTGTGGCCAATACAAATATTGTTGCCTCGCCAGAATCCTTGGTTCCTTTTGATTCCCAGATACGCCGTTTCCCGCAATCGTGGAAATGTGACCAGTGACATTGTCTGGCACTGGACCTGAATTTTCCAATTGAGCGCCTGCCAAGGACGCCAAGTACTCAGCCAGATCATCAAGCTGTAATTCGGTCAAATCCAACATTTTGAGCGGGTGACAGTTGTTGACGATTTCTGGGTTATCACAAGGATCAACCACGACCTTACGAATGTCAGAAGAGCTTCTTCCGACAATTCGAGGTGCACCGGGAAACGCAGATTTTCCCAGCCCATCTGTTCCATGGCAGTTAATGCAGCGCAGTCCCTGATAAAGCGTCTTGCCTCGCTCCACCGGATCCAATTCGGATGTCGAAAGGGACCCCGGAATTGATTCATCACATCCGCTAAAAATAGTAAGAGAAAACGCAAGAAGCAAAGTGAAAATTCTCAACATATCGGACCGCCAACCCTGTGACGAGCACATTTGGACTTTTCTTCCCCCCACAACGGCGAATTGTACGACCAAAAGGTAGTCTTATCAACCCAATTCCAGTCGTCTTCATCGTTTTAGCCCACTTCTTAGGGCGCAATGGACATGCGGCGGATTCGATGATTTCCCGAGTCTGCAATCAGCACATCCCCGTTTTGGGTTACGAAAACGTCGCTTGGATCATTTAATTGCGTCTGAAGCGCGGGCAAATTGTCCCCGTTGAAGCCCGCCGTGCCGGTTCCCGCGACGGTTGCGACACCGGTTCCCAAAGAATCAATGCGGCGGATGGCGTGATTGCCACCGTCCACGACCCAGATCGCGTGATCGGACCCTACGAATACATTTGTCGGTCGATTGAAAGTGGCCTGAGTAAGCGGACCGTCGGTGAAACCGGGGCTTCCAGTTCCGGCGAACGTCTCAATGTTGCCGTTACGAAGGTTAATCTCGCGGATCACATGATTCTCCGTATCGGCTACGTACAGTTCGTCGGGAATTTCTTCCGGGCTCAGGGACATTCCAAAAGCCGGGAAACTCGGAACTCCTTGAGCCGCGTGGAATTCGGCAACGAGTGCCAACCCTTCGTCACCGGAGTAGCCGGGATTACCAGTGCCGGCGAATGTCCCTAATATGGCTTGTTCGGTTACCTGTCGCAGACGATTACAGCCTTGCTCGGCAAACACCAGGGAGCCATTGCCAAGAACCCCGAGGCTTCGCGGAAAGTGGATCGCCGCGGCTGATGCCGGTGTTGACGGTTCATTCGCAGCGCATTCCGCAGCCCCGTTCCCCGCAACTACCTCGCGGGTTCCTGTGGCGGGATATCGATAGATTCGATGCTCACCCCATGCCGCTACTAAAAATGCTCCGTCGGACGTGAACAGAACCTCGGTTGGACGATTGAGCGCGCCGTCGCCCGTGGACAACCCTGTACCCGCCAGCGTGGTGATGATGCCAGTGCTTGGATCAATCGAACGCACACGGTGGTTGTCAAAATCCGCAATGATGATCTCACCGGAAGGCCGCTCGATGACGCCGACGGGAGAATCCAATTGTGCCGTTGTGGCCAAGGCCCCGTCGCCGCTGAATCCGGCTTGGCCCGTGCCAGCAATCGTCATCATACTTCCAGTCGACACGCCTTGGTCGTCATCGTCTTGGTGAACATCCGGTTGGGGTAAGCAACCGGGAAAAAGAAAAACGCCGACGAGTATGATCGAGATCCCAAACGCTTGGAACTTCCTGCTGGTCATATCGAAATCTCGCGTATTCCTTTTTGATAAATACTCCGCCCGTCCTCCATGAGGACTGGAGCAATAGGGACAATCCATCGTCGAGGGACTAAAGTTTACTGTCAATCATCGCGAAGTTTTGGGTATTGGCCGTTGAAATCGCGTTGCTCCGATTTCATCCCATTCGCGGTTAGTTGCTTCGAGCGCCTTCCTGAATCCAAGTCTCGATCAATACGATTTCTTCTTCTGTGAGCGGTTCTCGTTCGAGCGGCATGCGATCGCCTACGCGCGGGTTATCGTCGCGCAGTTTTTCGATCAGAAAACTGCGGGCCGGATCGCCGGGAACAATGTTGCACACGGTGAGGCGGGTGGCATCATCCCCGCGTGCAAATGAAGATTCGTAAGTGCTTAGGTTATACTGGGAAGCAGGAAACGTTCCGCCGTGGCAGGCCGACGATAGGCAACCGGCGGTAGTGAACAACGGAACGATGTCGTTGGTGTAGCTGACCGTCGTCGCAGCATTGCCGCTCCCAGCCGGACAGGAATCGCCGGAACCACCAGGATCGGGATTGCAGCCCAGAATCCCCAAGAAGCCCAAAAGAAGAGTTCGCCCGCAACGACTTGAAAAGCTTTTCCCGTTCATGGTCGAAGTATACTCCTATAGGCCGCTTTTCAAAGCTTTGGACCCGAGTTTTGATTACGGCGTCCGTAGACCTATAATCGGTATCTTGGTATCGCCGAGTGAATGACCGCAGGAGGTGTTTTTCATCGTGATTCGATTGCAGCAAATGTGGAGGACGTTCACTTCCAGGAAGTGGGCTCTTTATTCTGCTTTAGTGGTCCTTGCGGCCGAGATGTTGGGTTCAGGGGTTGGATGCAGTCCGGATTCTCCGCTGGAAAACGTTCCCGATCCCGGTGACGTGAATTGCGATGTCCTGGAATCCACTTATGAAAACTTCGGGGCTCGCTTTTTTCAAGATTATTGCCTTCGATGTCATAGCCTCACGCTGGAGAGTGACTGGGATCGAACGGACGCCCCCCAAGAAATCGACTTCAACACCTTGGGGATGGCTCGGGAGTTTTCGGATCGTATTCGATTGCGCGCGGGTGCGTTGGGCGACATGCCCCCTCGTTTGTTGATTGTGCCGAGACCTGACGAAGAGCAGCGCCTTCAGTTGATCGAGTGGATTGACTGCGGAATGCCAAGCGAGGCCGACTCAGAAGGCACTGGATGATCGACGTCGCAATCATTGGAGCGGGGCCTGCCGGTTCAACGGCGGCCATCGAACTGGCCCGTGCCGGACGAAGCGTCCTGTTGATCGAAAAGAGGTTCTTCCCACGAGAGAAGGTCTGCGGCGGGTGCCTTTCAGGCCGGGCGGCGGCGAGGTTTAAGCAGCTTCTTGGACCTGACCGCGAAATCCCCGGTCTTCCCGGTTCGCAAGTATCGTTTGTAATTGGTTCCTATCGTTTGACGTGCAATCCGCACGGAGCCACATGGGTCGTTCCCCGCGCGGAGATGGATGCTTGTCTGGCCAATACCGCGGGTGAGGCGGGCGCTGAAATTCGGTACGGCCAAGCCGCCGCGCTCGAACAATCGGAACAAGGATGGGACGTGATCTTGGGAGCCGAGCGGATTCGGGCAAAAGCCATTCTCCTCGCCACCGGTCTGGGCGGTCTTCCCGCGAAATTGGGAATACATAATACGAGCCGGTCGCGCCCGATGATTGCTCAACAATGGATTCAGCCGACGCGTTGTTTGTCGTCTCCATTGGGAAGCGTCGAGCTTCATTGGCTACGAGGAGGGTATGTCGGGTTGGCTACTCCGCAAGAGTACGCGAGTGTCGTTGCGATTGCTTGCGATGCCACGGACATGGGCAATGAAAGGGCGTATGATCGCCTTCGTCGCATGAACCCCAACGCGGAAATTTGGGAACAGCTTCCCGAGAATGCGCCTAGGCATTACGGAGCTCGGGGAACGGCGGGGTTTCCCTGGATTCCTGATCGGCTTGGTGACCGAAATGTGTTGTTGATCGGCGACGCGGCGGGTTACGCGGAACCGTTTACGGGTGAAGGCATTGGGCAGGCCATGGTCAGCGCGAATTGCGCCACGAAAACCATTCTTTCCGGTGTAGACTTGTTAAACAATTATGCGAGTTTGATGAGGAAGAATCATCGTCCGGTAGTTCGGCGTACGCGTTGGATTGCGGCTGTCTTGGGAAGTGCGCTCATTCAGTACATTGCAGCTCGAAGGCCGATGCTGCCGCGCCCTTGGCTGACGCGATTGGTCGAGGCCGTCCATGTGAAGGGTGCTCTCTAAGGGACCTAAAGGTAAAGGCTGAAAGTTGGGGTGGGCGGTGGTCACGGTTGGAACTCTCGAAAAAGAGAATCAAACCCCCGCGTGTTTTGTGCAACAGATTGGCACCGCCGTCCCGGAGCGTTCTCTCAACGTTGAACAATCCGCTCAGTTTCTCAAGGACGGTTGCATCAATCCTCGCAGCGCGAAACTTCTTCAACGAATTGTCAGGCTGACCGGAATCGAAAAGCGACATCTGGCCGCGCTCGACTTTCAAGAAGATCATGGCAAGGGCGTGCTTTTTCGCGTGGCGAGCGAACAACCTCGCGGACCAGGAATGGCCGCGCGGACGGAGGCGTTTGATCAGGCCGCCGGACCCTTGGTGTTGCGCGCGCTTCGTGGGTTTTCACCGGAAGTGCTGGCTCAAGTAAACACGTTGGTCACCGCGAGCTGCACGCACGCGTCATCCCCCGGACTGGAAAGGCCGATTCTGACCCAAACGCCGATTCCACATTCCGCCGATCGGTGGAATCTCGGATTCATGGGTTGTTCCGCGGGGTTGGCGGGCATGCGTTTGGTTTATCAGCAGGCGGCGTTGAAGCGAAAGTCCTTAGTCGTGGCGTGCGAGCTTTCATCACTGCATTTTCAATACACCGATGAAATCGATCAAATGACCGCGAATCTGTTGTTTGCGGACGGGGCGGCGGCGATGTTGCTTTCGCCGAATCCGTCGGGGGTTCGTGTCATCGATTGTCGCTGTGTGACCGTTCCTGAATTAGCGGATCAGATGGTTTGGTTCGCGGGGGATCATGGCCTGCAGTTGCGCTTGTCGCAAGATTTGCCGGAATCGCTGGCGGCGAACCTTCCCGCGGCGGTCGACCGGTTCTTGCAGGAGAACAATCTGCGCCGCGAGGATGTGGCCCATTGGCTGGTGCATCCCGGTGGCACGCAGATTCTGGAAAGCGTGGAACAGTGCCTGCGCCTGGCACCCGATGCGTTGTGTTGGTCTCGCGGCGTATATCGACGATTCGGGAACATGTCATCGCCGACGATCTTTTTCATTATGAAGGAGTTCTTCGATTCCGGCGAACCGGGGTTGGCCTTGGCGACGGCTTTTGGACCGGGATTGACGATTGAACTAGCGCTTGTGTCAGTCGAGCGAAATAACCACTCTGTCCGTTCGAAATGAGATCGGCTTATGACCGTGATCCCTCCGCCAAATTAGCCGTTTTCTTCGAGAGTTGCTGCCATAAATACACCTATTCATCCCCAAACCGATCATATGTCCGCCGGTCGACCAGGGCTTTGGGGTCGAGCAACGGAAGCAAATCCACGGGAGTTTCGTCTAAAAACTTCAAATAATCCGCGTAATGCGCCCGAGGCGTGGCGATGTCGTCGTCGCGGTAATTGCTCCACCCCTCGACATCAAAAAAGAACAACACCTCTTGACCTTCCGGGTCTTTGCCGAGTGTCGTAAGCTGTCGCTGGGTGAGTTCAATTTCCTCGCGGTGAGTGGCCAAGTTGTTGGCGCTGGTGAAGAGCGCGTCGACGTTGTACCGCGGCGAAACGGCCAACGTGCGAATTCGCCCCTGAATTCCGTAGAAACGACACAACGCCCCGACGGTTCCTTGATCGACACAGGCCACGTCGGCCTTTCCTTTGAGCACGTCAATGACACAATCCTTGGGATACCGACGAAGCGCAACGGACGAAAAGAACGGCTGGCTGCGTGGATGACCGAGGTCGGCCAAAAGCCTTGTGAGGAACGCGCCAGGGGCTGGAACCAAGTTCGCCGCCAACGCCAACCTTGCGCTCTTCAAATCTTTCGGTTTTTTGTAGATGGAATCGGCGGCCACGATCAACTCGATCGACGATCCGAGTGTTCCCACAAAGTCCGCGTCGAGATTTTCGGTCCGAGGATGAGCGGGCGTGGCCGTCGCTAACAACACCGTCCCATTGTCTTCCTTGCTTGCAAGCCAATCTCGGATGATCAAATACTCGAAGACGTTGCAAGCCGCCAACTGGTTCTTTCCATCCAGCAACGAATAGAACATTTCATCCGCCGATTCATGGAGTTGCGCTTCGCCGCGAATGTTGACCTCGCGGTGAACCAAATCAATGAAGGGTTGAATCGCGCTGAGAACTTCCTCTCGTTCGCGGGTCTTGTAGGTGGATCGACCGATGCCTACATGGATCGTCACTTCCTTCGGCGGAAGCGGCGGCGGTTCTGCAAAGGGATCCCGATCATCCAGCAACGGAACGCCTTCGCTGATTTTTTGATCGGGATCGAGCGGCGGCAAGGTCGGCCGATCAAACGGCGGCAACGGCGTCCGCTTGTCCATGAGTCGATCGACGCTACGCAGACCACCCTCTCTATTCAATGCTTGCCGTTCCAAACGATCTCGCGGCGCGACAGGTTTCGGAGCCGTCGTGTCATAGGTTGGTTGCGTCGCCGCATTCGGACCATCCGACTCTACGGAAGTTCGTTTTTCCGGCGTTTTACACCCGAACGGAAACAAAGCGCCTATCGTGAAAATCGGCAATATAAGGGCAAAGCTACGCCATCCTGTCGAAGACCTGCCCCATATCGGTCTCGGCTTAATATCCATATTGCGCCTCCCGGTCGGCGGTCACGCGTTTCAATCGTGCTCGGGCGTCATGATATGCGTACAACGATTGAGCGTGCTGAATCTTCGCCAGCATGTCAAGGCCGATCGCCGTCGCCACAGCCGAAGCCGGCAACAGTTCCCGACTATACGCCTGTCGAGTGGCATCGTAATGTTCCATCGCCGCTGCGCGCGCCCGAGCCGCTTTCATCTCCGTCGCCAAGGCTTTTTGAGTGTCGATGGCTGTCACTTCGATTTGCAGCGTAATCAGCTCCTCGAATTGTCGCTGAAAAGCCAGCGAAGCATTCTCAAATCCCAACGCCTCGCGCAATTTGCCCAATCGCCCGGCGTCATAGATGGGTACATCCACGATCAACGAAGCGAGCAGACCGTCGATCGCACCGAGAATGGTGTTGTTGCTTCCCTGCGAATCAAGGTACGACCCAAGGATCACCACGTTGGGGTTCCACGCCACCTTGGCAAACTTCACCTGCTCCCTGCGGATTTCGGTGAACAGGTCCAATTGCTTCGCTTCCGGTCGTTGTGAGAATCCCTCTACCACCTCATTGTAAGCGCTGATCATTTCCGTCGCCGTCAAAGCCGGAGGCAGCGATGCCACTTTGAGCGACAAAGGTTCGTCGCGTGAAACGCCGACGAAATGCTTCAGGGCTTCATAAGCCTGCTGACGACCGGCTTGAACCAATACGCGAAATTGTTCCAGTTGAGCAATAAAATAATCGGCCTGAAGACGATCCACATTGCTCGATCGCAACGATCCTCGTTGGGTCAAGTTTTCCGCCACCTGTCGAAAAACCCGTAACCGGCGTACCGCATCTTCCAGAATCGCGTCCACTTCATTCGTGAAACACACCAGATGATAATAATTCGCCACATCAAAAGCGACCGCGTCCTGCTGTCGCAAAACATCCAGCCGCTTGATCTCCGCGTACATTTTTGCCTGTTTGAGGCCGCTCGTGCGTTTGCCGCCGGTGTAAAGAATTTGCGAGAAGGCCAGGGAGTTCACAAAGTTGTAGGTGCCAGTGATTGGCACATTGAGCGTGGCCAAGTCAAAGGCGCGAGCCTCATAGTTCAGGTTGTTGTCGTAGGCAATCGCCGCGAAATCAAACCGCAATTGCGGAAGCCACAGGGCTTTGACTTGATCCACCAACCCTTGAGCGGCCTCCGCTTCGTACCGCGCGACATCCAAGCTCGCATTGCGATGAACGGAAAGCAAGACCAAGTCATCCAGCGAAAAACGATGCTCCGGCGGAAACTCGGGATGTGGCGGAAACAATCGAGCATCAGCGGATTGCTTTTGGGTCAGGGCGCAACCGCCACCCAGACCGAGAATGCCGGTGAACAGAATGGGGGACAACGCCACAAAACCGAGAATACCCGGATAACCAGGCGATAGGTTCTTCATGGTCCCTTCGTCGGTGGCGAAGGTGAACGTTCAGGTGGGGGCGCAACATTGCGCTTGGTTGAATCGTCCGGTCGATCCACCTTGAGAGGATCGGGCGGTTTCTCTGTGGACGCGAAAACCGTCACTTTGATTTTCACGGTATCCGCGACCTTTAACCCGATGAAATCCGACCCAGGCGGTCCGGTGATTCCATAGTCCGCCAACTTAAGTTCAAAGTCCGCGCGGATGCGGAATAGGTCGCCCTTGACACGACGCATGGTCTCCGGTGTTTCGTCCAGATAGGTTATGTTGACGGGAATCTTCATGGGCTGAGTCTTACCGCGTATGTTGCATGTTCCGACCAACACAAGCGAGGCCGACGTGGGAGCGGTTTTCT
>JBBTCX010000265.1:0-27253 GCA_038043045.1 Planctomycetota bacterium | reverse complement strand
TTGGTGCCGGGATTTCGACGTTGATCGCCGCGAGCATTCTCAACACGCATCGTCCGGAGTTCGGGTTCATTGCTTTCGGAATTGGCGGCATCGTCGCGTTGGTGATGCAGTCCACGGCATGGTGGCGCTTGGAAGCGCCGGCAGACGGTCCCTTTGGTCAAGGTCGGCAACCCCTAAGATCTTCCTCGCTGCCGCCGTTTGCGGTTCCGGTTGCCCCCGCGTCGATGGAACAGCGTACGCCGTCGGGATCCTTTGAAGCGTACGCTGCTGTCGCGCCGGTGGCGTCGGGTGCGGGCGGGCCGGGTGTTCGTGGTCGATCGGTATTTGCTCGTGCGTTCTGGGGGATCGTGGCGTTTCTCTTGATGGGTGGAGTGATTGTCACGCTGCTGGTGGCGACGATGACGTCGCCGGATTCGTATGACAAGAGTGTATTTCGAGGCGCTTTTGATTCCGGCCCAAGGGAGTTGGTGGAATTGGCGATTCCGGGATTGAGGTTGAAGGCGGAGAAGAACTCCGCGACCGTCGTTGATTCCGAGGATGATGAATGCTATGGGGTGATGGGGGGGAACTCGCGGTTGTTTGGGATCGTCATGGCTTGTATCGCGTCGGGTGCGACTTTGATTTTCGCCTTGACCAAAATCACGCCCAGCAAACGTAGGGGGTTTTGGCGGGAGACCGTGCGGCCTTTCATGATGTGTTTGAGCCTTTTTGGAGTGGGCGCGTCGATTGCGTTTTTGACGATCCGAGCGGAGACGGATGAACAAGTCGCACTGTCCATTACCGGAATTGTGCTGTGTTCGTTGCAGTTTCTATTCTTGCTGATCTTTGTTCGTGGTAAGAAGGCCGAAGTGGCCGCGCCGCCGTTTTTCATTCAACCGCCCAGCGGATATCCATCGGGTGCCGGAAAACCTGTCGAGGAAAAGCAGGCGGAAGTGGCGATTTAGGGTCTCAACTTGTCACCGATATTTCCGGCCTACAATATCGCTGGCCGATTCGATCCCATTGACTCACTCTCTTTGAGTGAAGCGGAAGCTGCGATTCTCGCCGAGAATTTGGTATAAAAGCGATCGAGGAGATACTCGACGCGAATGTACAATACGAAGTGGACCATTCTCAATCTTGCACTGGCCAGATTGCCGGAGCTGGACTTATTCGAAACGAAGGAGCAGCGCGATTATGCACTTTGGGAGGTCATGGGTGGAGTTCCCGATTCCAAAGCAGCTCGTGATTTGGTTCCCATTGCGTTGGCGTCGGGCGTGATCATCACTCTTCTTTTCATCACGGGATTTGTTTGCCGATATTTAGGCGTGTCAATGTTTTTAGGGGTACCCATCTGCGCTGTGATGATTTTCTTAGTCACGTTTATAGTTTTGAGGCTTGTTTATCGCTCCCGGGGAGCTACGAAGTTGCGAGGGAAACTCCTGATACTTGGGGTTCCCGTTTGCAGAATCTGCGGGTATTCGTTGAAGGGACTGGTGCCGGAAACAGGTCGATGTCCGGAATGCGGCAAGGAATTCGAAGAGCGAGTTTTGCAAATCATGGCTGGTACGTCCGAACTTCGGGGGCCGGGGGTGTGATGGGACGAGTGGAGAATGTCGTAACACCAGCTGATGTCTTCTGTCGGTAGCGGCACGGGAATTGCCACGTATAATCCAAGCGGCGCGAAATTGAATTTGTTAAGGAGCCTTCGCGCCAAGTGGAGAGTCCGCATGAAAAAGATTCGATTGTTCACGCCGGGGCCGACCATGGTGCCGGAGGATTTGATGCTGGAAATGGCTCGTCCGATGGAGCATCATCGGACCGCGTTTTTCCGGGACATGGCCAAGGAAGTGCACGGGCTGTTGCAGTATCTGTTTCAGACCAAGGCCACGTGTTTGACATTTACCGGTAGCGGTACGTCCGCCATGGAAGCGGCGATCGTGGGATGTTGCCCGCCGGGACATAAGGCGCTGGTGATCGAAAATGGAAATTTCGCCGAACGGTGGGGCAAGGTCTGTGCGGCTTTCAATATCGAACAAACGAAGCTCCCTATCGAATGGGGTCGAGGGGCGAAGGTCACGGATGTGGCCAAGGTGCTCGACGCCGATCGCAAGATCGACACGGTCATCATGGTTCATAGCGAGACGTCGACCGCGGCGGTGAGTGATGTCGCGGGGATTGCGAAGTTGACCAAGGAGCGAGGTGCTCTTCTCTTGGTCGATGGCATTACCGCCGTAGGAGCGATTCCGGTCAAAATGGATGAATGGGGTGTCGATGCGTATGTGACGGGCTCGCAGAAGGCGTTGATGCTTCCGCCGGGGTTGGCGTATGTAGCTGTCTCGGATCGGGCGTGGCAGCGGATTGACTCCGGGACGGCGCCGACACTCTACAACAATCTAAAGGCCTATCGAAAATCGCTGGAGACGTTTGATTCGCCGTATACGCCGAATGTTTCGCTCGTTCGTGGGACGTTTGTGTCGTTGAAGGGGATCAAGGAGCGCGGACTGGAATCGATCTGGTCTGAAACTTCGCTCTTGGCCAAGGCGACGCGAGCGGCGATTCAAGCGTTGGGAATGACCGTTTTCCCGGCGGATCCGGTGGATTCGGTGACG
The DNA here is from genome assembly GCA_038043045.1 of Planctomycetota bacterium. Lineage (GTDB taxonomy): Bacteria > Planctomycetota > Phycisphaerae > UBA1845 > UBA1845 > JBBTCX01. Next base: position 24,662 of record JBBTCX010000265.1, on the reverse strand, counting down.
GCGGCCAATGTTCCATCGGGTGTCGATGAAGGGGTTTTGCGAAAGACGATGCGTGGGAAATATGGGTTCCAGATCGCCGGCGGTCAAGGCAAAGTAATGGGGAAGATCATTCGCTTTTCGCATATGGGTTACGTCGATGCGTTCGACACGTTGGGCGTATTGGCGGCGTTGGAGATGTCCTTGCGTGAACAAGGTTATAAATTCACGCTCGGGGCGGGGGTTCTTGCTGCTCAACATGTATTCGCCGATGCGATGAAGTAGCCTGCAATCGCCGAGTGGCGATCCGGAAAAAAACGGGCACCTTCCAAAGCCGAACAAAGAGCTTGTGGAAAGTGCCCGCTGTTGTCACAGAAAAATCAGCGTCAATATTCTACGCCGATGCTCCATTCCTTCAGAGCTCCCGTGTCGTCCTTGGCCATATCCGCGACTTTCAGCTTCCAGTTTCCTTTGGCGGATTTCCCAATCAGCGCCGCAAAACGCGCAGGATCGTCGCTGGATCGAAACGTGGTCACGATATCATCCGCTCCACCGCCGGTCCGGTCCATCAGAACAACCGTCTCATTTCGCGGCGAAATCAAGCCAATTTGCAGATCGCCGCGATAGGTGTGGCGAATGTCGACTTTGACCTCAATGCTCTTGGCATTGACTTCGATCGGAAACGAGAGGGCCTCTTCGATATGGTCCAGATCGGGAATAGGGCGTTCCACCCGGTGCGTAAGGGTCATCATTTTGAACGGGGCGTTTGTTCCCGTCCCCGCAGTGCGAGCAACGGCCTTCTGTGCGTTGATCCGCCCATGACCGTAGAGAGGCGAATGACCGTTGGCGTATTGACCGCCCGTCTGGTCGATCTTGTCCGCGGTATCCATCATGATCGTGCGAACTTGGGCGGAGGTAAGCGTCGGATCCACGGATAGAATCAACGCCGCTAGTCCGGCGGAGAGCGGCGTGGCGCTCGACGTTCCGCCGAAATCATCCGCGTAATCGGTGGTGGAGTAACCTTCCGCGCCGCGACGGTCCGTGGTCACCACGCGCCGGCCCGGCGAGCCGCTCGATGGCGCGCAGAGGGCCAATTCCGGCCCGTAATTGCTGTAATCCGACCGTTTGTCCAAACTGTTCGACGCCCCAACCGCAATCACATCCGGATGAACCGCAAATCCGTTTAACGAATTTACGCCGTTTTTCGTACCATTGAGTGGGTAGTTTTCATTCCCGGCGGCGAAAAGAATCACACATCCTTTCCCGTTGCTTCTTCCTTCGGCTGCGGCTTTGTGAATGATCCCGTTCATCACCGTCGAGAGGGGGAAGTAAGCCGCAGAAGCGGACCAACTACAACTAATCACATCGGCATGATGATCGATGGCGTGCTGAAACAGATCGCGGATATCGGTGTCGGAAAGCCAGTTCGACGTCCGAACCGGCATGAAGGCACACCCCGGGGCCAAACCGACGCAACCGGTTCCGTTTTCATCGGCCACAGCCACTCCGGCGCAGGCGGTTCCGTGATTGTCGTCGGCCGTCCCGGGAAGAGGCTCGAAATCGTTCTGCCCGAAATCGCGCGGAGAAACGATTTTTCCCGGAGAGGCGAAGTCGGGGTGTTCTAGATCAAACCCGTCGTCCATGACGCAAACAATGATGTCCCGCGAACCTCGGGTGATGTCCCAAGCTTGCTCCGCTTTCGCGTCGGCGCCGGCTGTAAGTCCGACCCCGTCGCCCCGGTTCTTGAGATGCCACTGCATAGAATACTGCGAATCGCCAGGAACGTGTGCCCGGGTGACTTGGAACGCCAAATCCGGTTCAGCCGTCACCATTTCTTTTCGTTGTTGCAGGGTCGCGGCGATTTTCAGGGGGTTCTCTTTTGACGCACTGGTCAAACGCACGGTGTATCCGTTCGGGACGAAATCCAGTTCTTCGACAACCTCCAAACCGAATTCCGCAAGAACTTCCTCGCGTTTCTCCTCCGCGACCTCCGGCTTAAACTGCAAGGTCATGGTGCCCGTGGGAATCGTCGCCCCCCCGGGGGTGTCGTCCATCGCGTACAAATGGGTGACGACCTCGCTCGCCGGCGCGCGGCGAAGGTCGCCCATCGTCTCTTCCAACTTCGAGGATTCCTTGACCCGAAAAATGTCCATCTTCTCGGAGGCTGTAGACTCGACATGTACAACTTCGGATTTCGATGGACCGCACGATGCCGCCAACGCACGCTCATCCCGCGCTCGTCCCTGTCTTAGCCGAACCGCGAAATGGGTGTCAACCTTGCGGAATCGAACATCTCGACCCCCTCTTTTCATCTTGATCTCGTTCATAATGAACTCTCCTTTCCTGTGAAATGAACCCGAATCTCTACCCCTGAGCGAAAGCCCAAAGAGGATACACCTCGAACCGGTTTGGGTCCGTCAAGACCCACCCAATCACTTTGAATCACGCTGAAGAATACATTCAGCGGAAAAGACTGAGATACCACAATCGTCCACCGAAGGTATGAACGCCGCCGCCTTTGAACTCGGTGACGTAATCATACGCCGCTCATGGATAAAGTACGCTCGACCATCCAAAAAGTTCGCACGACCGACAAGAACCAACAAGCGTCAGTCTCACTCCAACGACTATCTCTTGCGGGAATGACACACTGTCCCATGAAGGGCCATTTCGATCGTGCATCGCCCGACCGCTTGATGCCTTGTATATTACCTCGGTGGACTGCGGGTACAAGACCCAAGCCGGCCTTGATAACGTACTGGTTTGATACTCAAGGGATGGCCGATACTCGGTGTAAGAATGTGTAAATGTACCAATCTGTTACGAGCTCGCTTCTGTTGCATGGTCGGCATGCTCGGTTTCGTTGCAACCAGTTGCACGAATACCGGCGAGCGCGCCCGATACGTCAAAGAGAATGAATCGCTCCGAACATCCTCGCGCCGACTCGAACGAACCATCGAGCAGCGGGACGCCACCATTTCGCGCCTCACTCAACAGGTCACCAACTTGCAACAATTGGGCGATCAACGACCGGTGACGCTTTTTGCCCCGGTCAAGCTCGAAATCGCTTCGCTTTCGCGAGGCAGCGACTTTGATGGTCAACCAGGGGACGATGGAGTCACAGTCTATCTAAGGCCCGTGGACTCAGACGGTGATGCGGTGAAAGCGGTGGGGCGGGTTCGAATCCAGTTGCTGGAAACCGGCGTAACCGGCCAACCAAGAGTGATCGGAAACTACCCGTTTGATGATCCCAAAGAGCTCCGAGAGATGTGGCATGGCCGGTTGGCCACTCAGCACTTTACGATTCGCTGCCCGTTTCCTCCCAACGTTGACCTGCCGGCCAACCGACTCGTCGAAGTCCGAGTCGAATTTCTCGACTTTCTTTCCGGAGCCACGTTGACCACGAGCAAACAGGTTCCCATTTCGTTCCCGCAACCTTAGTCCGCCCGGTTTAATCTAACGCGTCACTTCGACGATCGAATTCAATTCCCCGTATTCGTTGGATTCCAGATTTGGATTGCTGGCGTCGTGCGCCCAACGACCATCGACCACGATTCGATAGCGATACCTTCCCCTCGGCAGACGGAGTTTGGCTTCAAAATCGCCATTTCCCATGCGACGCATCGGCGTGGTGTGGGGCATCCAATCATTAAAATCACCGGCTAGTTGAACTTCCGTGGCCTCGGGACGATACGCCCGAAAGACGGCCACTTCCCCTTCCTGGCGAACTCCGTAAATAGCCTCTATTTTCCGAGAAATTTCCTCGTTTCCAGCATCCTGGAATACAGGGGGGTGTGTTGTCGCAGCAGGCGGTTGTGGTGGCGACACCAGGGCCGTGAATGTCGGTGCAATTGAATTTCCTTTTCCGTTACCATCAACCGGTCCAACCCGTTTCCGTTCTATTCTATCGTTAAAGCCTAGAGTCGCGGGATTCGCAGGGGATACACCAAGAGCCGGGCGCATTTCAAGCCCTTCCCTTTGCGAACCCGCTCGTCTGGCATCCACCAACGTGGTGGTTGTGGCCAACAATCGCTCCGCATCCGCGGCTAAGCGCTCAACATGTTGAAGCATTTCCGCCGTTTTGGCCTTGGCGGCCTCGATCCCCATGATTTCTTGCGCCAACTTCTGAAAGTCTCGCGCCCCAATGCTATTGGGAGCAAACTCCGTGATCGGCTGACCGAAGCTGGCACCTTCTTTGAGTTTCGTATTGAAGTTCAACACGGTCTCGGCCACATATCCTTTGAATCGCGCCCGGAGTTCTGCCAGAATCTCCCTCGCCAGTTTCGTTCGAACGTCATATTGGTTTGGAAGAATTCGAATCCGCAGTTTACGACCAAATTTTTCGGAGATTTGACCGATGGTGGTCATCTGCTGGGTCAACCCATGAAGCGAAAAATAGCCCGTATCGACCGGAATCAGGACTTCATCGGCCGCTCGAAGTCCGTTTCTCATCAAGGCCCCGAAATGCGGCGGGCAATCCACGATGGCATAGTCATATCGCCCAGCGCATTCCTCAAAAAGATTCGACAAGAGCGAATCCGCGCCTTCTCTCCCGTCCAATTGCACTTCGACATTCACCGCTTGCGTTTTGGCCGGCGCCAAATCCAAATTCGCCGCGATTTGCCAAACGATCTGGGATAGCGGGATCGCTTCCCCTTGAAGTTGTTTCAACAAACAGTCGTGTACCGAAAGATCGACTTGATCATCGGGTACGGCCATTCCCAACGCACAGTGGCTTTGGGGATCAAGGTCCACCAACAGCACCCGTTTCCCCTCGCGGGCGATCGTCGCCGCGAGGTTGATGGCCACCGTGGTCTTTCCACACCCACCTTTTTGATTCGCTATGGTTATTGTATGCACCGACTAAACCCTCACGATGTTCATGAGGGAGGCGGGAAATCACCATCGGTCGCGGTGGGCCGCCTCCTGCTACCCAACCGGACAAAAACGACGATCCGAGCTCCGCACATCCTAAACCAGTACGAAGGAGCGCATTTCTAAAACGCTATCCCCAGTATTGGCGCGAAGCATCGACGTAGGGGCAGGTATCGGTGGTCCAACGCGCAGAACTTGAGCATAACTTCAAAAAAACTTGATTTTCAGTGCTGTGGGAATGTCCGAACCCGAGCGCGATCACTCCCGCCAAGTTTCGGAACGCAATCCAAAAGGCGTCGGGTATAAGCGTGACGCGGCGAATCCAAGATTTGCCTGCATGGCCCTTGCTCCACGATTCGACCCGCGTACATGATGTACACTTGGTCCGCGATGTTCGCCACGACACTAAGATCATGGGTGATCAAGAGCAAGCTCATGTCTCGATCCGTTTTGCAATCACGAAGGAGTTGGAGCACCTGAGCCTGCACGGTCACATCCAACGCCGTGGTCGGCTCGTCGGCGATCAGCAACGCCGGCTTACAAGACAGGGCCATGGCGATCATCGCCCGTTGCAGCATCCCGCCCGACATCTGATGGGGATATTCATCGAATCGCCGCTGCGGCGCGGCGATACCGACTTTCGCGAGCATCTCCACGGCTGATTGTCGCGCTGTTTTACCTCTTTGCGATGTGTGCAATTCCACGGCCTCTCGGATCTGCTCGCCGATGGTATAGACCGGGTTCAGCGCCGACATGGGATCTTGGAAGATCATGGCGATTCGACCGCCGCGTATTTTTCGCATCTTGCTGATGGGTGCTCGAAGGAGGTCAATCGGACCGTCCGAATGTGGGTCGTGAAAAAAAATCTCGCCGCCAAGGATTCGCGCCGGTGGGACCGGCAGCAACCGCAGGATAGACAAGGCGGTGACGCTTTTTCCGCAACCGCTTTCCCCGACCAACGCCACCGTCTGACCGTGTGGAATTTGTAGCGAAACCCCGTCGACCACAGCCACCGGTTCGTGATCGGTCACAAACCCGGCGCTAAAGTCGCGTATTTCAAGTAGTGGCCGCACTTTGACTCAACGTCGTTCAGTCGGAAAAAACGGATCGGCGTCTCACGAAAAAAAAGCACGCCGCGCCTACAATCAAAAAGGCCGAAACCATGAGCCCCCCGGAGCTCGTGGCAGGTACAGACGGTGGTCCTTGATTGCATTGCACGATTTCGGGCGGCGTACCCCCCGCCGTCCAAGCCATTTGAAACATGCCGAAGTCGCCGCAATCAATATCCCCGTCGAGATCGAAATCCCCGGCCATGCAGGACTGCGGGGTGATCACACCCGTTCCAGAAAAGCACGATGAAAACAGGGTCAAATCGGCACCGTCCACATCATTGTCGTCGTCGTAGTCCCCCAACTCTGCGCGACCTGAATTCTGCTCCAACTTGATCAGGTCGGCGATTTCATCGGTCAATGCTAAATCCAGATCGCGGTCGTTATCAATGTCCAAGAACACCGCACAGGAGGGATTGTTGTTGGCCACAAACTGCTGGTCAAAACTAAACGCACCACTACCGTTGTTCTTGTAAATGTACCAAACTCCGCCGCCGAAACTCGACAGCATCCAATCCAAGTCGCCGTCTCCGTCGAGGTCGCCAAGGTCGCTCGCCACCGTCTGACCGGGAATGGGATATGTCGTTGGCAAACTCAAACCGCCCGCGCCATTGCCCAAGAGAACGGACCCGCTACCGCTTGTGCTGTTGCCCGAGGTGACGTCCAGGTTGCCGTCGCCGTTCACATCTCCGCACACGATCATCCACACCGAACCGCCCGCATCTTGAGTCGTGATATTCGTAAACGTTCCATTGCCGTTTCCACGGTGAATAATGATATCTTCGCTGAACCTTGCGCCCACCACGAGGTCCATGATGCCATCGTTGTCAAAGTCCCCTGTGCTGATCGCGTATTCGCCGGAACCCCCGCCTTCAAAAAAAGTCGCCGCACCGAACGTTCCACTTCCGTTGTTCAGGAGAAGTGCGACATTGCTACTCGACGTATTTGACGTGACGATATCCATGTCCCCGTCGCCGTCCGCATCCAACACCGCCAATCCGTGCGGCGTGATCCCCACCGACACTTGCTGCGCCGAGCCAAACGTACCGTTGCCGTTACCCATGGCAATCCACACGCTGCTCGTGGAAACCGCCGCAGCGGCCAAATCCGGCTTCCCATCGCGGTTGAAATCCGCCGGTTCATTGGGACTTGCCTCCACGCTGATCGGGAACGGCGTCAGGAAATTGCCATACAGTCCCGTGTTGTCGGCCAAGTTCATGAACACGCGAAGGTCCGCACTGTCCTCATTCACGGTCGTGAGGTCGAGGTATCCATCCCCGTTCAAATCCGAGGCCGAGGCGCCGTATATCCGGGTTCCCGAGCCCGGACTGGTACGGTTGGAAAACTCGTCGATCTCCGTGTAGTTCATCGCCGCCGGACGTGTACGCGTCCAAAAAGCGTAGGAATACCCCTGCGTGCGAAATGGAGAACCGTCGGCAGCCGCCAGAGGACTCGACAAAACCACATAGACCATCTCACCGGCAGAGAAATTCCTCGTCGGGGTAAGCGTGACCGTCGCGTTTCCATTGGAGAATGAATACGTCCCCGCACCGGCCCCGCTCCATCGCCCGAAAACCATGAAGCTATTCATGTGCACCGTGGCTGGATTGACCGGCATGTTGAAGGTCACTCGGATCGGCGTCAGCAATGGTGCATCCAATTGATGCCGAGTCGGGCTAACCGAAACCACAGAAAGCGTGCCTGCCTCGACCGCCGCGCTAACCACCAAAACGAAAAAACCAACGCCGAACTTAACCCCCATTGGCCGCTTCAGAAACATGAACCTATCCCTTCAAGAATCCGATCTACTTTCCCGACATCAACGCACGCCGGAACGCTCATGATTGACTCCCGCCAAACGGCGTATTCCTCTTAAAGATATACGGATTTCAAAACCCCCGGAAACGGCAGAATACTTGATTTGGCTCAGAGTGTAAAAGTTCGGATACCGGGACGGGATGCAGCAGCAGTCTACTTGCCCGGCACGATTCGGGCAAACTAACAGGGGTCCGGACAAGAAGACGGCGTGCCGGCAAAGGCTTCAAGGATTTCCAAAAGGTCGGTGAGATCCGTTATCCCATCTCCGCCGCAGGGGGCGAAGTCGGATTCTGGAAAAGCCTCCAAATCCGCGAACCCGCTCAACAACAACAGCAAATCGTCGAGGTCGACGACCCCGTCCAGATTCCCCACTGGGGTGATATCGCCGTAGAGACCCGGCCAACACTGGAGCCCCAGGCTTTGGAACGAGCCGGCGGAAATGGCGATATAGCCGGTGTTGGGTACTGGAATCTCTGTTTCACCCCAGTGATCGGCGCCCCACACAACGATGGACCCGTCGGCCTTGAGCCCGAGGCTGTGGAACCTGCCCGCGGAGACGGCGATGAAATCGTAATTGGGATATGGAATGTCGGTTTGCGCTTCGACGTTCCTGCCCCATCCTACGATGGACCCGTCGGTCTTGAGCCCCAGGTTGTGATACCAGCCTGCGGAGACGGCGACAAACCCTGTGTTGGGCTCGGGAACGTCGAGTACCCCGTAGAAGTTGTCTCCCCAAGCCACAATCGACCCATCGGCTTTAAGACCCAAGCTGTGGAGTTCGCCCCCGGCAACGGAGATGAAGTCGGTATTGGGCGAGGGTACATTGGTCTGTCCCTCCGCGCTGCGGCCCCACGCCACGATGGAACCGTCGGCCTTGAGCGCAAGGTTGTGCCAAGGGCCGGCATCGATACTCGTGAAACCCGAGTTGGGATTGGGAAGGGTGGTCTGGCCGAAATAAAAATCGTCAAATATCCCCCCCGGCGCTATTCCCCACGCCACGATGGATCCGTCGGCCCTAAGACCCAGGCCGTGTGTAAAACCCGCAGCGATGCCGATGAAATTGGCATTGGGCGCTGGGAGTTCTATACCGCCGTAGGGGATCCCACCAAATGTTACGATGGAGCCGTCAAAGTTAAGCGCAATACCGAGGAACTGGTTTGTGTCAATGGCGACTAAGCCATGACGACCACTCTCCGTATTGACCGAAGTAATGCCCCATCCGTTGGCGAAACCGGACGAAGCGACGCGTACACCGACGAGCAGCGTCGAAAGCAAGACCGCGCTAAAAAGAAACGGTGATCGGCCTCCCCGGTAGCACGATGTCGGAATCTCAGACTTGAAATCGCTCATTTTCAAAGACCACATTTTCCATTGCTCCTTTTGACAAGCAGTCCGGTAAAGAACTCGTGGGTCGGACTTCAACCCCTTTTATTCACCCGTAGGAAGCAAGCGCCGCAGCGTGGCCAACAAGTTTTTCAATAGCTGATACGGTCAGTGGTTTGAATTCCGCGGCGCATTGCGCTCCTTCCCAGATCGCCGGATTCATGAAGACTTCTTACAAATAGTCTGAATTCATATCCCTCCAGAAACGGTAAAATACTCCATTTCGCTCAATATGTCAACCTTATGGCAACCGGAATTCCACCGTTCAAGCCCTCGCTTGATTCCCACTTGTGTCAACGCACACGTATGGTGTCATCTCAGAGAATGAGCAACGATTCCGCCAAACTCTCAGTTTCCTTTCCGCTTCTCCTAACCGCGAGCAGTTTCATCAAGCTCTAAAAAAGGTCACCCGAAAGGCTCGCACCGTTGCGGGGATCGAACTCTGGTGACGAATCCTTCGAGGTCTTGGAAATCCCATTCGTCGCGCGGGGGAATTGTGCCTTCGTTTGTGCAAATGATGGCGCCGCGGTTGTCCACGAGATAGCGTGCGGCGAAGCGATCGCACATGCCTTCTTTTTGGCGCGGGTTGCGACGGGCCTTTTTGATCAGCATGTGATAAAGCTCGTGGAGAAAGATGAACAGCACGACCTCGTATGCGTCGCGGAGGTTGATCGCGTAGGCCTCCCGAACCCAGTGGGTGCGGTGGGATTTCGCGCGAGCGAGGTTGGTGTACATCTTGTAGGGATAGGCGAGGTGGCTTCCGAGGTTGATGAGGATTCGCTGGCCGGCGTAGATACAGGTGCCGGAGAAATCGGCCCCTCGGCTATACCGGACGCGGACGGTGAGTTTGCCGACCGTCCAGCCGTCGACCGCGCGTTGGAACATTTCCAGCAGTTTTTCGTCCAAGAGATCGGTAGTGTTTCGAAAGTCGAAAGCGTTGGTGATCGGTGGAGGAATGCTCTTTCGAGCGGTACGCGTGGGTTTTGGGGGCGAAGGTTCGGAAGTGGTTCGCCGAGTGATGAGTTTTTGAATGAGTCGTAGCATAACCCCTCCGCCCGTTCCGCCGTTGGGGAGTTTGGCTTAAAGCGTTCCCCGGTGCAACGCGATTTCTCGGTTCCGGCTGCATAGAAGATGAATGATAGTCGATGGAATTGTTCTAAGAAACCGCGGTTTCGAGCGAGATTAGTGGTGCGACACACTTAAACTTGCGGGTCGAAAAGAACCACTGCTCAAAAGCAGTGGCACCAAGACCGCTTCCTGACGGGCGCGGCTCGGATTGGAAAATCGCCACAAATCCCGAGTTACTACGCTACGCCCGTGGATGCCAACCCGCGTCGGCCCAAAGGGAACCGCTGACCGCGGAGTTTTTGAGCATGAAGCAGATGGCGCTGGCGATTTCTTCGGGACGAATGAGCCGGCGAAGTTGCGTATTCGGGAGGATCTGCTCTTCGATCAATCGCTCGCCCAGGGCACGCACCATCGGCGTGTCGGTGAATCCGGGGTGGATGATCGCACAGCGAACACCGTAATAAATGGCTTCAATGGCAAGCGTCGCCTGAGCGCCTTCCAGGCCGGCTTTGGCGGTCGCGTAAGAAATCTGGCCGCGATTCCCCGCAGAAGAAACCGAACCGATGAACACGATCGCCCCTTGCATCGACTCTTCCGGCAACCAACCGCCTTTCATGTGTTTGGCGCGATCGGCCGCGACGGACGCAACGGTGCGCAAGGCCCAATAAATAGGAGCGACCAAATCCACATCCAAGACACGTCGAAAATCTTTTTCATCATAAATGCTGGTGGTGGTGGAGCCGTTGTTCTTGCTGACTTTTACGCTCAGTCGGTCGCGCGTTATTCCGGCGGCGGGAATGCACAACGTCACCGGGCCGAATCGGCGTTCCATCTCGGTAAACACTTGCTCGCGGAAATCCGAACTGACTACGTCGCCGCGAAATGGGAAGGCCACTTCTCGCCCGATCTTGCGGTTCAGGTCGGAGCAGATTTCTTGGGTGTTGTCCATCAAGTCGACGATGGCAATGGCGCGGACTTTTTCCTCGACAAGTTTCAGGCAAGCGGCTTGGCCGATTCCGCTGCACCCGCCGGTGATGACCGCAACTTTGTTGGCGAGTTCCATAAAACTAACCCCCCGTCTCAACCGCTTTGTAGCGGATCAAATCTAAAACAAAATCCCCGTCATCGTGCGATGGACTTGTCAAATAGCGTCTGAGCGCTCGCCAAGCCAATCGCAAACTTTGGGCCACAAATCTCGATTGGCTTTGGAGCCGACGGCGAGACCGATGTGCCCGGCGGGGAAGTTAATGCTCTTGCGATCGGTTGAACCGACCGCGTCGTTAAACGGCAAGCTCTGTCCACAAGGAACCAAATGGTCCTGCTGGGCCGTGAGGTTTAGAATCGGGCAGATGATGTTTCGTAACTGCACGACCTTGTCACCGACGCGGAGGTTGCCTTGAATCAAACGATTTTCCTGCATGCAATATTTCACGAACTGGCGGAACATCTCTCCCGCAACAGGGATGTTGTCGTTCAGCCAGGTCTCCATGGCGAAGAAGTCTTCGAGGAATTTTTCATCCTCCATGTTTTCGTAGAAGGTGAAGTATTTCTCGAACAAGTTGGAAATGGGTTTGAGCAACATGAACGATCCCTGAAGGATCTCCGGCGGGGCGTTGCCATAGACCTCGATTAACTTGTCGACGTCGAAGACACTCGCGTCCGTCCATTTCGCCAACAGATTTTCACGGTTGGACCAGTCGACCGGAGCGGCCAGCAGAATCAAATTTTTCACTTTTTCCGGATGAAGTGCCGTGTACATGGCACTCATCGAACCGCCCATGCAATAACCCAGGATATTGATTTTCTCACAGCCGGACCGCTCACGAACCTTGTCAACCACGTCGTCGAGGTATCGCTCGATGTAATCCTCCAGGTTCAGAAACCGATCCCCGTCGGTGGGGACGCCCCAATCGAGATTGTACGTGTCGAACCCGCGATTTACGAAATGGCTGACCACGCTTTTCCCGGGGCGAAGGTCCAGAATATACGGTCGATTCACGAGTGCGAACACGAATAGAAGCGGAGTTTTGTAGGCCGGTTCCATGTCGCTGACGTAGTGTTGCAATCGAATCTTGTCGACGCGGGCGACGGTTTCCGAAGGAGTCGCGCCCACGCGAACGCGCTTGGCGACTTGCAACGCCTGTGGCACATGGGCCATTTTAGAGGCGAAATCAAGCCAGAATTTCTGCACCTCGCCTGCCGAGATATTCCATGGAGCGAAAGTCGCCGTCGCACTACTCATCGCGTAGCTCCTTTTGTCTTGGGACCGGAAGGTGCCGCGGACGTACCCGCGGGTTTTGGAATTCTCGCGGATAAATCATCCACCCGATTGGAAATCTCTTCGATCCGATCCAACACGCGCTCTTCGAGACTTCGAAGAACAAGCAGAATCGAATCCGTATCACTTCGCGCCGGAACCTGACCCTCATGGAGAACATGGGTGAGGTATTCGTTGACTTGCTGTTTCATCGCCAAGGCCCCGTCCATCGACTTCTTCATCATGTCGAGAAACGGGGGCGAACCCATCATCTCCTCGCAATGTTTCGCCCAAGCATCGAAGAACGCCTGTCGCATTTGTCGAGCGGCTTGTTCCTGCCCTCCCGACGCGCTCGCCCCGAAAGGCCCCGGAGCCATGCGAGACATCATGTCCTTCCAAAAGGCCGTAAAGGGGTCCGCATTCGAATGATTGTTGGAGTCAAATCCGTTCATAGTAGACTCTTCATTTTCTTCCCTGATCTTGCGGGACTTTCTTGTTGGTGCGTCAACTAGCCTAATCGCTCCACCGCGACGGCGTCGGCTTCTCCACCGCCAATGCAGAGACACGCGATTCCCAATCGCTTTCCGGTTCGTTCGAGTCCTCGGATGACCGAATTGAGAATACGCGCCCCGGTAGCCCCGATCGGATGCCCAATGGCCACGGCGCCGCCGGCCATATTCACTTTCGCCGGATCAAGTTTCAATTCCCGGATGGCCACGATTGCGACGACGGCGAACGCCTCGTTGATTTCGTAAAGATCAACGTCCGAAGGTTTAATGGACAACTTGTCGCACAGTTTTCGAATTGCTTGAATCGGTGCAATGGTGAACCAATCCGGCTCAAGGGCCGCATTGGCATAACCCAGAATCTTCGCCGTCGGTCGAATCCCGAGTGCGTTTTTCTTTTCTTCACCGAAGACGATCGTTGCGGCGGCCCCGTCGTTGATCCCCGACGCATTTCCGGCGGTGATCATGCTCTCTGGACCAAATGCGGAGGGCAAAGTGCGCAGCTTCTCCGGTCCCTGATATTTGCTCACGTCCTCGTCACGATCGACGACGGTCGTGGTCTTTTTCGACTTCACCTCAACGGGAAAAACCTGCCCTTTGAAAAAACCGTCTTCCCAAGCCTTGATGGCTCGGTTGTAGCTTTCGATCGAGTAATTGTCCTGTTCTTCGCGGGAAATCTTGTATTTGTTCGAGCACAAATCGCCGCAGATGGCCATGTGCTTATTCGTATAAACGTCCCAAAGCCCATCGTGAATCATTCCGTCGGTCAATTCGCCGTGACCGAGGCGATATCCCGTTCGTGCTCTCCGCAGAAAATACGGGGCGTTGCTCATGCTCTCGCATCCGCCGGCAACGATGAGACCCGCGTCCTCGCACTGAATAGCCTGAGCGGCCAAGATCACCGATCGAAGCGCCGATCCGCAGACTTTGTTAACCGTGATGGCTCCGGCGTTGAGCGGCACGCCAGCGCCGATCGCCGCCTGCCGCGCGGGATTCTGTCCCACGCCGGCTTGCAACACGTTGCCGAAAATCGTCTCGTCGACGTGCTTCGCTTCTACGCCGGCTTTTTCCAGCGCATGGCGAATCACCACGCTGCCTAGCTGCGGCGCGGTAAGACTCGACAGGCTTCCATTAAACGAGCCGAAGGGCGTGCGCACGCCCCCAGCCAAATACACATTCCGTCGCATCGCATTCCTCCTAAGCCCACGGTGCTTCCACTCGCTGCAGCACCCTTGGTCCAAACGGCGTTTGCGACCAAGCTGCCAACACGAACACCACAGGCCGAGGATACCCTATCGCAGGTCCGGCGACTTCGCACGACGACCCACGGTCAGGGACTCTCGGTCGGGTTGCGAATTACTTCGTCGCTTTGGGCGTGGGGCGTGAACCGCATTCCGGCCCGCAGGCGGCGCGGAAGAACTCATTAAAGTTCTCCATCATTCGCATGCCGGCCTTGTTGAACGCGTCGAAATTGGTCCGCGCCGCACCAAACGCCGTATCCCACATCTGTCGCGAGCGACGATACAAATCGGTCTCTTCCGGTTTCCCCGTCGTATCACAAGCGGTCTTGAATACTTCCATGCCGGCTTTGCACGACGAGTCAAAACATTCACCCATCGTGGACATATTCCGACTCACGAAGGGCATGAAGTCGCGGAACATGCGCTCCCCGCGGGAATAGGCATTTTCCGAATCGGGGTTCGTTTTCCACATCTCGCCCATGGCCTTGAACATCGTCTCCTGCGACCGACGCCCGGCGTCCATCGTCGATTTCACACCGTCCGTCCAGGTTTCAACCATCTCTGTCATTCGCTCTTTTGTTTCGGCTACCATTGTCCTGTTCCTTCCGTCGAAGACCCGCCACCGGGGGGCTTCACGCGACGCCATCCACCGGTTATCCGTCCTAAGTATACTTCATTGTGCAGTTGCGTCAAGAACTTTTTGTGCAATTGCACTAAATTTTATAACAAATTGTGCGTAAAGTAGTTAAGAATAGTTTACATTGCGGGGATTGACACCGGAACCTCTCGATATTATCGTTCTGCTTGTCAACCTCCGATGCTTGCACGAGTGTGCACGATGAACAAGACCGGTAGAAAAGAATTGTTGCAGATCAAGAAATACCCCAACCGCCGCTACTACGATGCCTCCCGAAGCCAGCACGTCACCTTGCAAGAAGTGTATGAGGCCATCGTTGCTGGAAATGATGTGATCGTGACTGACTCCAAAACCGGCGAGGACATCACCAACCTGGTTCTACTTCAGGTGATGTTGGAAAAAGACCAGCCCAAGCTGGATTTGTTCCCGGCTTCCATACTGCATTGGATGATTCGATCCAACCGCCGCGCCATTCGGACCTGGATGGATCGATATTTCGGGCCGGTCATGACCATGTTGGCCACCTCACAACGGCAATTCGATTCTTATCTCCGCAACACGTTGGGAACGAAGTTCGTGTCCCCGATGGATCGGGCCAGTGCGATGATGAACGCGTTCACCGGGGCGTCAACCGCCGACGTGGATGCGGATGTCAAACCGGAATCTGATCCCGCCGAACACGACGCCGAATCGGACCCGCCGTTTCCAGCTTCCGAATTTCAGACTCAGGAAACGATGGAAGAGTTGCGGGCCCAAGTGGAGGATTTGAATCGCCGCCTTGAAACCATTTCCCGAGGTCGTTCGCGTACCAACGGCACCAAGCCCGGGAAAGAAGATTCCGCTCAATAGGCTGTTTCCCGGCTTTTGATCCCGACCGGCGTTAGGGACTCAGAATTCCGACACCCGCGATTTGATCAATCTCCGCGGCGCTGAAGTCAGACGTCTGAGTGAGGCTGTACAATTCGTACACCGCGGACCAGTGGACCGCTAGCGTCGCATAGGCAATGAGAACAACCAGGGCTCCCAACTCCGTGATCCGAGCACTTCGAAAGCGCAAGATGGGGTAGCTTCCCACGAGTACCATGCCAATTTTGTACAGAATCATCGACAGAGGTCCGCTTCGAAGAATCTGCCGCGCGAGCGGATTCTGTTCATCCAGTACGCCTTGTTGATTGGCAAGCAAGGTGAGGGCCAAATCGAATCCGTTCAGCAACCAGATGCCAAAAATCAAACAGATCACCCGATGAGAACGAGATTCCGCGAGCCAATCCGCCAGGCGCGCAATCCATGGCCGATCCGTTATCGCCGGACCGATAGCTTGTTCCGAAGACGATACCCACGCTGTGGACATGAGCAGCATATCGACTTGGAATCGTTAGAAATTCAATTTTCTTCGAAGCGAAATGCAGGACCAAAAATGAAACCACGATTCCATTTTCGACCCCGTAGTTATCCACCGGACGAAATAAGACGTCCGACTTGCCACTCCTGATGCAACGATTCGTCGCCCCACTAGCTGCTGGTTGTCCCTCCGGCTGCAAGACGAAACGCGGACGCAATCGCTAGCAGGAAGAAAAGCGCGTTTAACGGCTCAATCAAAGAGCTGAAAAAGGCAGAGACCAACTCGCCGGAGTCGTCATCCTCTTCGGTATCGAAAGTGTCTTCCCGGTTCGGCATGGTTTCGGCATTCTTGGCCCGGTCGGCCAGTTCTTCCTTGGGTACGGCGTCCACCGCGTTGACTGCCGCAGCGTAAAGCATTTTCCACCGAGCTTCCGAGATCGGCGCCGGCGTCCAATCCGGGACGGCCTGTTCGGATTTGACTTTGTTTTCCTCTTCGCGGATGTCTTCGATGGCTTGGTCAATGTGATGATAAATCAAATAGTCCCGGATGTAGACCGCGTCGGACCATTTGCCGCCGTCTTCCCACAGGTCGAGTTGATGAATGGCCTCCGTCCGTTGGTCCATGGTCAGGGCGTGGCACTTCGTGTCATCCTCGCTTTCCAGTTCGTCGCGTTTCGGATCATCATAGGACAGACCGGCGTTCATGGCCGCAATTTCCGCCTGATGATTCGCCAGTCGCCAACAGGCCTGATTCGCCTCTTCCTCGATATCCATATCCTTAAGGCGGCGGACTCGTTCTTCATGGGCGAGAGCGTTAACTTCGTGCGAGATCATCTCGCGTTGTTGGCGCTCGGATCCAGGTTCATTCCTCGCGGCGGCAGTACGTTGCGACATCCGTTTTTCGGTCATCGTGTTGATCAGATGCTCTCGGACATAGGTCTCGTCGGCCCATCGACCGTGCAAATCCCATTCTGTCTTTTCCGCGAGGGCGGCGTTGAGTTGCTCCTCGGTTAGGTCGCGAAGCTTTCCGTATTCCTCGCGCGTGATGTCCAGTCGTTTTTTAAAATCATGGGATGAAATGCCCTCGCGCTCTAGGCGAACGT
Organism: Planctomycetota bacterium; assembly: GCA_038043045.1. Taxonomy (GTDB): domain Bacteria; phylum Planctomycetota; class Phycisphaerae; order UBA1845; family UBA1845; genus JBBTCX01. The sequence continues at coordinate 7,348 of JBBTCX010000265.1, read as the reverse complement.
CGGTTCGGAAGCTCGTGACGCGCATTCGTTTGGCTCCAAGAGGGGTTCCAAAGTCGGTCTGTCGATCCCTGTCTTCCTTGGATTTTTGCCAACGGTCGCGGACATCGAAGTCGGACATTCTGTCGACCTTGCGTTCGGCCTCGGCGTAGGCAAGTTTCCATGCTTCCTCGTGATCTCCCTTCGTTTGTTCGAGTTTTTCCCACATTTCCACTCGCGCCAAAACAACTTTCACGTGCTCCCGTTGAAGTTTGATATTACCGGTTTCACCGGTCAGGATGGCATGGAGTGCGAACGTAAACACAAACAACTTCGCCCCGATGATGCCTGTCGCCGCGAATCCGGCGGCGATCACCCCCGCAAACACGCTGTGCTTTCGGTAACCCAACGCCATTCCACCTCCCGCCAACAGTCCCAATCCCCAAGCGATCCACCCGATCTCGTAGCCCGTGATTACAGCGATCATGAACCAAAGAAACGCACCGACGAGCGCCCCGCCGGCGCTGACCAAACAACCGAGAAGAAGGGACGACGATTTTTCGGTGGATTGGTCGGACAGTCGCTTGGCGGCCTTCTGGAGTTTCTTGTCCACTCGTCCGGTGTTGGTGTTGTATCCGCAATGTGGGCAAATGGTCAGATCAACGGCGATCGATTGGCTACAGTGGAGACAGGGGGTGACACGAAATCGCCCCGGTTCCGACGGCAATGCTTTGGAACCCGCTTCCATCTTGGCGAGTTCTTCCAAAGGGGAGAGGGAGTAGTCGCTTTCGACGGATTCCGCTTTCGGGGCGGCCTGTTGCGCCGGCGCAACGCTGACTTCTTTGCACGTTGGGCACTTCACCTTGCGTCCGGCGGCGGAGGATGACACCGCGAGTTTCGCGCCGCAAGCACAGTGGAACTTGATGCGATCGGAGGGATTGGTGGACATTTTCTTAGTTCCGAAGAGTCTGCCGCAGGTCGTCAACGATGAACTCAAGCATCGGACCGGCGCGATAGGGGTCACGATGGTCGGGCAGATGGGCTGAAAGGGTTTGAATAATTTCTTCGCGTTGCGCTGGGGTCGACTTCTTCGCTATTTCCTGCAGTCCTTTGAAGATTCCAATACGCGTCCAAGAGTCGGTTTCATGAGATATCATCCGAGTAAGGTTGGACTGCAGTTCGATCCTTTCGGGTTCCTGGATCGACTCGATTCGATTGGTGATTTCCGTGACCGCGGAAAACCGCATCAGGGACGCGTTTTCCCTTTCCAGGTCCGTGGTTCCATCAGCAATGCTCCAATAGTCCGTGAGCAGTTCTGAAATAGATTTGGCGGTGATCGTTTGCCGATAAGAATGCGCCTGCGCCCAGCGGCTAGACGAAGGATCGGCGCAGTTTCTCAACTTGCGAAGCCGGTCCAGCGTAGTTGGAGAATCAAGAGCTTTGCGAATCTCGGCAGAAGTCTGAGGGTTGATGCGATCGATGGCGGCTCGGATGTGACCTCGAACCAGAGGATGGCGTTCTGATTGATTGAGGGAACGAAGTGCTTCTAGGAGCTCTGCGTCTCCTTGTCGCCCGATCAGCCGACCGAGGTTAATGGCAGCATTCAACCTGACACCCATATCAGGATCATCCTCCAAGATCGACAGCGTGCGATCCTGAACCTCTCGCCGGGATTCCTCCGAGAGCCGCCCCGAGGCGGCGAGCATTCCATATCCGGTCTCTTCTTGGGCGCCTGTCAAAAACGAACGAGCGAGGCTCTCACTTCGGGCATCCGGGCCCAGAGGATCGCTGGGCAAGTTTTGTTCATACAGCTCGGCGATGGGGAGCAAATCTTCCGGTTGCAGAGGTTCACCTGTTGGTCTGGATACAAGGATTGCCCCAACCGTATCTTCCACGGTTCGTAAGACTTCCTCAGCGTGGGCCATGTAAACTCCGCGGTCAGCTAGCTCTGCCGCAGCGAGCCGCGCCGAGCGATCAGCGTCGCCGGGTAGGCCGACACGTGCGGCCACGGCGGCCTCCATCTCCCGGGCTTCGATGCCAGTGCCCTCTGCGCGCCAAAGGACTCGCTGCTGTTTTAAGTCCACCAGAATGACGAGTGGCATCGCTTTCGCAGAGTATTGCTGGGCAGTGTCACTGCCGCATCCTACTTTGAATCGAAGCCTTTTCCGGCGAAGGTATGCCTCCGTGCGTTGACAATCCTCCGCGGTCAATCCGACCACCAACAAGTGTTTCTCTGTCGAATATCGTTGATGGAGGCGGTTCAAGCTCTTCAACAACTTTTCACTGTCGGAGGAACCAGTGGCGAAGAACGCAACCAGCGCCACCTTGGGCGAATCGAACAAGCGAACCGGCTGCGCGTTGAGCCAACTCTTTGCACGTATTTCATGAGCCCGATCGGGGTCATCGGTGGATGTGATCGGACCCCCCTGAAGCACTGGCGAGAGCAGTGAAACAAACAAGCTAGTTACAAAATTTAGCCCCGTCATTCCAAAAGACTCCTATATCGGGGGAGGGGAAAGACCCGAATCCATTCACTGGAAAGCAAACAGTCATAATGTGTTCATAATGACCGAAGGTCACCTGCAAATGCGTCCCAATGCTTAGGGTTGAATTTGTGGACAACCGCCTAGGCACTGAGCGGTTTCCGAACTGTTTGGGCAGTGGGCGTTGCAACAAATGGTGCAGGTCGTCTTTTTCGAACAGGCCGAGTTGCAATCCGAAGCATTGCAGGGGCACCCGCATCCTCCGGTACATCCGGAAGAACACGCGCACGCTGCGGGAAGGAACAAGTAGACTGCCTTTCCCGCGTTGAGCAACGTCGCGCTGTTGGTGTGCCCCTCGCCTCGTCCGGTGACGAAAAACACCGTTGTTGCCGCGATAAACATAACGCCTCGTTGAAACGCATTTGTCTTTGACATGTGTGCGACTCCAATTCTGATCGAAGTTCCGTAACTGGCGAGCCAGACATGGCGCGCCGTTGACCGTTTGCGGTAACCTACGCGAGCCGGCCCCTTTGTCAAGCCCCGCGACCGATTGGGAATGGTGTCGGTCAGCCTTCGACCTTGGTGCGAAGCGGGGTGTTGAGAATGGGGGCGATGGTCGAGGCGGCGCTGGCGTTCCAGCGGCCAAAGAAACTGCGGAATAGGATGCCGACGCGATAGAAATGCCGTCGCCAATCGAAATTGCCGCTGAAAAGCATGAAAAATGCTTTGGATAGAATGCCGGCGCGGAGGAATCGCATTTTGGTTTTTTCACTGATGCCAAGCGATGTCAGGTCAATGCCGAGATAGTCTTTGTTTCGGTTCCAGTTGTCGAGGACTTGGTCGGCGGATTTGAGGCCGTGACGGTCGACGATCTCTTGCAACGGAGCACCAGGCATCGGTGTGGCGATCGACCAAGTCATGTAACTGATCCGTCGGAGAAGGAATTGTTTCCACACCCACCAAAGCGAACGGCGGATTTCCTTGGGGGTTTCGAATTGGAGCTTGCCATCGCGTTCCCACAGTTGGAAAGCCATCATGAACAGAAGCACGTGGATGTTGTGTTTCTTGAGAAACTTAAGGCAGCGTTCGACCTGGTCGACGGTGATCTTCTTTTCAATGCCGTCGAGAACGCGGTCGTTGGCGCTTTCGACGCCGAGGTGGACAAGCCACATGTTCATGCGCTTGAAAAGTTCGGCCAACTCGTCGTCGACTTTGTCGGCGCGAAGGTTGGATTGGAAGAACAGGTCTTTGTGGCCTAGATCGGCGATGGCGCGGCAGACTTCCTTGGCCCAGGGGAGGGTGACGTTGATTTCGTCGGAGACGATTTTGATTTCGCGAATGCCGAGGGCGTAGAGCCACTCGACTTCTTGAGCGATGTTCTTGGGCGAGCGCATGCGGACGAAGGGTTTCGCGGCGCGCCAGACGGGCAGCGAACAGAAGGTGCATTTATACGGGCAGCCGCGGCTGATGACGATGCAAGTTTGGCGATGCGATTTGCTGTAATGTTGGCCGACGTATTTGGAGAAGTCGATGCGCTCCCAGGCGAGGAAGGGGAGTGCGTCGAGGTCTTCGGATGCTCGCGGTTTCGCGGTTCGAAGAGGGCCGTCGGGGGTGCGAATCAGCAAACCGGGAATACCGGTGAAGTCGTTACCTCCGCGGCACATTTCGTTGATGATGTCAGCGAGTGTCAGTTCTCCCTCCCCGATGCAAACGAGGTCGGCGAGGGATTTTTGCATGACTTCTTCAGGAACGGAAGTCGGATGCGGTCCGCCGGCGATGATGAGCATCTCAGGGAATCGGCGTTTGAGTTCGTTGATGGTGTCGTGGGCTACGCGCTGGGTGAGGAAGGCGTAGCTGATGCCGTAGACGCGGGGGCGGTGTTCCTCGACCAGGCGGATGTGGTCTTCGGTGCTATGAAATTGGTCGAGGAAAATGATGTCATCATCTGTCAGCGGAGTGTGTTCGCGGGTGTGCGAAATCAACTGGAGCAGGCCGAGGTTTGGATAGGCTTTGTCGTAGTCGTCGGTCTTGGCAGGGGGGTCGGCGAGGAAGATTTTGAAGGACTGAACAGGAGTTTCCAGCGCGTCGATGGGGGTGATGGGCGTGACCGTCTCAAGGTTGGGAGTTGTTGTGATCATCATTGCATATTGCCCATAGGGGAGGTGTTCAGACCCCTTTTTTTGTGGCAGTTCGTCCCGCAGGGAATATATCGGTCGGAAATTGGGGCGGGTCCATCGGCACGAGTGATGGCCAAGCCGCGCGGTTGGAATGCCACGGAGCCGAATGGGTTTCGTTTTGTGAGTAATAGATGAAGTGGGAATTGTTGAGCGAAGTTTGGTAGAGAGTAGGTCTGATAATGGGCGGATTTTTCGGGTTCAGGGCCGGTTGCTGAAGTAGCACTGAAAGATGGGTTCGTTTGGTTATTTTTTTGTTTTTGAAGTGTCATGTCGTGTCACTTCACGGAGGCGGTGGAGTTGGAGGAGGGCGCGGTGCATCTGGCGATCGATCATGGATTCGTAGCGAATGACGTTGGTGAGGTCATCATCGGCGGGTAGGAATGCATGAAGGGATTTTCGCCAATCGCGAAGGGCGGAATTTTCCTGGGCATGTTGGATTTGGTCGCGGAGGGATTCGACCTTGGCGCGATCGCGGCCAAGTTGGGCGGCATGGACCCAGCGGGCGTGATTCCGCCGCTGGGTGGAATCGGGATGGAGTTCGGCGACCATGGGTTTATTATCGAATTCGTCGAAGTATTCTTGTTTTTCACGGGCTTCGTCGGGGGTGAGGCGGTCGGAGGGTTTGGTGAGTATGAGCTGGAATCGTTCATCGAATTCGAGGACGAGAAGGGACTGGTGGAGTTCCTTGCGGAGAGATTCGAGGTCGACAGAGTTTTCGTCCGGTGATTCGACGAGGTCGCGGATAGAGCCGACTTCGAAACGTTGGGCGCGGCGAAGTCGCCAATAGCAGGTGGCGATACGTTCGACGAGGGTTTCCTCGAGGACGTTTTGGGGTCGGAGTTCGTGAATGAAGTCCTTGATCAGGGCGTCGAAATCGGCCCGCGTTTCTTGAGAATTCGAGCTTTGAAGGACGACGGCCTTGGCGAGCAGGCCGTGGCGGAGAGCGTTGCGGGAGGAGCGGCGTTTTCCCGATTGGGTTTTGGGTCCGGTGGAACGTCGGGCGTTTTTTCGGTTTGCGCTGCGTTGTCGATCGGTCATGAGTTTGGTCATATTTTTCCCCTTTTTGGTTCAGGTCGGGTCGATGACCCGAGTTACATCGCCGTCGCGGTTCTGATTGTACCGTACAATAGTATAACCTTATGTTCAGGAAAAGTAAAGGATGCTTCTCCTGTTTCGTAAGTTGCGATGGGGCCGGGGTTTAGGGAAGAAATGGCGAATGTTGAATTGGGAATGATGTCGGGTCGATGACCCGATCTACATCGCTCGACGTCTGTGGACGATCGAAGCGGTGCACAGGGTTGCCAGGAAGAAGACGATCATGCCCCATTCGGACACGGCGGGGACTTGGAGCGGTTCCAGGACTTGGCCTACGAGGTTGAGAGTGAGGTCGTTGCCACCTTGTGCGCCGGGGAGGTTGGTGTCGGTGACGTTGATGGTGTAGGTGGCTTGGTAGGTTCCGAAGGGGAGGTTTGAGTCGAGCGTAGCCACGAAAGTATGGCCGGTGTTGGCGGGAAGGGCGGCGACGGGGGCGAAGTTGAACGATAGGGCGGTGGTGTCGCCGGAACCGACGGACGAGTCGATGGCCAGGGCGGCGGTGAGTGCGGGAGTGTTTTCCAAGTTGTAGATCGTAAAGGGAACTTGAAGATCGGCTTCATTTAGAGTGACGGTTCCCAGGTCTATCGTCAGAACGTCTTCGTCGAAGGCGCTTTCGAAAGAGGCTTCGGCGTGGTCGAGCACTGAGGCGGCAACATTGATGACATCGTTCAAGTCGGCGACGCCTTTACCGGGGCCGGCGGAGGTAAGGTCGGTATTGTCGATGGTGATGGTTCCGTTGAAGGAACCGACGGTGGCGGTGGAGTTTAGTGCGACTTGGATATTCAGATCTTGGGTTCCGCCGATGAAGGTCTTCTTGGTTCCGACTGAGGGAGAGTTGATCGCGCCTGACAGAGTGGCGTTGTAGGTTGTCGGATTGGTGCCAACCTTGTGAAGGGTGACGATAGAAGGCGCGGGGGAGCCGTTTACGAGGGATTGAATTACAAGGTTTGTTGATGAAGCGCCGTCGGAGGGAACGCTGCCGCCGAAGTACAGGGTGGAGTCGTTTGGTGTGGGACCCCAAATGGCCCAAACGAATTCGGGACGATCGATGAAGGGGTTTCGGTTGCCTTGGAAATAGGAAGGGTTGTCGACGCTGGACCAGACGAGGTGGTTTCGGCGGAGTTCGATGTTGTTGACCGGTTCGGAGAAGTGCCATTCAAGCATTTTGGCGAGGTCGCCCATTTGGTTGGCCCCGGGCAGGCCGTTGACCAGTTCGAGGTCGACGGTGTTGGTGTCCGAGCCGTCGTAACGAACGGCGATGTAGAAACAGGTGCGGGAGCAATCTCCGCGATCGTTGACTCCTGGGAGGGCGAGTGCCGCCGGATCCCAATAGCCGCCGCCGATGCCGTAGGGCGAGTTTCCACGACTTCCGTTGATCGATGGGTTGCACGGTCGAAGTTGAAAAAGGTCGCTGTTGTCGGGGCCGGAGGTTCCGACGCCGAGGCTTCTGGGCCATTGGTGTTCTCGATCCCAGGTTGTTCCGTTGTCCCATGCGCCGAGGACGGAAGCGCCATTGTAAATCAAGAGGATACGGGTGGGGTTGTTGGGGTCTTTGTCGAGAAGTTGTACCGAAATCATATGGTCATCTTTGTTACGTCCTTCCTAGGCGCCGTTCTA
>JBBTCX010000264.1:0-7088 GCA_038043045.1 Planctomycetota bacterium | reverse complement strand
TTCGCAGTGCCGCTGAAGAACGGGCAGTAAAGCTTGATGCCGAAGTGGCTCGGCTCGTTCAGTTGACTGCGGATCAAAAAGCTGATTTTGAAAAGAGAGCGCAATTACTAACCGACCAACAGCTTGCGGTTGAGGGCGAGCGGGCGAGTTATCGGACCGATAGAGATGCCGCTGTCTCTGCTTTGGAAAAGGAATTCGAGAATCGGCGAACACAGCAGGATGCGGACTTGACCAAAGAAAGGCAACAAAGAGCGCGGTCGGAGCGCCAGTTGACGGAACTGCGGAAGCGGGTTGCGAATCAACAGAAGAAACAGGGAGAGCTGCAGATAGGTCCCGAACCGTTGATTACAGCCAGAAGACCCGATGGCAAAATTCTGATGGCGGTTCCGGGTGATGACATTGTTTATGTTGATTTGGCTCAGGGGGATAGGCTGACGTTGGGACTACGATTCGCGGTGTACTCGGCATCGTCGGGGATTCCAGAGGACGGGCGAGCCAAGGCGCAGATCGACGTGGTGTCCATCGCCCAGGATACTTCATCGTGCAGAATTGTCGGAGTTGCACCCGGGGAAGTTATTCTTGAAGGCGATTGGATTGCCAATCCGGTTTACGATCGCCATCGTGCCCCCACCTTTGTGGTCTTGGGCGAGTTTGATTTGAATCGGGATGGTACCACGGACATTCAAGGCCGGTCGACGATCGAATCCTTGATCCGCGAGTGGGGTGGAACCTTGACCGATGACGTGTCCGCTTCGACGGATTTTGTCGTGGTTGGAATTTCACCCGCAAAGCCGAAAATTCATACCGATCCCACACCGGAGCAGGCGGCACGAGCTGAAGCCATGCAACGCAATTGGGATCGATACTCGTTAACGGTGACACTGGCGAATAGCCTATCCATACCGGTCATGCCCCAGGAAGTGTTTCTGAGTTTTCTAGGTCAATCGGTGGCTCAAGTCGCTCGAAAATAGTTCAGTTATGGATTTTCCAACACCGCAACCGGCTGGCGCATTCCATTTTGAGCGCATTCGATATGAAAAAACGGGGCATCGGGCGACCATCACGCTCAACCGCCCGGAAGTTCTCAATTGTCTAAACTTCCCGGCGCTGCGTGAGCTATCCACGGCTTTTGAGGACGCATCGTGGGATGATCAGATTCGCGTCGTGGTGATCACCGGCGCCGGCGAGCGAGCCTTCTGCACCGGTGCTGATCTTCTGGAGCAAGCGGAATATTGTCTAGACCATCCCAACGCCTACTGGAAATGGATGGGGGCATTCATTGAAGTTCACGATCGCCTCCGCAACATCGGCAAACCGACCGTCGCCCGACTCAATGGCATCGTCGTCGGCGGCGGAAATGAACTCAACATGTCTTGCGATCTCGCCGTCATGGTGGACGACACCTACATCCGCCACGTCGGCCCAGCCCGTGGCAGCGTTCCTGCCGGCGGTGCCACGCAGTGGCTTCCCATTCTCGTCGGTGATCGTCGGGCCCGTGAAATCCTCCTCCTTTGCGACGAGATTCCCGCAAAACAAGCCTTGGAATGGGGATTAGTCAATCAAGTCGTCCCTCGCTCGCAACTCGACGCCGCCGTCGACGCCATGTGCGAAAAGCTGATCAACAAGCTCCCGGAATGTGTTCGCTACACTAAGCAGCAACTCAACTTCTGGCGTGACTTATCGTGGCACCAAACCATCGGCCACGCCCGTGACTGGCTCAGCATCCACAACCTCGCCGGAGAAGTGAAGGAAGGAATCCAGGCTTTCACGGAAAAGCGTCCCATCAATTACACTGAAATCATCGAAAAACAGCGATAGCCCAAGAACGAATCGACGCAGAAAAAAAGAAAGCACCGTACTCCTCGGCATACTACCGAGGACGGACGGTGCTTTCCGGAGGGGAAAGAAGCCTGTTTTGGAGTCGAATCGGATCGTTACAAACGCCCTCCGGATTCATCTATTTATACGCACGATATTTGGAAAAGTTCACTTGATATTGTCGAAAATTGTCACAGCAAGACATTACGCTCCCATTTGCCTAGACAACATCAGCACCACTGCAATTCACGCTATTTTCCACGTACGAATTGGATTATTTCTTCGGCGCGGGGTGATTCAACCCACTCCACGTGACCATCCAGAAACCCGACAACCGCTCCACCCTCGTGTATTCTTGGCTCGCAAATGACCGGAACGGTACCTCGATTGGCATCATTCGGGATACTCCCCGGACGGCGATAGAGAAAATATGTCCCTTGCGCATTGGAGTCATTCTCTGCTCCCCCGACTTCGTTTCCCGCCACACCCACGCAGGGACCTGAGAGCATTTCAGGCACCAAATCTCCGGTTGGAATCAAGACTCCGAGCTCCGGCGGCCATTCGTTTTTGTGCTCATTGGCATAGATAAAACACGTGATAAGAATTCCCTTCATATTGCCTTCGCAGCACGTCCGAATCGCCTGCACCCGGGCTTGGTGCATGGAGGCCATGATGCTGGTCAATGCCGTTGAGAAAAGTCCGATCCGGTCATTGCGCCAAGTCACATCCAAGGTGAGCATGCCATCGTGACGAGTCAGGTCACCACCGACGGGCAACGATTTCTTGGAATCGGGTTCTTTCGAATGACTTTCCAGCAGCGTTGCAATCTCCGGGGCAAGTTCAATTGTATCCATGAAAAATTTGGCCGACGAAGCTACCGCTGGATCGCCGCGCACCGCCGCGTAGGTTTCCTTTTTCGCAAGTGAATTTCCGGTCAAAGCAGCGTCTATCGCTCGCTCGACTACGGAATACGTCGGCGAAACCAGCAACACGCCTTTCACTTCCGCGAAACTGAAAGGCCCCATTTTTCGTTGTGCTCGATGCACCGCAACCCCGCGATGAATCGAACTGGACATTTCCAATCGAAACGCCCGAGCCAAATCACGCAGTTGTGCATCAAACGCCGCTGCGTCGCGCAATCGGATGGCCACCAAAAACGTGGCCCCGTCCTCCGCGGGCACCCATCCCCAAGCAAACTCCGACCCGAAATTTCCGAAAAAATCCGCATGAGGATCGAATCCCACTTCTTTGCGAAAATCCTCGCGCTCTTGGGCATACTCTTTGGCGATGGCCGGATCAATCTGACTTAACGTGATCATTACGGTCTGCAACATTTCCGCCGCGCTCGACATCCCCCAATTCACAAAGGCCGAGGTGTCGGATGGAAATGCGCCGGCCAAATTCACGGAGGTAGAAGGATGTGCCACCAATCGCCATACGCCTGCACCAAAATCGTCGACCCCCAAGGCAATCCGTGCCGATGGCGACGGCGAAGCAACTTCACTCGCCGCGGATTTCGGGTTCCTCTCCGCGATGGGTCTCTTGCCGACTTCAACGCCTCTGCCTGATTTTGATGGCGTCGATGCATCGCTTGTTTGCGGTGCCGTCAACACCACCACCGAACGAAGTTGACCCAATCCCAGGGCTTCGAAAGAACGTGGTATGGACGAATTCATGGTCGTTGCCGCCATGGCCACCACCGGTCGCAAATCGACAAAGGTCAGACCGCCGATCGATTCGGTCCAGCCGTCGGTCAAGTGCTTGAATTCCTCGCCATCTACAAACGACGCATTTGTGTCACCTTTCTGCCACGCTTCCACGACACCGGCGCCCGACGACGCATAGATCATGCCGTCTTTCGAGCCGAAACCGATGGAGAGCATCCACTTTCCCACGATGACGACGCGAGCGAAATCACCGTCTTTCCAAAACTGGGCCTTGCCGACGCTCTTGGCCAAGGGGGACTGATTCCATGTGGGCACGAATCCATTTTCAAGCCGGTCGAATACAACCTCTCGCGGCATAATCGTCTCGGCTGCAAGCGTCACTCGCCAAGAAAACGGATTGAGCAAAGTTCCGCTAAATGCGACAACCGCACCACCTTCAACGATCTCATTGGCCGCCTTCAGCACATTCAAACCGGCCCCGACCTGCTTGGCCAATTCATCGAACATCGGTTGGTCAAGCACGGCATCAAGATCATGGGTGTACGCAAAGGCCATCGCGTCCGCAGGTACCGCACGAAGAACGTGGCTCGCGACGGGTGTAGAAGAAACAACCCCCGTTTCGTTTTGAGCCGTGACCCCGGAACCCAATCCGTGAATTGTTCCAAGCAGAATCGAGACCGTGTGGATTGCTGTAAACCGTTTCATCTTCTTCGTTTTCATGGATCGACCTACTCCTTCTTGTCATCCGACACGAACGGTTCAATCGGAGATGGCGGATACGTCCACACCATGTCTCCTTCCTCCCATTTTTTTCCGGCTTTGCCCCCGCCATTCACATGATCCGGGCCGACACTATAAAGCGCGAAACCGTTATCCGTTCGCCGGTATTGGAGCGGCCCTTCTCCAAATGGGTCCACGAACGCGCCATCGGGCAGCCCCTTCGCGACTTCACTCAAACTTGCGGGCGCCCGCCCATCGTTTTCCAGCATATGAATGCGCAGCGCGACCAAAGTCCTTGTGGCAGCAAACTCGGTCTTCATTCGTTCCCCCAACAGGATCGCCCGTGAAAGACTCGGCAGGAGTGCTCTCGATATCACGTCCCATTTGGGAATCTTGTCTTCAAAATACTTCGCCTCGCCACCGCCCACCTGATCCCAGGATTCCGCCCGTGTTCCGCGTTTTTCCGCGTCTTGCACCAAGTCGTAATAGCCTTGCATATGCTTCTTGATGGTTCGGTCGGGATAAAGCAATTGGCCCATCCGCTTTTCGAATTTGCCCCAACCGTCTTCGGCCGGATTAATCTCTGCAGGAGCGCTGACGTTTCCGCTGGTCGAAGCCGTAAACACCCCAACATTGGACACCACTCGAAATGGCGACGAAAAAATGTCGTCCACCATGGCTGGTCCAAACGCGCATTCCCCTTTCAATCCTTTTTGAACATTGGGCACTTTCGGTGCGAGTGCGCTTAATTCTTCCTGAAGACTTTTGAGTTGTTCCACGCTTAATGGGTATCGCAAAACCAGATCAAGAATCGCGAGATTGGAGCGTCCTCCCACGGCAATTCCGACCAAGGACTCGATGAGCGTCATGCCATTGGACATGTGCGATCCCATTCGTATTCCGGTCCGGTAGCGCAGAATCGCATCATCCGCCATCCCCTCCGCCGCGAATAGCCGCCCATCGGCCACCAGTAGTTTCCCCAGCACGCGAATATGCGACAGATTCGGAAGCAGCACACCGATCACGCTCTGATCCGGCGTCCCGTTCACCGGCAACAAGCAACGCTCCATGCGCGACGCCCGCTCACAAGACCGAATCGCTTCAACATTTTTTTCCTCCAGAAGAAACGCGCGAAGCTCCGTCTGCCCCTCAGGCCAGCCGGTTTGAACGGCGTAATCCAGCGCCTCAGTCAACGACGGAGGCACGTCCAAATACGAATTGATCGCTTCCAAATAAGTCCACGCCGCGTTCTGGTCATGCGGAATCGCTTCGACCGGCATCCCCCGTCTGGCCAAGTCCTCCACCGGCCAAATGGGGAATTCCTCACCACGAATCACCAGCTTGGTCTGTTCGCCGGAATAGGCGGGCAATACCCCGATCCACCCTGAAAAAACCCCAAGAATCAACGCGTTTTTCATAAAAGTGCCCCAAAAAACGGAAACTCGGCACCACGCCGATGGAACCAACCGTCGGTTCGCACCCTATTAGACGGGTACGCCCTTGGGGTGTTATGGTGCATGCACTTGAACCAGCGAAAACAAACGATGGAATGAAATGATGAATCATGGCTCAACACCGTCCGCAACCCCTTCTTGGCATGCCGAGCGCCTTTCCCAGTTGCCACCCTATCTATTCGTCGAAATTGACCGCAAGAAACGGGCCGCAATAGCTGCCGGCCGCGACATCATCGATTTCGGTGTCGGCGACCCCGATCTTCCTACGCCGCAGTTCATTCTCGAGCGAATGGCCGAAGCCATCCGCGATCCCGCCAACCATCGCTACCCACTCGGTATCGGTTCCCTTCGATTTCGCGAAACCGTCGCGGAATACGTGGGCGACCGCTTTGGCGTTACCGTTGATCCCGGGACGGAGGTCGTCGCACTGATCGGCACCAAGGAAGGTCTAGGCCACCTTCCCACCGCCGTGCTGAACCCTGGCGACATCGCCCTTACTCCCGATCCGGCCTATCCCGTTTACGAAGCCGCCACGCTCTTTGCCGGCGGAAAGTGCCATACGATGTCACTCAGTGATGAATCTGACTGGCTCCCGAATCTGGAAGTTATTCCAATGGATGTGCGCCGCCGGGCGAGGCTGATGTTCTTGAATTACCCCAACAACCCGACGTCCGCCTGTGCGACGCGAGATTTCTTCGCCCGCGTCGTGGACTTCGTCCGCGAGCATCGAATCCTGATCGTTCAGGATGCGGCCTACGCCGATCTGCATTTCGGCAATCCGCCGCTCAGCATTCTCGAAATCGATGGGGCTAAGGATTGCTGCATTGAACTGCACTCCCTGTCCAAAACCTTCAGCATGACCGGCTGGCGAATCGGGTTCGCTATTGGAAATGCCAACGCCCTGTCAGCTCTCGCCAAAGTGAAAAGCAACATGGACTCCGGCCCGTTCGGCGCGATCCAAGACGCGGCTATCACCGCCCTCGAAGGAATCGACCGCCCCGAAATCCACGCCCAACGCGAAACGTATCGTCGCCGCCGTGACGTGCTCATCACCGGCCTGCGTGAACTCTGTTGGAAAGTGAACACTTCCGAGGCCACTTTTTTCGTCTGGACCCGTTGCCCCGATGGAATCGACTTTGTCGCCGCCGCAGCCAAGCTGCTCGACGATGCCAATATCGTCGCTATTCCCGGGATTGGTTTCGGTCCCCAAGGTCGAAACTACCTACGCTTCGCCCTCACGGTCCCGGAACCCCGCATCGCAGAAGCCGTCCAGCGCATGCGCAAGCTAATGTAATTAGAGTTCGTTCCCAAGACTTCGCTTTGTCGGGTCGCGCGGGTTGAAACTCGCGACTCGCTGGGATTTGGCAAACACTTTAACCCAACCTTCGCAGAAGGGTTGAATGAACCGCGTTGGCGGGGTCGAGAACTG
>JBBTCX010000263.1:0-6623 GCA_038043045.1 Planctomycetota bacterium | reverse complement strand
TGGCAGAACGATTATCGGCAAACACGCTACAGAAAAAAGAGAAGTGCTCTAGGTGGTTTGACTCGCTAGGGGTGCGACGGGCTGGATTCGGGGGTGCGGGGCGAATCGGGTTGTCCGGGTTGAAGGTACTCCCTCACCATTCGATCGCCAACGATGATCTCCACGCGTTGGTTGGCTCTGTGATTGGAAGCATCAAACGCATGGGCAACGATGCGATCATTATCGCCACATGCGGTCAGGCGGATTTGCTCCCAGTGGAATCCCTTTGCGACGAGCTCGATTCCGACGGTCCGGGCTCGTTCGTGGGCAAGCTGCATTCCGCGATCGGCCTTGTCGAAAGATTCTGCGGCGCTGGTGTGAGCGCGAAGTTCCACAATGAGATTGATCCCGGAGAGATTTTTGGCGATGTCATCCACTTGCTCTCGACCGACGTCGTCAAGTTCAGAGGAATGGTCTGGAAAGCGGATCACGCCGCCTTGGCTGAAATACTTGGTGGGGCGGATGGACTGCACGTCTTGATCCTTGCCTTTTTGCCCGGTCTGGGTTGCTTCACTTGCACCGCGTTTTTGTATCACTCGTTGGACCAGCGGAAGATCATTGGGATCCAACGAACTAAGATCAACCGGATTGTGAAAGGCCTCGCGGATGGCGATCGCCGCATCGATGGCCACCATGGATTCCTCAGCAACCGGTTGCGATTGACCGGGACCCACGCCGGTCGCCGCCGGTTTGAGATTCATGGCCATTAGGATCACGAAGAAACCCATCATCAGCGTGACGTTGTCCGCAAACGAGATGAGCCATTCCGGCGCGCCTTCGTGTTCTTCGTGGTCGCCACCCCCATGACCTTTGCCGTGGCCATGACCGCCGGATGGGTGACTCCCCTTGGCATGTTCATCGTGATGTTCGTCGGCCATCGAAACCTCTTTGGGAGTCAGCCGTTTCTATGCTGCGGCCTTGAATTTCGCTCGTCCCACGGCCGGTAAGAACGCGATCATTCGATCCAGCGTCACCCGTGGGTTGTCGCCCGCTTGCAGGGACAAGACGCCTTGCAAGACCATCTCTTTCTGCAGAATTTCCTCGCTGGATCGCAAGGCCAATTTATCCCCCATGGGTCCGGCGATGGCGTTGGCGACGACGGTTCCGTACATCGTGGCGGTCACCGCGAGGGCGAGCATATTAC
The DNA here is from genome assembly GCA_038043045.1 of Planctomycetota bacterium. Classification (GTDB taxonomy): domain Bacteria; phylum Planctomycetota; class Phycisphaerae; order UBA1845; family UBA1845; genus JBBTCX01. The sequence continues at coordinate 5,440 of JBBTCX010000263.1, read as the reverse complement.
CCATCGCCTCCACGCTGCCGCCGAGCTGTCCGAACATGCCGATTTGCCCGACGAGCGTTCCGACGAGCCCCCATCCGGGCCCGTATAGTTTGATGAGATCGAAAAACTTCTTGCCGGATTTGTGGCGATCTTGCATGGCCATGATTTCCATTCTCAGCGTGGATTCAATGCTGCCCGGATCGCGTCCGTCGATGGCCATTTGCAACGCGGTGGCCAAAAAGGGATCGGTGATGTTCTTGACCTCGGCTTCCAATCCAAGAATTCCATCCCGACGAGCTTTCTCGCTCAGACCCACCAAGGTCTGGATCATTTCGGAAGGCGGCTTTGCTTTGTTGAACATGAATCGCTTGACGTAACCGGTGACGGCGACCACTCTCTGCAAAGGCATGGCCATGAACACGACGCTGATGCTGCCGCCGAAGACGGTGAACACCCCTTCCAAGGAGAAGAACATGCTCCAGTTTCCGTGGGACGAGTGATGTGCCACGAACCCCATGCATACGCAACCGATGATGATTCCGATGAGACTTGCAATATCCAAAGGTCTGTCCCCCTTTACGAACGGTAGCGGCGCGAGGTTCGGTTCATGAGCACTTCGAATCTCTTCATCGATATCGTCAGTGAGCGGCGCGCACATGATTGAAGGATGCCACACTGTTGCAGAAACGATTGCGGTCGTGAATGACGACACGTGGCACGTCTTCATACGTCATCGTCAGGTAATGTCGAGCGGTTGTTTCTTCTTGGCGCTGGAATTCATGGACGTTGAGACGATGGGCCTATCGGGCGTTCTTGGCGGCGTCCGAGTACGGCGAGTCCGATCCATTCGTTTTGTAATTCAATCGAGATTCCACGTCCGCGAAGCTCCTGAAAGAGGATTTGGTCGGCGTTCCAGCGCGCCCCGACGGGTTGACCGTGGGAGATGAGCCAGACGTTGTGGTGAGCTTGAAGAGTTGCCTCCACTTCGTTGGCGAGGTGCGAAGCGTCCGAAGAAAGTCGGTCGGGATGACGCAGTTCGTCCTCGGCGTTTTGCCAACAGAACTGTCGGTCGTGAGCGGATGGAAACGAAAGAATTCGGGTTTTGAAGCCTATTTTTTCCCATTCGTGTTCGAGAAACCATCGGTATATATTCAAGGAAATCAAAAGGTCCTCCGGCTGCACCTGGGCGGCGATACGAGACGCGCGGTCGAGGATATCGTTCTGCACGGGCAATCGGTGCAAACCCAAACAGGTGATCGCGCTGCACCCTGCGAGAAATGCGGTGATCGGTAAGGGCGAAAAGCGCCGCGCGGTGACCGCTTGGAACCGGTGAGCGAAGATTTCGAGCAGCAGAACGAGGGCGAGAATGAATGACGGCCAGGCTGCGAAGTCGTAACGGGCGACGAGGTAGCCTCGACCCAGGATGAAAGACGCAATCCATGAGATCGCAAGAAAGCTCAATGAGAAGATCGCCAGGGCCACGAAAGGTCGGGAGAGGTTCTGAATGAGGAGGTCACCCTGGACTCGACGATCGATTTGAATCTTCTTTTTGGACCTGAATGGGTAAAGACAAGCAAGGGCGATTGCGCAAAGCAGAATCGCCGGGCCCATTCGAGGAATACGACTAGGCAAGAGAATTTGGTAATCCAAGGAAGCCGCCAAGGGAGCAAGGTAGGCGGAAGGATAGTCGCCTGAAGGCAAGAGAGACCAAAGTGACTTGGGGATTGCCATGTGCGGTGGAATATTCAACCACATGGAATGCTGCCAGTCGGCTGCGCCGGTTCCAAGGTACGGTCTGAGGCACCACCAATAGACGGGAATGAGCATGAGGCCAAGTAGAATGTGAGCGATGATCCACCGTTTCAGAAACAATCTAGGCGTCAGAGAAAGAAAAATAACCGCGAGCGATCCGGGAATCCAAAACAAAGAGCAGAAATGGGTCAAAACCGCGAGCCAAGCCGCGCAGACGTAGACGATCCACCAAATGATTTTACGTGAATTTGCGGCGAGCAGTAAGAGAAGGATGTTGATCGTTGTGATAAAGATCCAAAGAGAATAGGAGCGAGCTTCTTGGCTGTAATAAACGTGGAGCGGATGAAGGGCGGCGAGAATGGCAGTCGTTATCGCGGCGCGTCTGCCGGCCAATCGAAAAGCCAAGTAGCTCAATAGCGGGACCGTCAGAGTTCCGATCAGGGCGGAGAAGCTTCGCAATCCCCAAGCGGAGTCGCCGACGATCTTGCACCAGCCGTGAAGAAGAAAGAAGTAGGGAAGATGGGCGGGTTCATACCAAGGTTGTGGACCGTCGGCGGGCCAATTGAAAAAGTGCCGTGCCCAATAGAATGTGCAGTTTTCATCCAACCAGAGTTGTCGTCGATCGAGTCCGTAAAAGCGAATCCCGGCGGCGACGGCGGTCACGGCGACGATGCCCCACCACCCTTTCGATCTCGAAGACGATGGTGCATCCGCCGCGATCATCAAAGATCGTTAGACCCAGCCGCGAGTTTTGCACGCGGTGGCGACGCGGTCGACGGCGAGGAGATAAGCCGCTTCGCGCAAGGTGATACTCTTTTGCTCCGCCATTTCCCATAACGATCGAAACGCCTCCGTCATTCTTCGGTCCAATTGAATGTGAACGTCTTCCAGCGACCAAGGATAGTTGTACGTGTTTTGCACTTGTTCAAAGTAGGAAACCGTCACTCCGCCGGCGTTGGCGAGAATATCGGGCACCACGACAACACCCCGTTCCTTAAAGACGTGGTCGGCGCCCGGCGTGGTCGGACCGTTGGCCAATTCGCACACGACCTTCGCCTGAACGTGCAACGCATTTTCCCTCACGAGCACGTGTTCAATGGCGGCCGGGATCAGTACATCGCAAGGGCAGGTCAGCAATTCGTCGTTGGAAATCGCCCGTCCGCCGTCGAAACCGCCGAGGCGATAGCTGTTTCGTTGATAGTACGCCATCGCTTTGGGAATGTCGACGCCGTTTTCGTTAAAGACGGCGCCGTCTTCCGCGCTAAGTGCCACAACGCGGCATCCTTGCTCGTGCAGCATTCGAGCGACACCGCCGCCGACGTTTCCGAACCCCTGAACGGCGTATCGGGCCAGGTTTTGGTTAAACCCCAATACTTTGTCCACTTCACGGATCACGCACATTCCGCCGAATGACGTGGCGTCGTCACGCCCCAGCGATCCGCCGAGCGGAAGGGGTTTTCCCGTGATCACGCCAGGATGATGTTCGCCAATCATGCATTCATACTCGTCCAACATCCAAGCCATGATCTGCGGCGTGGTGTTGACGTCGGGCGCGGGGACATCCCGATGGACGGAGAACTCCGGTGCAAACGCCCGCATGTATGCTCTGGCCAACCGCTCGCGCTCTCCGACCGACAATTCCTTGGGGTTGCAGGTGATTCCTCCCTTGCCACCTCCCAGCGGCAAATCCATGACCGCCGTCTTCCAGGTCATCCAGCAGGCCAACGCCCGGACGGTGTCAATCGTCTCGTTGGCATGCCAGCGCAGGCCTCCTTTGGCCGGCCCGCGCGCAGAGTTGTACTGCACCCGATAGGCTTGAAACACGCGGGTCTTCCCGTCGTCCATGCGCAGAGGCACGCTGGCCCAATATTCGCGTTGGGGCTCACGAAGGAACAAACGAATCGATTCCTTCAAACCCAGTTGATGACAAGCCCGATCCACGTGGGCTTGGGCGTGGTGAAAAGGATTGTGACCGGATTCAATTCCGTGACGGCTCATAGGTTAGTTATTCCATTCCTGAGCGAGTGTTCATGTCCCAGCACTCACAAGAACCCGGCAAAAGTCGAGTTGAAGGTATTCAGACTTCACTCCGCCGTACCAATTTCGGCGTCTCTGCAACCTCAACTCCGAGTTTACCAACGGTAGTTCTATCTTCGCAATGCAGTTTGTCCTAGTGGTCTGTCACGGCTTATTCTGCGGGTTGCCCGGCGCCGCCGAAAATGGAAGGAGGCCATGGACCTGCGAAAGCAGGAATACTTGAATCTTCGTCAGGGCTTCATCTCATGGCCGGAGGAGCAAACCGTCCCACAACCAAAACCAGCGACTGCCTCAGTTTGGTTGAAACAAGTCACGTCTGGACCTTTCACCCGCTCCGCCGAGCGGCATGGTCGCCACAAAATTCGGGATACTGCTCCTGAAAGTAAGGTAATGCACCCGACTTGTTGCAACGGTTTGCTCGTCCGCTATGATCCGTGCAATTCTTCACAAACTCGGGTTTTTGAGGTTGTGGAGGCCGGGCGAATTGGGTGGCCGCGATGGGCGGTAGGAGAGTTTTTCGTGAGTCAATTCACGGTACCGTGGATGGATCGGGGGAGGGTGTCCCACGGGTTCATCGCGCGCTTGGTGATTGCAATGGCTCGGACGGTTTATGCCGTCTCGGCGCCGATCATCAGTCGGTTCCCCGGTCCAATCCTCCTTGGGGCTTTGTTTGCGGTATGCGTGGGGGTTTTTGCCCATGCGGTGGTGTTCGATTTTGTTGATCAGGTCGTTCTAGATGCCGCCACGAAACGAGGGGATGCTAGGACGGTGTGGTCGGTGACCTCGCCAAGTACGTGGGGGCTTCCTCCTTCGATCATCGCGGAGCTGATCTCGGCAAATGGAGGCTGGGCGGCGTCGGCGACCGGCGTTCTCCAATACCTACTTTGGCCTTTGCAGTTTGGGTTTCTTCGCGATTTGATCGGGTTGGGCGGCATATTCGGTTTGTTTAACGTCATTCCCGTTTATTTGATCTGGTGGGAGAGAAAAGTAGCGGGGCGAATCCAATCGCGGTTGGGGCCTATGCGTGTCGGGGGTTGGCACGGCTGGTCGCAATCCATTGCGGACGGAATCAAGTTGGTGTTCAAGGAAGACTTGATTCCCAAGGACGCGGACAGCATTTTGTTTCGAGCGGCTCCGTATTTCACGCTGGTTCCGGTGGCGCTAGCGTTTGTGGCGCTTCCATTTGGGGCGACGTATATTTTTCGAGAACTCGATGTGGCACTGGTATTTATTCTGGCGATGCTTGGGGTGGAAGTCGTCGGGGTGATCATGGCCGGTTGGGCATCGAACAACAAATGGAGCGTGTACGGCGCGATGCGCGAGGCGTGCCAGATGGTGTCATACGAGATACCGATGGGGATGGCCTTGTTGGTTCCGGTGATTATGGCGGGATCGCTGAGTTTGCGTCGGATTGGGGAGGTACAGTCGGACGGGTGGTTTAGCTGGATCGCGTTTCAAAACCCGTTCGCGTTTGCGGCGTTTGTGTCGTATTACATTGCGTCGTTGGCTTCGTGTAAGAGAGCGCCGTTTGATTTGCCGGAAGCGGAAAGTGAATTGGTGGCCGGGTTTCATACCGAGTATTCCGGGTTGCGGTGGTCGTTGTTTTTCTTCGCCGAATATGCGGCGATGTTTATCGTAGCCGGTTTGGCGACGATCTTGTTCCTCGGCGCAT
>JBBTCX010000262.1:0-2290 GCA_038043045.1 Planctomycetota bacterium | reverse complement strand
GGGCCTAATCGAGGAATACGGATATAACGCTACACAATAAAGGGAAATGCTCTAAGTCGGCTGATTCCGGATATGAGGAAGTAATTTCACCATCGGGAGGAAGAGTGGGCAACCCAGCGGCGGAGCGGTCGGGGAAAGCGTACCACGAAAAACCGCCCGGAGCATCGTTTGGCCGAGAAAATACTTGGAAAACAGGCGGAGAATTACCTTGAGGTTTTGCTCAATTTGAGGCTGAGTGTGGGTAATCCGGGATGGGCCCGGATTGGAAGTGACGACTGGGAATGGTCTACCGAAAACAATACACGATGCCGATCCCGCCCGGTGCGGAAATCACCGAGCGCGATGGACAACGCATCGCTCGCTGGCGGCTGCGAAACGGCCAACTTCGCTCGGCGGAGGTGGTCGATTGCAAAGACGGCAAGCTGCGCGTTCGTGGCCAGTCTCGGCTCTACATGGCTCGCTATCGCGACGGAAGCGGTCAGGTTGTCGAGGTGGCAACGGGGTGCAAAGATGAAATCGCCGCACGCGCGGTGCTGACCCATCTTGAGCGCCGAGCCGAACTCGTCCGTGCCGGAGTCATGTCGCCGGCGGAAAACGACGCCGCTGACCACGCGAGTCTGCCCCTGTCCAAACACCTCGATGCCTACGAGAAACATCTGAGTGCCAAGGGCGGCGATCCCCGTCGCATTTCGATGCTTCGAAGTCGACTGGAACGGCTGATTCGTGATTGCCGCTTTTCCAAACTGAACAAAATGTCCGCCGGTACTATCGAGCAATGGCTCGTCGAACAGGCCGAAGCCGGCTTGAGCGCATCCACCCGAAACTCCTACCGCGAAGCCGCGGTTTGTTTCGGAAACTGGTGCCGCCGCACGCATCGATTGACGCAAAACCCCTTTGCCGATGTTTCGCGCGCGGACCAGAACGCCGACAGACGACATCAGCGGCGGGCCCTGACACAGCCGGAATTGATGCGTTTGCTGAAAGTCGCTCGATTGCGTCCTCTGGCGGAATACGGGCGCGAGATTACTCCGAAGAAGGCCGACTCCGCCCGACCAACGCGAAGCCGGGCCACATGGACGCGAGAACCCCTATCCATCGACAATATCGACGCCGCCGTGGAGCGGGCGCGAGAGGCGCTAAAGTACAATCCTGATCTCATCGCCCAGCTTGAACAGACCGGACGCGAACGTGCGTTGATGTACAAAACGCTCGTGTTGACCGGATTGCGCAAGGGTGAACTGGCCTCGCTTACCGTGGGCCAACTCGATTTCAACGGTCCTGTTGCGTACGCTGTTCTGAATGCTGCCGACGAGAAGAACCGGCAAGGTTCCAATATCCCGCTCAGAGCGGACCTCGCTACCGAACTGTCATCGTGGTTGGCCGAGCGACTCGACGAGTTGCAGGAAGACGCTAGAAAATCCGGGAACCCAATACCTGCGCGCCTCCCTGCGTCGACTCCCCTATTTTGCATTCCTTCTGGATTGGCGCGCATCCTCGACCGAGACTTGGCCGCCGCAGGCATTCCCAAGCGTGATGAACGAAACCGCGTCGTCGATGTCCACGCGCTGCGAGTGACCTTCGGTACCCATTTGTGCGCCGCGGGGGTTCCGCTTCGCACAGCCCAAGCCGCGATGCGGCATTCCAAACCCGAGCTGACCGCGAACATCTACACCGATCCAAAACTCCTCGACATAGCCGGCGCGATCAACGCGCTGCCCGCACTGACGATCCCGTCGCCGCCCATCGAAAGACTTGCCGAACTCGCTTTGTAGGACTGCCTTTCGCAGCCCAAGACGAAGGTGCTGCCACGCGACCTCGAGTTTACCTTGCACTAAACCTTGCACGTACGCGCGTCCACGGGCGTCGTTCCTGGTCAAGCGTTGGCAAAATGAACGGTGTTTGAGAGTCGTGTGAATCGTTTGGCGGGATCGTCGTAACTCGCGCTGCCGTCAAGACTAAGACGCCGGTGTCACTTGCTGACACCGGCAGTCCAGACAAGCGGGTGAAGGGACTTGAACCCTCGACATTCACGTTGGCAACGTGACGGAGCTTCGCCGCAAACCGCGACAACGCAAAGACTTATGGCGCTTGCCAATTCACCTTGCACTCTACCTTCCCTGCGGGGCGCGAGGTCGTTCAGCGCTGCGCGGACTGTTGTGGTTGGCGGTCGGTTCAAGGGAAAAAGGCCGCGTTTACACATGTAAACGCCGTTTGAAAAACGTAGCGCTGTGCGATTCGGCCAGTTGGATCAGGCACGGCTCGATCGCCGGGTCTTTTTTTCGATGGGAGG
>JBBTCX010000261.1:0-15954 GCA_038043045.1 Planctomycetota bacterium | reverse complement strand
GTATCTGGCTCCATCCATAACCCCCATAATCGGCAAAATGAGTGGTTTTCATACACGTTCTAAGGGCGTGGTGTCAAAGCCCAACCGTCCAACGCACATTAAATCGGCCCAAGACCTGGTTACATCGCGACGAGCCATTTGCGAGGGATTCTTGGCGCAAGCGCGAGCAAAGACAAAAGAGGCAGCGCCGTTTATTGAAGAAGCACGCGAGCTTTGGCGCTCGCTAAAGAAGATCTCACAAATCCACGAGGTGGCTCACCAAGAGGATCTACGGGACGAAATTGCCGCTGCGGCGGGACTTTCGGACAAGGCACAGTCGCACCTCGACGAACACGAGCTCGAGAGGGCTTTGGAGGAGATTCTGGATGAGATCGCTTCAAGAGCACATGACGAGTGGCGTGAGGAAATAGTCTTTCGATACTTGCTTACCAAGGGGGATTCCCTGGGAGGGAGAATGCGTAATATCGCCGGTGCGTTTGGGCCGGAGAGGTTCACAAATGAGATCCTTGCCCAACTCGGCAATCGCGGGAAGCAACCGAAGACCAAGGCTTCTACGAAAGGAAAGATTAAATCCATTTCCTGGGGAAACCGCACATTGCTATTCGACAAGAAGCCGAGTTTCATTGGGAATAGCATTGATGTGATCCTTCTGAATATCGATGGCGACGGCGAATCCTTGGAGAAGCCACTCGAGAATCCAGAATTGTTCGTTGCTTGCGGCGAGTTGAAAAGTGGAATTGATCCGGCGGGCGCGGACGAGCATTGGAAAACCGCGAACTGCGCGCTCGATCGGATTCGTCGTTGTTTCGGGCGAAGTAAGCGGCCTGCGCTTTTCTTTTTGGGAAGCGCCATTGAACACTCCATGGCGAAGGAAATTTTCGCTCAGTTACGAAACGGGCGTCTTGATTGTGCAGCGAACTTTACCGTGCCCGAGCAAGTTGCCGGCCTGGTTTCTTGGTTGGTCGACCTTTGACACGCCAAACGTACACGCATTTTCTGATTTCTTCGCGGCCATGGATCCCCATTTGTTGGCTGCTGTTTCCTTTGCCGCGAGGCAAGACCCAAATGGCATCAATGTCAAAACCAGCTTTTTCCGCAATGCTGGAAAGAATGAGGTCTACGGGTATATGCGCTCCCTGATAGCGAACGTTGTCATTGACCATGACCAATGGAGCACCGGGTTTGAGAATACGACGACATTCAAAGATCACAGCCGAAAGCTCTCGAAAGTAGTTTCTCACCATTCGCGGAATTCCGGAATTGTTGATGGAGCCGTCTACTCGACATTCCTCCAAGTATTCAAGAATCTGGGATAGAATATCCACATCGGCAACGGCTCTCATCGCGGAATCCCATGTCCGTTTTTCGAATCGCCCAGGGAGGTCGCCCTTATCGCGGTTTTCCACCGTACAACTCAACATAGTTTGGCGGAGCTGGCGTATCTCTTCTTCGGTCACCCCCATCATGGCGAGTTCCAGCGCATAGGTTCGCGTATAATCATAACGATTACAGTAAGGTGGCGATGTAACCATCGCATCCATCGAAGCATCGTCAAGACTAGGCAGGATTTCGAGGCACGACCCAATCCGAAGATCGATCGCCCCTCGCTGGGCACCCGTTTCGAAATCGAACAACTTCAGTTCCCTGCCTTCGAGATCGTTCACGATTTCGTCCAACTTAGAAACGATCGCCTTCGAGAAGGTGGGAATCGGTCCTTTATCGAATGGCTTGCCGCCAAGTTTTCTGCCGGACCTAGAATCCCAGCGCAGATACTGCCCGTCTTTTCGCGTATAACTGATGACTTCCAGAATGCACATTGCGGCGAAACGCAAGATGCGCCCCAAAAATTCATCGCGCGTTTTGTTGGCTTCCCAAAGAAACCGCCCCAAGAGATGCTCCGTTTCTTGCGGAAAGGCATTTGCGGTAATTCGCAAATGCGGGAAATGTATGACGGGGCCCTCCTTCTCCCATCGATTTTGACGTTTGAATGACCGAATTTGTTCAGCCAGTCTGGTTTTGTCGGAGTTTGCCGCGAGTCTTCGCACATCGATGATTTCGGCACTGCACGGCAAGAGCTCGATACCCACGGAGTTCATGCCCTCTTCGGATGCGATAAACAGCGAGGTTCCCGAGCCTGCGAAAGGATCTAGAAGTGAGCCCTCGGAAACACCCGTCTCCCGAAGGGCATAGCGAATCAAAGAAGCGGAGAAACCCTCTTTATATTTGCACCAGCGATGCCCTGTCTCCTTCTTGTTGCCTTGAAAGCTGACAAGGGTTCGGTCCAAATCCGGGTTTACTCGTAGTTTTGCCTGAAATCGGGCTTCAAGATTCGCTTCCGCCTCACGAATAGATTGAAGTGCGGCGTGATGGCCTGCTTCACGGTTATCTTTCGGTAGTTCGATTCCAATCATTGCCATCTATCCTAACGCTGGCCGTACTTCTGTCAACGGGGCGGTGAAATTGAATTCTCAGGGTTTTCTGTTTCCGAGGCGCTGACGCAGGCGGCGATGGTGAGGTCGCCGGTAACGTTGAGGACCGTGCGGCACATATCGAGGATGCGGTCGGCGCCAAGGATGATGCCGATGCCTTCGCCCGGAACGCCGACGGTTTGAAGAACGATGACAATCAGTGGCAGTGAGCCGCCGGGTACGCCGGCTGTCCCGACGCCGGCGAGGATGGACATCAACACGACCGTGATCTGTTGTCCAATGGTCAAGTCGACGCCGAACACTTGGGCGAGGAACAATACGACGACGCCTTCGTAGAGGGCCGTGCCGTTTTGATTCCCGGTCGCGCCCACGGTCAGGACGAAGTGAGCGACTTCGCGGGGTAGGCCCAGTTTCTGGTCGGCGACGCGGAGGGCGGTGGGCAGCGTCGCGTTGGAAGACGAAGTGCCAAAGGCTGTCAGCATGGCGTCGGATATTTTTCGGAAAAAAGCGAGCGGGCTCATCTTGGCGAGGAATCGAATGGTCAGCGAATAGACGACGACCAAATGAATCGTCAAACCCAGAAGGACCGTCACGACGAATTTGCCCAGGGCGGACAACACATCAATTCCCAATCTGGCGGTCACGGCGAAGACCAGCGCGGCGACGGCGTAGGGGGCGAGTCGCATGGCAAACCCGATGATGGCCATGCAGGCGTCAAACACCGCTTCCAAAACTCGAACCAAGGTCGTGGCCCGGTCGGAGGACACCAAGGTAAGCGCGGCGCCAAACATGAGCGCAAAGAACATGACGGCCAACATGCCGTTGCCCTTGGAGCTGCCGTCGATCGCACCGACCATTTCTTGCAATGGGTTTTCCGGGATGATGTCGACGAGCGTGTCGCTGATGGTCTTGCGTTGCTTAGCTTTCTGGACCAACTCGCCGGCTTTTCCGGTGTAGTGGGTGCGGAGTAGCTCGCGCTGTTCGGGGCGAAGCCCGCCGCCGGGTTGAATGATATTCACCAGTCCCACGCCGATCGCGACGGCGGCTAGGGAAAGGATGACCGTAAGAAAGAGGGTTCGCAATCCGACTCGGCCCAGTCGTCGCAGGTCGCCAAGGCCATAAACTCCCAGCACCAAGGCCGCGAAGACCAAGGGTACGACGACCATAAAAATCAATCTGAGGAAAATCTTTCCGACGGGATCGGCGAAGTTCGCGGCGAGTCCGTCCACGAAATCGTGCATGCCGTTGTTGTCGAGGTCGACGGCATTTGGCACACCGACGGTAACGTGTTGCCGACCCCAGTAGTTGGCGAAGAGGCCTAGGCATGCGCCGAAAGTGAGGCCGATTAGAATCCGCGTATGAAGGGCGAACCGCTTTCGCCGCGAACTCGGGGGGACTGTGACCTCTGGATCATGGCTAGGTCGGGTCATTCGATGACTCTCCACGGTAGCAGGTACGTTTCCCTCGCGAGGGCCGACATGGCTGGAGACGTTAGTCGAAACGCGCGAGTCTCACCACCATTGACCCGAGAGGATTGCGGCCATAGGCTGTCGAGGTGAATCCGCGCAAAAGACGCGGTGATTCTTGGAGGTTCTCGCCCCATTGCCTGCCGAAGTGCGGCGTCGTTGTGAGTTTGCATGAGCGCGGCTGATATTGAACTAAGACAAGTACGAAAGATCTATCGGAAGGGATCGCTGGAGATTCCCGTTCTCGAAGGATTGGACCTGGACATTCCCGCCGGGCAATTCGTGGTACTCATGGGCCCCAGTGGTTCGGGGAAGTCGACGTTGTTGCATTTGATCGGCGGGTTGGATTCGCCCACTGCGGGGACGGTGCGGGTAGGCGACGCCAAGTTAGAGCAAATGTCCGAGCGGCAGTTGACTTCCTGGCGTAGTCGCCACGTAGGATTCATTTTTCAAATGTATCACCTCGTGCCGGTTTTGACGGCGGCGCAAAATGTGGAATTGCCGTTGCTGCTTTTTCGGATGTCGTCGTCGGAACGCAAAGAGCGGGTGTCGACGGCGTTAAACGTGGTGGGGTTGGCCGATCGTACGGATCATCGCCCCAATCAACTTTCCGGCGGACAGGAACAGCGCGTGGCGATTGCCCGCGCCATTGTCACCGACCCCGATGTGATCCTTGCCGACGAACCCACGGGCGATCTGGATGCGAAAACGTCGGAGGAAATCCTCAACTTGCTGAATACTCTTAACGCGGAATTCAACAAAACGATTTTGATGGTGACGCACGATCCCCGGGCGGCTGCTCACGGGCAGCGGACCTTACATTTGGATAAGGGATCGTTGGAGCGGGAAGAGCATCGTGCATCCTCGACCCCAATCGCTGCCGGTCGCTAGTGTAGGGGCCGTGACGTGACCATCACCTATATTCTTGGACAAAACCTCAAGCGTAATCCGCTTCGCTCGTGTTTAACAACGGTCGCGTTTGCATTGCCGATGGCGATCTTCGTCGCCGCGATTTCCTTCGTCGTTGCGATGGTCAAGATCGGGCAAGCGAACGAGCAGAATCTTCGCCTGGTGGTGAGGCACAAAGCCACACTCACCAACACGTTGCCCGAGGGTCTCCGTCGAAAGATCGAAGCGCTTGACCCCGAACGCACTCGACTTCGCGCTGTGTGCGGAATGCGATGGTTCGGCGGGCGCGTTCCCGACACCAAGGACACGTTGACCAGCCTGGCCACCGATCATGACACCTTTCCCATCGTCTACAGCGACTTGGGGATGACAGAGGATGACATCGCTCTTTGGATGAAGGAGCGCACGGCGGCGGTTGTGGGATTGGGTCCGGCGGAGCGATACGGTTGGAAACCCGGCGATCGAGTCACGTTGGAAAGCACGGTTCCGCCTTATCTTTCCCTGGAATTCCGCATCGTCAAAGTCGTCACTAATCCCGAACGGGCCAATTACTTTTTCTTTCGGCGCGATTACTTGGATGAGTCCCTGAATGCCGCGGCCATGCCGTATGGCCGGGTGAATACGTTTTGGATCAAATCGATTTCCGCCGAGTCCATGCATTCCCTACAGACTGAAATCGACGCTCTTTTCGCCAACAGTCCGGACGAAACCAAGTCGGAGGATGAAAACGCTTTCATCGCCAACTTCATTCAGGCGGCGGGGGATATTCCCGGTTTGATGCGGGCGATGGCTTTGATGGTGGTCTTCATTATCGTCTTGGTCGCGGGCAATACGATGATGATGAGCTTTCGAGAACGAACGCGTGAGCTGGCGGTCTTCAAAGCCATGGGATTTCAATCGCGGCGAATCTTTGGAATTGTGATTGCGGAAAGCGTGTTGCTGGCATTCGTCGGGTCGTTGCTCGGGGTGGTTCCCACGACGATTTTCCTTTTGCTTTTCCCGTCCATGGGAATCGGATTCGGACCGATCAGCCGGTTAGATGTTTCGCCAATCGCGGTCGTGGGATCGGTGCTGATTGCGTTGGGAGTCGGGTTGTTGGCGGGATTGTGGCCGGCGTTTTGTGCCATGCGCTTGCGCACGGTGGATGCACTGCGAAAAGTGGCCTAAGGAAAAGGAGCGTAGCAAGAGATGGCCCTGCCGTTCGCATACCACGCGAGAAGTTTGTTGGTTCGCAAGACAACGACCGCCCTGACGATCCTCGTCGTGGCGGCGGTGGTGGCCGTGTTTGCGTGGATGGTTGGATTTGCCTCGGCCCTTCAAAACTCGCTATCCGCCGCCGGCGATCCGCAAAAACTTCTCGTGCTTCGTCGAGGGGCGACGGCCGAAAGCAACAGCGCCATTCCCGTAGATGAAATGAACAAGCTCAACCAACTCGCCGACCTCGGTCGTGATTCGAAAGACAACGAACCGCTCATCAGTCCGGAACTTATGGTGCAGGTTTCACTTCCACGGATTCGAGACGGCGGTCGCACCAGCGCGAATGTCGCCGTTCGCGGGGTGACGCAACGCGCCTTTGCGGTCCATCGAAATGTGAAACCGCTCGATCGCATGTTCTCGACCGGTACGCCTGAGGTTATCGTCGGAAGTGCCGCCGCGAAGCAATTCGCAGGATTGGAAATCGGCAAGACCTTGCGGCTCGGTTACGGCGGTGATCGCGACTACACTATTGTGGGCTTTTTTTCGGCGGACGGCGGGCCGATGGAAAGTGAAATCTGGGGATACCTGCCCTCGTTGATGAACTCGTACCAGCGGACGATGTACTCCTCCGCCAGCATTCGTCTTCAAAGCGGCGCCGATTCCAATTCAAGTAAGGCGATCATCGACGGGCCGACCATTCAGCTTGCAGCGCGAACCGAGGCGGAGTATTGGTCGGAGCAATCACAAACCATTCGAAAATACCTTGGGCTTTCCTACGCCCTCGTCGGAGTTATGTGTCTCGCGGCGGTCTTTTCCATCGCCAACACCATGTTCGCCTTGGTGGCCGGTCGCACGAGAGAGGTGGCCATGCTTCGCACGATCGGGTATTCCGCACGACAGATCATGTTTGGTTTTGTGATGGAGTGCATGATACTTAGTGTGACGGCCGGGGTGTTAGGATGCGCGGCGTGCGTGGCGTGGTTGAGTTTCGCCGGTCGAACGAAGGATATGTTCGGAGCCAGCACTTTTACAACCATGGCCTTTGAAATTCGACTCACGCCTTCGATGATGGCCACCGCGTTGGTGTCCGTGCTTTTGGTGGGGTTGGTGGGAGCCATTGTCCCCGCGATTCGGGCGTCGCGCCTTGAGGTCGTTTCATCCCTGCGTGAACCTTGATTGTTCTCCCCACGCCACGGAGTCTTTAGACGTGCGCTTCACTTATCTTGTCCGCAATCTCACGCGCAATCCGGTCCGCACGGTCCTCACCAGCATGGCCGTCGCCCTGCCGATTATGATCTACGTTCTTTCCACCGCCACCATCGACGGGATCGACCGGTTTCTGACCAATTCCGTGAAGCAACTCCGCTTGGTTGTTGTCCACAAAGCATCTATCGTGAATCCATTACCAGCCGGGTATCGCGCGAAGATTGAAGCACTCGACCCTTCGCGCACAAAGATTCTTTCAGTTTGCGGCATCCAGTTCATCGGTGGGCGGGTTGAAAGAGTAAAAACGCCTTTGTCCACGCTGGCGGTGGATGTGGACACGTTTGCGGCTACGTTTCCGGAATATCAACTCACTGAGGAAGAGCTTGGTCTTTGGCAACGGGATCGGCAGGCGATCATCGTCGGTTCCGGGATTGCCCTGAAGTTTGGGTGGAAGGTCGGTGACCGCATCACGATTCGACCGTCGATCAGTCGTTTTCCGCCCATGGAGTTCCATGTGATTGCCATGAGCCTGCGATCGACGGACCCGATTACCAATTACTGTCGTCGAGATTATCTCGAAGCGGAATTGGACCGAACGAGAATCCCGGGCGATTTGGTTACGTTCTTCTTTGTAAAGTGCGCCACGATGGACGAACTCAACGATTTCCGGGTCGCCATCGATGAATCGTTTTCCAAGAGCATCGACGAAACCAAGACCCAGGACGAGAAGACGTTTATCAACGAGTTCGTGACGCAGCAGTTCAATCTGCCGGCGCGGTTGACTATTTTGGGAGCCGTAACCGTGTTCGTTGCGATCATGGCGGCGACGAATACCATGAGTATGAATTTCCGCGATCGACTTGGCGAACTGGCCACGCTGAAAGCGCTGGGATTTCGCGGGATGTTGGTCTTTGGATTGATTCAAGCGGAAAGCATGTTTTTGTGTATGATTGGCGGGATCATCGGCGCCGGCGGACCCTATGTGGCCTTCACGCACACGCCGCTTCGGAATTATACCGTCCCGCTCATTCAATATTTGGAGGTTCGACCCGCGGTCTGCCTTCACGCGTTGGGGTTTTCGGTGTTGATCGGATTCGCCGCGGCGCTGTGGCCCGCGTGGCGGGCGCTGCGATTGAACGTGGTCACGGCCCTTCGGGCGTTGGATTAGAGAGTCACGGCTTGGCACTTCCGATCAACTACAGTCTCCGCAACCTGGCCGTCCGCCGCACGAGCACGCTGCTCACGTTTGTCATCGTCGCGGTGATCGTGTTTGTACTGGCCGTTCTTCTGTCCTTTGCCGCCGGGATCAAGAAATCCCTGGCGGTCAGCGGCGCGAGTTCCAATCTGTTGGTCTTGGCTCCCGGAGCCACGGCGGAAGGCATGAGCTTCATCCTTCCGGAAGAGGTCTCCCGTTTGGTGCAGACTCCGGGCATCGCATTTCGCGAATCCGGCTCGCCTCTGATTAGCCCTGAAGTCCTGGTTCAAACCAACATCCCCCGAGTCGGACCGGATGGAAATCTCGCCAACGTGGCGGTGCGCGGAGTTGACGAAGCCGGTTTTACGATCCACTCCGGTCTCAACATCATCGAAGGTCGTCGCTTCCAGCAGGGCATCCAAGAAGTCATCGTCGGTCGTGCGGCCCAGAATCGATACGTGGGATTGAGCATCGGCTCGGAAATCCAACTCGGAAAAATGTCCCACCGTCAATTCAAGATTGTCGGCGTGTTCGAAGCCGCCGGCGCCGCGATCGAAAGTGAAATCTGGGGCCCACGAACGGTCATGGGAGATGCGTACGGACGGTCGATGGCGTCCAGCGTCATCTTGCGATTGGTCGACGGCGCCGACGTGGAAAAGGCGATCGAATATATCAACGGACCGGCCGTTGAGCTCGAAGCCAAACGCGAAACGGATTACTACAAAGACCTTTCTTCGAAGACCAAGGAGATCGTGGTTTTGAGCAGTATCCTCGTTGGAATCATGGCCGTCGGAGCGATCTTCGCGGTTGCGAACACTATGTATGCTTCGGTGGATCGCCGTCGCCGGGAAATCGCCATGTTGCGGACGGTGGGCTTTGGTCGATTCGCGGTGGTCAGCGTGTTCATGGTGGAGTCGGTGCTGGTGTGCATTCCGGCCTGCATCGTGGGGCTTGTGGGATCGCTTTTCTTGTCCGGTCGACGTGATGACTTCTTTTCGGATGAAACGTTTACCGTGTTGGCGTACGAATGGTCGGTGACGCCGGGTGTGATGGTGACTTGCCTTGTGGTGTCCGCGCTGGTGGCGATCATCGGAGCGTGGGCCCCGGCCATGCGGGCGTCTCGAACCGGAATCATCGAGACTCTACGAAAAGCTTGAACTCCTGCTACAATAAAGAGCATGGATGGTCCAAGCGACGTTCGCGCTCAGCTTCGTTCCCTGGCGATTCCCAAGGATCGCCGCCCGATCTCCGCGAGTCACGCACGGTCTCGCGCCGGATGGAAGCACCTTATCGTCCTTCTTCTCTTGGTCGGATTGGGGGGCGCGGGGTATGTCAAGCGCGAACGCATTCGGGAGATGCTGGCCTCTTTCGGGGCATCCACTGAATCGAACGATCCCGTCCGCCTGATCACCGTCCAACTCGAACGGGAACCGGATCCGACCCCGATTCTGACCGCCACCGGAAGATTGACCTCCGACCACCGCGTGGCCGTGGCCACCAAGGTCTCTGGACAAGTTGTGGCGTTGTTCTTCGAACAAGGAGATGTGGTCAAGCGGGGTCAGATTCTCGCGCGGATCGAAGACATTCTGTACCGCGCCCGACGTGACGAAGCCGCCGCGCGGTTGGCGAAGTCCCGCGCCCAGCTTGAGTTTCAACGCGTGAACCTCGATCGCGTTCTCTCGCTACGAAGCGAGCAAAGCGCTCAACCCATTGAATGGGCCGACGCCCAACGAGCTTTTGACGAAGCCACGGCCCAAGGCGCCGCCGATGCAGCCTCGTTGGCGTGGACGCAAAAGGCACTCGACGACACCGAAGTCACCGCCCCCATCGACGGCGTGATCCTGACTCGTAATGTTGAAGTCGGTGACTTCGTGGCCGCCGAAGGAGGTCGCGGGGCCAACGCCAACGCACAATTCGCCATCATCGCCGACATGACCAAGCTTCGCGTTGAGGTGGACGTGAGCGAACTGGACATCGCCCGCATCAAGACCAACATGCCCTGTATCATCACTCCCGATGCCTATAAGGATCGACGCTATCGCGGTTCGGTGATGTGGCTTGATCCCAGCGCGAACTACTCCAAAGCCACCGTACAGGTCAAAGTCCGGGTGGAGAATCCCGAATGGTATCTCCGGGTGGAAGGCTCGGCACAAGTTTCGTTCTACAACGAAGATCCACAGGCGAGAAAGTCGACCGATGCAACTCCGGCGATTTGGATTCCGACCGCGGCCTGCACGATGACATCGTCGAGCGCCGGTTATGTGTTCATGGCCCAAGACGGTCGGTTGCGAATGCGAGAAGTCACGCTCGGCCGCCAATCTGGAACCCAGATCGAGGTCACCGCCGGTCTCCAACCAAGTGAATCCATTGTCGCCAGCGGTTTGGACAAGATCCACGACGGGCAACTCGCCCCCCGATGAGGCGGCCAGTTGTTGATCCCGGAATTGGCGATCAGTGCCGCAGCATGAGTTCTTGTGCCATACTCGTTCGTCCAATTCGAGCCACAATGGAGTCACGGCTACTGTTCAGATTTCCAATCGTGGAGATTACGGAGTCACAAGTTGATACGTTCCTTGGCCCGTGTACTTGAGTTTGCCTTGGGTGACGAGTTGATCCCAAACGGAACGGGGGTATTGATTCGGCGGGGTGATGGCGACGAGGTCTGACGACTTACCGCCGGACATCGGTCCGCGACCGAGTCTGGATTCGTCGTCGAGGCGGGAGAGCTTGAGGCGTTTTTTAAAGGCCTTCATCGCGTTGCGAAGTTCATCCGGCGTATGAGGAATTTGCGCTGGTGATGGTTCGGGTTCAGGCATGATTCGTTACTCCTTGGGATCGGTTATTCATGGGGGCAAGTATAAAGCGTCGATCGACCGTAGTCACGATTAGCGTTGCATGATGGGGAGTTGTTGGAAGGGAAGTTGGAGGATGATGAGGGCGACGGCGGTGCCGTAGACGTCGCCGACGCTGTCGCCTTCCCAGGAGCCGTCGGGGTTTTGCATGCCGAGGAGAAAGTCACGGCGCTTGCGAAAGTATTCTTCCCAAAGGGGATCGGAAGAAACGAAAAGGGCCTGGGAAAAGTAAAGATGAGCATAGAATCCGTGGCCGCCGACGATGCTCTGCGGTTTGATTTCTTGCTTGCAATACTCCAACGCCAGTTTGGCGAGGGGGTTGTCGTATTCACCGGCGTTGTACCAACAACAAACCGCGGCGGCTGTGATCGGGGGTCGTGACGGGCCTTGCATGTTGAGAGCGTAGCGTATCCCGCCGTCACTGTTTTGAGACTTGGCTAGGTATTGCATGGCGTCGTCGATGACACTCTTTGGCACGGCGAATCCGGCGTTTCGGCTAGAGCGGAGAGCCTGGACTTGGGTGATGGTGACGGAGCCTTCGTCGCTACGGGATTCGGGGGTGTAAATCCAACCGCCTGCGGGACTCTGCGCTTTGGCGGTGAGTTGAACGGCTTTGGTGATCACTTCGGATAACTGTTGAGAGCGCGCCGGGTCCTCGATCATGCCATGGACTTGGCTCAGGTACAAAAGAGCAAATCCGTGGCCGTGCATCGGGCGGGCTTCATCTTCTTGTCGGGCGAGTAAACCGTTTGGTTTCAGGGATCGAACGAGGAAGGTTGTGGCGCGGTCGACGTTTGGGGCGTAGCGACCTTGGGTGGTGGTGTTGCCGTCCATCAGGAGGGCGAGACCGGCGAGCGCGGTCATGGCCACCGGGTATTTTCCATACCCGCCTTCCTTGTTGGTCCAACCGCCTTGTCGATCTTGGGTACGGGCAAGGTAAGCGAGACCGCGATCAATGGCGTCTGTGGTTTCTGGCGTAATCCCATCCGGGGATCGCAACGGCGTCCGTTTAGGAGGTGCCACCGAGCCGGCACTTTCCGTTTGCCAAGCGAGCACCGGTGACGAAACAAGGATCAACCATGCGACGATGAGGATCACAATCGTCGGAACTGTCGGTTGATTTCGGTTGTGTTCAGACTCATGTGAACCAGATATTTTCATTTCGAATCGCTTCCTTCCTTGGTGCCCTCTGGGGCAGTGCTCACTAAAATGAGGCCGTCATGGGAACCGACGACCACCAAATCGGACCAAAAACCCCAGTCGCCGGTGAGGGCTAACGGGGTATTTGCCGCTCTGCCACCGTGCAGGTCCACTTGCGGACCGACGTCTTGTCCGGTGATGGGGTCGATGAGCGCCAGTCGCAGAAGGCGGACGGCTTGTGCTCTGGAATCGGGGACTTCCAAAACGGTCGCCAGTTTTGAATCGACAATCTTGATTCGCTCATTCCATCGACCCATCGGAGCCAAGTCTGATCGGCGCCACAAGGTTTCATTGGAACCTGGAAAGACGGCGGTCCAATGGCGGGAAAGGGGCGACGGCGGGGCGCTGTGTTCGAGTACCAAAACGTTGTTCAATTTGGTACCGTCGAAAACCGTGTTGGCGTCGGGGATATGGTAGTCCCACTCCAGCTTGCCGGTGCAAAGTTTCACGATCCGCACGTCGCCACCCATTGTTCCGATGCCCACTTCTCCCGGTTCGGGTTCGAAAAGTTGGGATACGGGTTTGCTCAATTCCGTTCGCCAGAGGTTACGGCCGTCGGCCAAGTCGACTGCAAAAACGGCTCCGGATTGTTGGGTGGAATCCGGGCCGCAGAGGATGCCGTCGGAAAGAACGAGTCGGGTGAGTCGCGACCTCGGATCGGCCTGGCGAAACTGAACTTGGCGGATGAGTCGCCCGTCCGTCAACGAGAAAAGCTGAATGCGTTCCAGAGTGGCATCGGCTGTCACTACGGTATTGGCGTGAATCCAGATTTTTTTGATGGGGTCACTTGAAAGGTCGCGTTCCCAGACCGTGGAACCATCGAGCGTCTTGACGACCTGAATGATGCCGGATCTTGGACTCAAGGCGGTCATCCCGTCGAAAGAGGCCATGACTTGTTCCGCGGCGGTGGACCCGTCCGATTCGATCGCCCAAAGGCGTTTTCCAGTTCGCAAGCCCACCGCAAAAAACCCTTTACGAGTTTGAAACACACCGATCTTGCCATCGACCGTGGCCCGATATCTTTTGGGATCGGAGGCGATTTGGACGCGCGGCGTGACGGGACGAAACTCGCTGGGGAGACGAAGAGGAGCGGACCAGTAGATGTCGAGCGTACGAGGGTTCACCGCCTCAACGGTTTCCTCGGACTCCATGACGATGACATAATCGTTGTGCGAGCCATCATCGTCCGGTTCGATTGTGACCAATCTCCGTTTTGCATCGGCGAGTCTTCCGTTGGGAAGTTTTTTTCTTTCGTTGCCGGTGTCATCGAGCATCACATCACCCAGCACTCGGTCGCCCAGAACTTGAATAGGGCGGGACTTCGAGGATTCAGCCCAATTCAGATTTGTATCGGCTGCGGAAGATTCGCGTGGGTTGGCCATACCGGGTGAGGATGGTGCATGTTGAAAGTCTTCGGCCAGGCGTTGGTGATCCAGGTTGCGCATTCGGTTGATTTGCTCAGGGGAAGGGCGGCGAAGGTTTTTGGCATTCACCAAGGTGCGTAGTCGGAGGTCGGCGCGTTCCCATTGGTTACGGCTCCATTCCCATTCCGCGAGGACAAGTTGCGCTTCGTAACAGGCGGGACTCTCGCATTGCAGGTCGACGATCGCGTTGAGTGCCCGAAGGGCCTGCTGGCGGTGTTCGTCATCCGACAGCTTGGCCTGGAGGGCTGACACTTGTTGCAGCGTGTCGGCATCAAGGGCATTAAGTTCGGCTGGGGAAAGTAGGCTCCGAATGCGTTGACAATGTTTGGAAAGTTCCACGGAGTGAGCGAGGCGAGCGCCGTCTTCACCAGCCAAAAGCGGAACACGATCACTCATCGTTCCGATTTGCCATAGAGTATGGTATGCGTCGGAGTATTGACCGGTGGATTCGAGGCGAGCGGCGAGTGCGAGGGTGGCTTGGAAGCGCTTCACAAAGGTGGCTGATTCGTTTACCGCGCGGCGGAGCCAGTCCGTGATTTTAGATTTGTCGGATTCGGGGCGGCTGGCCATCGCCAGAAGGGCTTCGGTTTTTGCGTTGCTGATGCGGTCTTTCTGGGATGTTGCATTCGCGGAGTGCGCAATGATGGGTTCGTTGAGGTTGATGGAGTCGAGAAGAGTGAGAGCGCGGTCGGGTAATCCTTTCAAGATTTCGAGTCGAGACAAATGCACCGCCAGCGGGAGATTTCCGCGATCCGAGTCGTATCGGGCGACCGTGTTCGCATAACTTCGATCCATGTCGGGGAAAAATCGAACCGACAGGGGATCAAAGGCATAGACGCCCATTTTACTCACGAGGAGATTGCCCAACGACCCCGCGGCAGGGGGGAGCGATTGGGAATTCTCGATCGCGCCGGTCCGAGCGCTGATCGTGACGAGAGTGTCCACGGTCGGTACATAGATGTGGCCGTCGCGCATGGCGGGTTGACCCGTCAGGGACTTGGGCAAAACGGATGCCCACTCTTCGTGCCCATCTTTCGTAGAAACGCAGCGAACATCTTGTCCGACGTACCACGCCCGATTGCGGTCCGCTCCAAGGAACAAGCGCAGCTCTTTCGTTCGGACCGACCAACGGAATTGACCATCGATCGTCGAGAATGCCATCAAATCGTCGCAATCATTGGGCGCCACCAGAACCAAGCCGCCCGTCACGGTCGGCGGCGACGGCAGCCATTGTCCGAACTCGCCTGACGATCCCCTTTGATAAGAAGCGGCCCAACGGATCGAAAAAGAGGCCGCATCCACCGAGAGGATCATGCCTTCATCGGTGGACAAATAAACGATTCCGTCACGGAAGACCGGATAGATTGCGGTTCGATAGGAACGCAACCCTAGATCGACGGCGCAGAGATCGACCTCGCGGATAGTTCTTCCGGTGCGCGGGTCAACGACGGCGAAGAGCAACTGATTCTGTCGCAGCGCCGGGACCCAAAGATGGCCGTTGACATCAATTGGTCGACCACGAATCTCCACGGGAAGCTCTCCCGACTCTTCATCTAAACCGACGAAGCGAATCCAACGTAGTTCACCGGTTCTGGCATCGCATGCGATCAGGCGCGTGGCGGCGGGTCGAGTGAATTCAGGGTTATCCGGCGAGGGACGTTGACCGGGTTGAAACTGTTGTGCGTTTACCGGAATTCTCCCCGCGGTGCGGCTATCCGACACCTCATCCAAGGTCGCCAATAGAGCGAGGTCGTGCGCGAGAGTCACGGTTTCGGCCACGAATTGGGCTTCCTCAAACACGGAGGTCGCCGGGACGCCGGAGCCAAGGATCGCTCGCGTAATGCGGTACCGCTCGTTCTCCGTCATGGCCGCGCTCTCTTTGGTAGGCCAACTCCACGCGGGGGAAAGATCGTGACTGTTCAAGGCCGCGAAACCGTGGGGTGTGCGAACCACCAGGAGATTCTCATCTGTGGATATCCCGAATGCGGGGAATTTGGATGTCGTGGAAAAATCGGGGGAAGAAGGCACCCTCCAAACCATCCCGTCTTCATTCGCCAGGGATAAGTGCCACGGTGT
>JBBTCX010000260.1:0-2342 GCA_038043045.1 Planctomycetota bacterium | reverse complement strand
CTATGGCCGAGTCACCATCGATCCCGCGCTTGCCGATCACCGACTTGAAGACCGCTTCAATCAAATCGGACTTCCCCTCATCGCGGTTGCTCGCACCGATGATGATCGGGAAAGGATTGTGTCGGCGTTGCTCGCCCAACAAGGCAACGTGGCCGCGAATCGTGCGGAGTCATTGACCGGTGAAGTTTATGAGGTCGTCGCAGCGCTGGCACAACCGGGTGATGAGATTCGACCCGGTGACGTGGCCAATGAAATCAATCGTCGACGGGCGGCGGCGTCTGGAGTCTCGGTTGACAAGTTGAAACACGCGCTGACACCGGAGCGAGTGTCGAAAGTCTTGGCGCGTGAGCTGGAGTTGCCGCGCCTCATTCGTGACAGTCGTGGTTCACGGTTTCAAGTGAACCCGGATCGTTGGGACCAGCTCAAGCGACGCTTTGGGGACACACCCGCCAAACATACACAACCATCACTACATACACCGTCACCCGAAGAAACCGCAATTTTGACCACGAAAACGGCATTCAGTGTAGGTTGTGTAAGTAGTGTAAGTTCCCAAGGGGGAACCCCGACCGACATCGATATTCACCACAACCTACACGATCAAGACCCGACAACAGACGAATCCGACCGCTTGGAGCGTGAATCGATCATGTCCGTCGAGGCCGACGCGGAGCGGGATGCAATGCAAAAGCAGAATGGACGCGATAAGAATGATGAGGTTTGCCCGAATCGCGTGCGGGTTTGACCGCGAAAGGAAACCGATGGGCTTGCCAAGCATGACACTCCGCCGTATGCTTCAATGAAAGTGATGCTACACATGCGTTCAATCGAAGGGAATCGGCCATGATGATTACTACGACGTTGTTGGCAAGCCTCACCGGAGCGAGCAAGCGGCAGCTTGGATATTGGCGGAAAGCCGGTTTGTCGAAAGCGTCGGCGAAATCGACCGGGCATCGGTTGTACACCATCCCTGATGCCGTGGCCGCTCGGACTGTCGCGGCGCTTCGGAAGCAAGGGTGCTCCCTGCAAAAAATCCGCAAGGCCGTCGAACACTTGCGAAAGCACTATCCGACGGATGTTCGACAGGACGTGTTGTCGGCATTGACGCTCGTAACCGATGGGGATGCCGTTTATCTGGCGTCCAATGCCGACGAACTCATGGACGTGCTCACGAAGCAGACCGTGTTCTGGGTGGTGCACGTGGGCAAGCTGATTCTCGATACCCAACGGCGGGCCTTGGCACTGCCGCTGGAATGGACGCAACCCGTCAAGGTCGGCGGAGCGGCGTATCGGCTTCGAGTATCGCATGACCCCGATGACGGCGGGTTCACGGTGCAATGTTTGGAGCTGCCCGGAGCGATTGAGCAAGGCGAAACGGTTGAAGAGGCGGTAACCAACGGAAAGGCGGCCATTGAATCCGTGCTGACGTATCTGGCGCGGCGGAACGGGAAGCACGCAAGCAAGCGGACGGGACGACGTGCCAAGTCTGCCTAACGCCAATCAACGGTCGAAAGTGATTCGAGCGCTTCGACGCGCGGGTTTTGTGGACCGACCTGGAGCAAGGCACACGATTATGGAACACCCCGATGGCCGCTACACCGTCGTACCAAACCATCGGACGCTGAAAGTGGGAACGCTTCGCGCCATCCTCAAACAATGTGGATTGAGCGAACCGGAGTTTCTGGAACTGTACTGACGACGGAGATTCCACCCGACGGCGCAACGCGCCCGGTTTGGAACTGCGACCCGCGCGAGAGCGATAGAAAGTAGGTGCGATATGAGACGAAGCAAAGGCAGCGCGTTTCGACCGACGGTCGTTCGAATCATCGACGGCAAACGGCGGAAAGTGAAGAGCCGGTTCTATTGGGTGGCGTACCGAGACGCGGACGGTCGACCGCGACGACACGCCTTGGTGCTGTCCAACGGGAGTCGGGTATCCGACCAAGCGGTGGCCGACAGTGAATTGAGAAAAACACTATTACTCGTGGAGCGTCAAGCGGCGGGATTGGTCGACAAGACCGTTTCGGCAGCGTCAACGCCGATGCGGGTGGTACTCGCCCGGTACATCCGACACTTGCGGCGTGCTCGACTCACGCGAAACCATATCGCGCAATCCCTCACCTGTGGAAAATGGTTCATCGACAAGGGGCCAATGCAACGACTGGCCGACTTCACGGACGCGGAACGAATCGATCGGTGTGTCGCGGCGGTGCTCCACGCCGGACGCTCGCCCCGAACGGCCAATGTGTATCGGCGGACGGCGCATTCGCTCGGTCAATGGTGCGTTCGGGTTGCGAAGCTGTTGGACCACAACCCAGTCACGGCGGTTGCACTTCGTGATG
>JBBTCX010000259.1:0-6964 GCA_038043045.1 Planctomycetota bacterium | reverse complement strand
ACACCGCTTTTTTGTTGCCCTATCCGCGCTCATGACAAAAATCGGTCAGTTTGAGATGTAAAACATCTGTGACGTAAATGATCCTTCCGACCAGCTTCACGGGTCGCGCGGGCTGAAGCAACGCGGCTTGGAAATATTAGAGATCCCCTTTAGGGAACATGCCCCATTGCCACTTCAAATCCTATCGCAATTCGGCGATGTCGGACATTCTAACGGGTTGCAGGTCGTAGGTTTGCTACCTATACTTGCGTGAAGGGGGCGATAACCCACCAAAGGGGCCAAAGAACCGCCGAAGGGAAATAGTACAGCCGCAAAATCCATGAAGGAGGACTCGCCGTGATTCGAGGGGTGTTGCATTTTGAAAACTGGGGCCGAGTGGGCGCATGGGGTTGCTGTCTGTTTGTGTTGCTGATTTTGCTGAATCAGCCCGCCAGCGGACAGCTTGATCCACCGCTTGGGACCACGGTTGTCGGCACTTGGGATCAGTATACAGGCGCCTATGCCGACGTCTGGGGGGCAGGCGATTACGCCTACGTATGCCATTTCGGGGACGCCGGCGTCGAAGTCTTGGACATCAGCGATCCGGCTGTCCCGTTTAAGGTTGCCGAGATCCGGGCTGATCCCCCTGATGATTTTTCTTCCCAGCAGGATGTTAAGACCGGCGACGGTTTGGCCTTCATCGCGCTGGAATCCAATAACAACAATGCCGTGCTGATTGTGGACATACGGGTCCCGACGGCACCGGTCAAAAAGACCATAGTGTCAGCACCATTTTTTTCGCACTCTCACAACGTGTTCTACCATGATCGAATCTTGTATGTGGCCAATAGTCAGACCACGCACATCGCCATATTCGATTTGACCGATTATGACCCCGACAATGCTCCGGCGGCAATCACAACCCCACTTTGGACTATAAATTATGGCACGTCCTTTGTGCACGATATCCACGTTCATGTTCACGACCTTCCGGGTGGAACGGTCACGCGACTTTACGCCTGTGGGTGGAACAGTGGCTTAGGGGTGTATGACATCAGCGACATTCGAAATGAACCCCCTGTTTTCTTGGGATCTGCGCCGGGAAGCTCCACTCACTCGGTATGGGCCACCGATGACGGTCGATTTGTCATCACGGGAGAGGAACGTGGCGGTGGAGGAATCAAATCCTTTGAAATCACGGAGAACGGAGGCGGAAGTGTTTCGCTTACTTTACGAGATAGCTTTGCTCTGCCCGGCACACAGGCGTTTACCGTGCATAATCAAATCCTATTGGGGTATCGGTTGTTTAATGCGTGGTATCAGGCCGGTTTGCAGGTGTTTGATCTTGATCCGGTTACCGGTGAATTGGATTTGGTGGCCAGTCGAGACACTTTTCCATTTGCCGTCTCCGGGTTCGACGGGGCATGGGGAATCTACGTTCAATCTTCCCTGCCCAACGGAGTGACACGCGTATTTGTTTCCGACTTAGAGACCGGATTTCACATCATCGATGTCCAGGGAGCGACAACTTTGACTCTCCCCAATGGTTTGCCGGAAACCGTTCATCCGCAAAACGCCACACCCGTCGTCGTCAAGGCGGTGGAAGGCGGCGCCCCGATCAATCCCGCGACGGTGACCCTGCACGTGACAATCACCGGGCAACCGACTGCGGATATTCCAATGACATCGCTTGGCAGCGGCCTTTACGGCGCCGACCTTCCGCCGGTGCCTTGCGACGCGACGGTGGACTATTATTTCAGCGCGGAGACCACCCTGGCAGAAACAGTATCAAACCCAACAAACGCACCAATCGGCTTTTACACGCTGGCACCCTTGTCCAATATCTGCGAGAACCTTCGACACGATTTCGAAACCGCATCGGGCTGGACGGTGGGCGCCGCAGGCGACGGGGTCACGGGCGGACTTTGGGTTCGGGGAGACCCAATAGGGACGTCGGCCCAACCGGAGGACGACAATCCCAACGGCACCGGCACCATGTGTTTCGTCACCGGGCAGGGACCGGTCGGCGGCGGAGTCGGTGTGGCCGACGTCGATGGCGGAAAAACGACCTTGGTCTCTCCCATTTTCAGCGCCACGGGATCCGACGTTTGGGTCGGTTACGCCCGCTGGTATTCCAATGACCAAGGTGCCTCACCCAACAGCGATCAGATGGAAATCGACATTTCCAACAACGGAGGAAGTAGTTGGACGTCGTTGGAGATCGTTACAGAAAATAAGAACGCTTGGGTTGAGAAATTCTTCCGCGTCGCGGATTTTTTGGCCCCCACGGCAAATATGCGCTTGCGTTTCGTGGCTCAGGATTTGGGTTCCGGATCAGTCGTGGAAGCGGCCATCGATGATTTCGTATTGGTAAACATCGTTTGCACGGACCCGTTGGGGAATACAAACATTGACGGCGATTTGGACCTCGCCGATTTCACCGGGTTTCCGAGCTGCATGACAGGCCCCGGCGTCGGCGTTTCCGCTGGTTGCTGTGCCTATGACACCGATCTGGATGACGACGTGGACATGGATGACTATTTGACCATGCACGTTGGTTTTACCGGTCCGTTGTAATCTGATTGAAAGTAGACAGAGCATGAATGCTCCACGCGGACGATTTTGCACAAGTCTCGTCTGGGTTTCTTTCGTGCTAATCGTCGGAAATCAACGCCCCGCTCATGCTATCGATTACCCCATCCAGGCCGAGCTCATCGCTTCCTGGAATGAATTCGAAGGCAACTACGCCGACGTGTGGGGCGACGGAGTGTATGCGTATGTCGGTCATTTTTTTGATGCCGGGGTCGATATCATCGACATCGCCGATCCATTTCATCCCGTCTTGTTGTCCGAGATAAGACCCAATCCGCCGAATCAGTTCGCCTCCGCGCAGGATCATCAGGTCGGGCAGGGATTGCTTTTTGTGGCCCTTGATCAGAACTTCGAGGACGGCGTGCTGATCGTCGATGTACGCGACCCGGTTCATCCCGTTCCCAAGACCGTCGTTCGTATTCCGTTGTTTAGCGACGTGCACAACGTGTTTTATGACAACGGCATTTTGTATGTCTGCAATAGCCGCACGCCGGACATTGGGGTCGTCGATTTAACCAACTACAACCCGGACAATGCCCCAACCGAGATTACCGTTCCGTTGTGGACATTGCGAAATGTGGGAACCTCGTTTGTCCACGACATCACGGTGAAGAACGATCGGCTTTACGCCAGTTCGTGGAACAGCGGATTGCGCGTCTACGACGTCACCATGGTGCGAACGCGACAACCCACGTTTGCGCATTCGACGCCGGGTAGCGCTACGCACGCAGCCTGGCCGACCCAAGACGACAAATTTGTCGTGACCGGGGAGGAGCGCATGAGCGGCGGAATCAAGGTCTATGAGATTCGCCCGCCTTCGCCGACCGGTGCAGGATCGTTGATCCTGCGATCCAGCATGGTTTTGCCGATCACGGAATCCTTTAGCGTGCACAACGTTTTGATTGACGGGTTTCGGTTATTCAACTCTTGGTACCAAGCCGGGTTGGTGGTTCTCGATGTGAACCCAACCAGCGGAATTCTGACGCCGGTGGCAGGCTATGACACATTTCCAGACTTCGTCGAGGGGTTTGATGGAGCGTGGGGAGTGTACCCGTACCTTGGTGAAGATCGGATCCTCGTGTCGGACCTGACCACCGGTCTGCACGTTGTCGACATATCGGGCGTTCCCAAGATCGCGGCGGTGGACGGGCTGCCTCAAGCGGCGAACCCTGTGGTAGAAACGCCGGTGCAAGTCCGCGTGGTTCATGCTTCGCAACTGCTGCCGCCGGATATTGTCCTGTTGCGAACGGAAATTGAAGGCCGAGGTTTCTCGAATGCCATTATGACACCAGATGGCACTGGCCATTTCCGCGGCCTGTTGCCGGTTGTGCCATGCGGCCAAACCGTGCGATTCCATTTCCAAGCTTTAACCAGCACCGGGCAAACGATTTCCGATCCGCCGGATGCTCCTGCGACCGTCTATACTCTTCCATCCTTGACCACGAATAGGAAACGTTTTCATGACGATTTTGAAAACGATCTCGGATGGACGATCGGTGCCCCCGGAGATACCGCCGCAACCGGCATCTGGACCCGAGTCAATCCCGTCGGTACCTCGGCCCAACCCGAAAATGACAATCCGTTGGGATTCGGATCGAGATGCTTCGTCACCGGTCAAGGATTCGTCGAAGGAGGTAACGCGGCTGCGGATGTTGATGGTGACACAACCACGTTGACCTCTCCCGAATTTGACGCCCAAGAGGGCGAGACCTACGTAAGCTATGCTCGGTGGTTTTCAAACCATTTAGGGGCTTCTCCCAACCAGGATCCTCTTACGGTATTGATTTCGAATGACGCCGGTCAAAGCTGGACCTTGCTTGAATCCGTCTCCGCGGGTTCGAATCGATGGACGACGGTTTCCTTTCGAATCAGCGATTACGTCGCCCCGACTGCGACGACGCGGGTTCGATTTGTCGTCTCGGATTTGAGCGGTGATTCGTTGGTGGAGGCCGCGATCGATGATTTCGTGGTTTCACATCGCGCCTGCGTGGTTGCGCCGGGGGATATCGACGGCAACGGACGCTTCGACCTGGTTGATTTCCTCGGTTTTCCGGCTTGCCTGAGTGGACCCGCCGAATCGATTTCGGAGGATTGTAGCCCTTACGACGTCGAGGGCGACCATGATGTCGATCTTGCGGATTCGGCTGCCTTAATCAATGGTTTCACTGCGGTACCATAGCGGTTTCGAACACGCTTGAGCCGACGCGCCAAATCCGAGAAGTAAGCCATTTCGACACGCCGCCTTGCGGTTTGACGCGCGTGGATGGAGGCATTAGTCTATCGGCTTCAAGCCGCCGTTTGGGTTTGACGAAACTACTTCGGCGGTTTTACGGGGCGTAGCTCAGCTTGGCTAGAGCGCAGCGTTCGGGACGCTGAGGTCGCAAGTTCAAATCTTGTCGCCCCGAATTCCATAAGTACTTTCGAACGCTGGAGTTAGCGTACCTGTCCGTTTCGAGCAGTGCGGCCTGGAACGCAAGGAGAATCCGGTAAGCTACCGGATTGGCTTCAGAAGGTCGCGGATGGAATCAAAGAAATCGCTTCGGACACCTTGACCTGCCCCTCGAATCTGGGTCCATTTGGAATGTCGGTTTGTTTGGTTTTTTATTCAAAATCAAAGATGACCTCGGCCTCCGCTCTGGAGCGGGCAGGCGCGATCGGCGGGTGAAACCCGCCCTTCGCAATTTAGCCCTATCAACCGTTTCGTTCATACTCGGCCAACAAGTTCCGAGCCGTCTGCCAGTTCAGCCAGTGCTCGAACCAGAGCACCAGGTTCTTCCACTCCCCGTACGGTTCATACACGCGTTCGATCTCACGAATCGACGGTTTGCGGCCGTTGAAGTGCGTTCGGGCGACGTGCGGGATCGACGCGCTATCCAGAATCAACCGATCGAACCGCCCCAACATCGTCAGCAAGAAATGCGAACTGCTCGGCCCAATACCGTCCATACCGCGCAATTGTGCCAACAGCGTGTCACTATCGACCGTAGGATCGGCGGCCTGCCTAACCCAATCATCGGGATCGACCTTTCCGTCACAAACATCGCGGCAAAACTTCATGATGAACGGCACGCGATACCCAAGGCGACACACGTCGCGGAGGTATTCTTCGCCGGCTTTGAGAATCTCGCGCGGCGTCGGCCAAGCCGTCAGGTTCACGAAATGACGAACCGGCGGTCCAAGCTGACCCAAGCGATTGATCATCTTCACGGCTTGGGTCCAGTTCACATTTGTGGAACAGATCGTCTTGACAATTGTCTCCGCGAAAGACGCCGACCGCATAACTCGCCCGGCTCCGATCTTGGGCAAAATATTGAGCGTTGAGTGTCCCGAACAGGCGATGTGAAGCGGAGTCAAGTCCCTTTGTAAATCCAAAGCGTACTCAAT
The DNA here is from genome assembly GCA_038043045.1 of Planctomycetota bacterium. Classification (GTDB taxonomy): domain Bacteria; phylum Planctomycetota; class Phycisphaerae; order UBA1845; family UBA1845; genus JBBTCX01. The sequence continues at coordinate 1,009 of JBBTCX010000259.1, read as the reverse complement.
TCGCTCAACAAAGACCCCTTGCATCTCATCATCAACAGGTCCTCCGTCGATTTCAAGATTGAGTCGAATCGTATCTTTCTTTTTTCCAATTTCGGTGACAGAAACGCGATAGGCCCGGTTTTTCCAACGTTCAATAAACTGCAAACACCTTCCGCCGTGCGACCAACTCAAGGGCGAGCATTCATGCCAACCGTGGCTGAGTGCCGTGGCGGCCAATGAAAACGGCGATCGGACCGTCAAGTAGGGCATTGGTAAAGTCAAACCCTTCCGCCAATTGAAGCGGCACTGTTTCTGGGTCGGGTTCGTCCATCACCCCACCACTTTTTTGGGTTTTATCGTTGGCGACTGCCGACAGCAAGCCAACTTAGTGGATTGGTAGTGTTGACAATGCATTTTTTCAATCTTTTCTTTTCTTCACAAGGCGGGAAAGCTGTCAATCGTTTTTGGCGGCGGCTGTAAGATACTGATAACGCCGATGTTGCAAACGGGAGCCCGCATACATACAATATATTGTGGTTTTCCATTGACAACATTCTAGGGCTGGCGTACCTTACGCCGATCGTCTTCGGATGGAGACGTGAACAGTTAAGGCTCGTCGGCTGACGAAAAACACAAGGGAATTCCTGCCCGAGCAGCTACGGATGGTCTTAGCCCGACATTGAGGTCGGTTTTCAAAAATGGGGCGTTTTATGGCGTCGGTGGTAACCAACGAAGCTAAGGAATTACGGTCGCCGAAATCCCAATACCCGGAACTTCGCCTTGCGGAAAACGCGGAGCGCGTGTTGCGGGCTCGGTATCTGAAGCGAGACGAAAGCGGTCGTTGTACGGAGACCGCGGGTGATCTGTTCCGGCGGGTGGCGTCGGCCATTGCGGAAGTAGAATCGCTTTACGACAAAGATCCCGTAAAGCGCGGCGAGTGGGAGAACCGTTTCTACTCCCTGATGGCCAGCCGCCGGTTCATGCCCAACAGCCCCACGCTGATGAACGCAGGCCGAGAAATGGGCATGCT
>JBBTCX010000258.1:788-13266 GCA_038043045.1 Planctomycetota bacterium | reverse complement strand
TTGGCGGTAGTCATGGGGATTGAGAACGGGGATGTTCTTGCCCTCGCCGGCAGACCGTCGTTCGATCCCAATCTCGGAGTTCCGTTGAACCGCGGGCTAATGCGAAATCGGGTGCTGACCGACCCGGTGGAACCCGGTAGCACGTTCAAGCCATTCGTGGCGTGCGGCGCGCTTCAAGGGAAATACGTATCGAAGGAAGAGTTGATCGACTGCCACCAAGGCGTTTATCACGTGGGTTCGCGCATCATCAAAGATACGTCGCCTCATGGGATGATGGACCTCGCGGGTATCATGACGCACAGCAGCAATATCGGTATGGCCATTATTGGTCAGCGGATGGGCAACACCGTTGCGTATAATACTGTTCGTCAGTTTGGGTTCGGCGAGGTCACGGGAATTGACTTGCCCGGCGAAGGAGTCGGCAAAGTCCACGCCTTGCGCCGATGGGGGAGTATGTCGGCCGCGTCCGTTTCCTTTGGGTATGAGATTTCGGTGACGCCGATTCAGTTGGTCACCGCGTTTTGCGCGCTGATCAATCAGGGGTTCGCGGTAAGGCCCCATGTGGCTGGAGAGTTGGTCGGATCAGATGGTATGACTACTCGGTTGGTTTCGACTTCAGAACGATCACGGCAAGTGGTTCCGAGCGACATCGCCAAATACGTCGGTCGGGAGCTTTTGGAATCGGTTGTTCAAAACGGAACGGGTCGCAAGGCCCAACTCGATCGGTACCGAGTGTTGGGCAAAACCGGAACGCCGAAGTTGGCTATGCTGAAAAGTTCGAAGAGGAAGGGATATGAAGAAGGGGCTTATGCTCCGGCGTTCTTGGGTGCCGCTCCGGCGAGCGATCCAAGGATCGCGGTGCTGGTCATGGTTCGACGACCGGAGGCGAAACGGGGTTATTATGGCGGCGTGGTGGCGGCTCCGGCGGCGGCACGAATTCTGGACGTGACGCTTGAATATCTGGGAGTTCCGTCGGACAAGAACGTCGTCCTGACCGGTCTTTGAGTTTCGATCAATCCGTGGTTTGATGGAAAGAAAACCGCCGAACAGTAGTTTTTCCGTGGTTTCGGACATATAACGCAGGTTGACGATCGGACAACGTTGTTGTCGGGCTTTTCCGGAGCGGCAACTCTGTTGAACGCTCGCGGTGGAACCGCATTGGAGATGAGACAAAACACGCTTTCAGATCATGTTCCTTGCACTTCCGCCTCTGAACTTTTTGGCCGCGCGGGGATTGCGGTGCCAAATCCGGCTTCGCTGAATGGAATCGAAATCACAGATGTTACGGATGACTCACGGGCGCTCTGCCGAGACGCATGTTTCGTAGCGGTCAGAGGTGTTGGCTCGGACGGTCACCGGTTCGTTCCGGATGCTGTTTGTGCGGGGGCGAGGATCGTAGTTTCGGAAGAGGATCTGGCCCTTCCTTCCGGAGTGCTTGGAATCCGGGTCACGGACACACGGTCGGCGATCGCTCGGCTGGCCGCCGCGTTTTATCGAGTCGATGGAATGAGTTTGGCATCCCCGATTCTCACCGGTATCACCGGAACCAACGGCAAAACGACGGTGGCTTGGTTGATTCGATCGATACTCAAAACGGCGGGATATGTGCCGGCCATGTTTGGAACGGTCGAATACGATCTAGTTTCCGAAAGGCGAGTGGCATCACTTACGACACCCGGACCGGTGGAGCTATGTCGCCATCTCTCTAAGGCAAGAGAAGCTGGAGCCACTCACGCGGTGATGGAAGTTTCATCCCACGCACTGGATCAACAACGGGTTGACGGACTTTCGTTCAAGGTAGGTGTTTTTACGAACCTAACCGGTGACCACCTCGATTATCACGGTTCGATGGAAGTCTATGCCAAGGCCAAGCGGCGATTATTCGAATTGCTCGACGGAAATAGCGTGGCCGTAGTGAATGCGGACGATCCGCATGGTCGTTTCATGGTGAAGAACACTAGGGCAAGTATTGTCACTTATGGTGTTGAGACGCCCGGTGCTGATGTTCAAGCGGCGTCTTACAAAGCCGATCGGCAGTCGACTTGTTTTGACATGTTGGGACCTTGGGGGCGAGCGCCAATCCGGTCGACGTTGCTGGGGAAACATAACGTTTTGAATGCTCTTTCCGCCTCCGCGGCAGCATGGGCGTTGGGCGTTTCGGCAGAGGATATTTGCACGGGGTTACAAACCGTTTCCGGAGTACCGGGAAGATTGCAAAGGGTAGAGCCGGATGGTTTTCCGTTTTCCGTGCTCGTCGATTACGCGCATACGGATGATGCACTGAAGAATGTACTGTCGGCTGTCCGACCATTGACTTTAGGGCGCGTGATTTGCGTTTTCGGTTGCGGTGGAGATCGTGACCGAACGAAGCGCCCTCGAATGGCGGCGGTGGTCGGCGGCATGGCGGATGTGGCGATTGTCACGAGCGACAACCCACGATCCGAGGATCCGCAGGCTATCATGGACGAGATTCTCGCCGGATTCATGAGTCAAGCTCGTTGTCGGGTGGAGTCACGTGTGGACCGGCGGAGTGCAATTCGAATGGCAGTCGAAGAAGCTCGGTCAGGTGACACCGTTCTGATTGCCGGAAAGGGGCATGAGAATTACCAATTGGTTGGAAACCAAGTTCTTCCGTTTGATGATGTCGACGTCGCGCGAGAATGTCTGGTCGGGCTGACAAACGATCGGGGTGGGCGATGATTCCCATGAAGTTCGGAAGGGTGGCGTCTGCGCTTGATACGGCGTGTAAGCTCCACGAACGAGATATCGTGGTGCGGCGCGTGACCACCGATTCCCGGGATATCTTGCCGGGGGATCTGTTTTTCGCTGTTCGGGGTCCGAGGTTTGATGGTCACGATTTCGTGCAGGAATCGATCGCCCGAGGTGCAGTTGCCGCTGTCGTGGAACGTGAAGTGGCCGTCCCCGCGGTTGGATCACTCATCACAAACCCGGTTGTTACGTTAAGGGTCTCCGATACGGTCGAAGCGTTAGGGCAACTCGCGTTTTATTACCGACGTGAAGTCATGGATGCTGAAACCGTGGTGGTGGCCGTGACCGGAAGCAACGGCAAGACCACGACCAAGTGTATGATCGATCACGTGCTCGGAGGTCGCCTTCAAGGTCGAGCATCACCCAAGAGTTTCAACAATCAATTGGGCGTTCCGCTTTCTATTCTTTCCGCGGAGGACAGTGATCGATATCTGGTTCTCGAGGTTGGGACCAATCATCCCGGTGAAATAGCAGCCCTTGCGTCCATAGGTTCTCCGACTGTGGCTGTAATTACGTCGATCGGGGAGGCCCATTTGGAGGGGCTTGCCTCACTGGATGGGGTAGCGGCTGAAAAGTGTTCATTGCTGGACCATGTTCGTCCCGGTGGATTCGCGGTGGTGAATGTTGATCGCGACGTGATTTGGCCGCATTTGCATGCACGACCCCGATTGCGCCTGGTGACGATCGGATTCTCTCCTACGGCGGGTACACCCGTGAAATCGATTTCATCTGCCCTGCACGGTACGGTGAGTGAACTGGAGGGTCGGTATCGGCTGGAGTTACCCATGCCCGGCGCCCATCACGCGACAAACGCCGCTGCGGCGTTTGTCGTTGGACGCTGGTTTGGAATCCCGCCCTGGGAAGTTCTGGAACGACTGCGATCGTTTCATCCGCCGGAAGGTCGCACGCGCGTTCTTACCCTGGGTGTGGGGACGGTAGTCGACGATACGTACAATGCCAATCCGGCCAGTGTTGCGGCGGCTATCGACGCGCTTTCGCGGGAATCGCCTGGGAAAAGGGTGTTCGTTTTGGGAGATATGCTTGAGTTGGGTCGTGAAGTCGGATCGCACCATTGTGAAATGATTCACCTGGCCGCGAGTTCCGGGATTGAGACCTTTGTAGCCGTCGGTTCGGCGACAACGAACGAAGCGCGACAGTTTGGCGCTTCGGCGGGTGATATGCGCGTGATCTGTTGTGACGGTCTTGAAAGCGTGGTGCAAACCCTGCTGCCATTGGTCGCTGCCGGTCATACCCTTTGGTTAAAGGCTTCTCGCGGAATGCAATTGGACCAAGTCGTGGCTCGATTGCGCACGAATTTCGACATGCAAACGGCGGTCGCATGATTCCACGGTGCCCGTCGGCGCCGTAGATAAAAAGAAAGAGTCCTTTCGTGATCTATCACCTCTTGCGACTTCTTTGGCCCGATCGGCACTATGCCTATGAAAATCCGCTGTTTCGAGCAACGTGTGCGTTGCTTTTTTGTTTTTTGGCGTCGGTGATTTGCTTTCCGTGGGTGATTCGTTTTTTGGTTCGATGGAAGGTTGGGGATCGACCGGAGTTTGATCACGCTTCGCTGAATGAGTTGATGCGAAGCAAGAGCGACGTGCCGACCATGGGTGGCTTGGCCATCCTTGCCGCGATCTTAAGCGCGATACTCCTCTTCGCCGACTTGGGGAACTTTTATGTTTGGATGGCCGTCGTTTGTCTGATTTGGCTTGGAGCCCTCGGCGCGATCGACGACTGGTTAAAGTTGACCCGTGCGCGTCGGTCCACCACCCGGGACGGACTTCGCTCCTGGGAGAAGCTGCTTTTTCAAATCGGACTGGGCGTGGTTCTGGGCTATTACATCTACCGGCACGGACAGAACAATTTCGCGGTCCTGGGATCATTTGCCAGTCCAACAGAACTGCCGGCGTACAAAGTGTTGACCGTTCCTTTCTATAAGGCCGGTCTGACCCTTGGGGCCTTGACGTTCATGTTGCTTACCGTTTTGGTGATGACCGGGACGTCGAATGCGGTGAACCTCACGGACGGCATGGACGGTTTGGCCGCGGGTTGCGTGACCCTGTGTGCGCTTGTTTTTCTCATTCTCACTCACATCGTGGGCAACGAAGAGCTTGCGCATAAATTGTTGCTTCCCCACATTCCCCGGTGCAGCGAACTGGTGGTGATCTGTGGTGCGTTACTGGGATCTTGCCTTGGTTTTCTCTGGTACAATTGCCACCCGGCTCGCGTGTTTATGGGCGATACCGGTTCACTCCCGCTAGGCGGTTTGATCGGTTACGTGGCGGTCGTGACTCGGCAGGAACTGATGCTCTTGATCGCCGGCGGAGTTTTCGTGATCGAGGCGCTTTCGGTCATGTCCCAAGTGGGATATTTCAAATGGACGCGAGGTAGGCGACTTTTTCGGTGCGCGCCGATTCACCATCATTTTCATCTGGGGGGATGGAGTGAAACGCAAACGGTGGTGAGGTTCTGGCTGGTCGCGGCGATGTTTTCGGGTTTCGCATTGGCCACAATCAAACTAAGATAGTGCGAGAGGATCAACCCAAGGGAACACCGGTTATGAACGCTAAGGACGGCGGTTCTGAAAACCATTCGCTCGGTTGGGGCGTCATCGTCATTTCGGTTTCGTTAATGGCGATCGGATTGGTGGCTGTTGCCACGGCCGGTGCGTCGATCGACCGACCCCTATTCTCTTCTCCTTTTTGGACATCCACTTTTGGTCGGCAGCTCGGATTCCTGATCGCTGGGCTGGTGGGTTTGTCTTTTGCGGTGTACTTCACGGAAAAATGGTTTGAGTCGAGACTTGTTCAATGCTGGCTCCCTCGCGCGTTGTTGTTTCTCGCTGTGTTGGGGCTGCTTTTGACGTTTGTTCCCGGCATCTCTGATCCACATCGAGGCGCCCAACGGTGGATTCGCATCCCCGTGGCGGGCGGGATCAGCCTTCAACCATCGGAAGCCGCAAAGTTCGCCCTGGTGGGTTACCTGGCCTGCATATTGGGAGGGTTGATGGGTCGCCCGAGGTCTTTTCTTTACGGTTTCTTTCCAGCGATGTTGGCGACGGGTCTATGCGTAGCCTTGGTCGGCAAGGAGGACTTCGGAACCGCGGTATTACTCGGATCGGTGGGGGGGGTGATGATGCTGGTGGCTGGTTGCCGACTTTCCCATTTGTCGATCCTTGGAGTTTTGGCGGTTTCCGGGTTTGTATTCCTTCTCTGGATCGAACCCTACCGAATGGAGCGATTGCAGGCGTTCGGAAAAATCTGGGAAGATCAACAAGGATTGGGTTATCAACCGCTCCAATCCTTGGTAGGCATTGCCTCGGGCGAGTGGACCGGCGTGGGGCTGGGCGGCAGCATTCAAAAGCACGGGTATTTGCCCGACAGTCACACGGATTTCATCTTTTCGATCATCTGCGAGGAGATGGGGGTCCTTGGCGGCGGATTGGTGTTGTTGCTTTTTTGCGCATTGATGTGGCTGGGATTGCGCGTGGTTTGGTTGGCAAAGAATCCGTTTGAGCGTTTGCTTGCTTTTGGCGTCTGCGCGGTGATCGGATTTCAGGCGGCCATGAATGTTGCGGTCGTCACCACCGTCGCCCCAACCAAGGGGATTTCGCTACCCTTCATTTCAGCCGGCGGCAGCGGGACGATCATGTTCTGTATAGCCGTCGGGGTGTTGGCTGGTGTGGCGAAGCGCGTCGGATCAACCTGCATGAGTAACTCGTCGGCAAACGAGCATTCATCCGGCATGGTGTCTTCAGCGGAGCGGGCTTTACTTGTTTGACCGGAGTTGCGTCGAATGTCCGGACCGCTGATTGTTTTTTCCGGTGGGGGCACGGGCGGACATCTCTTCCCGGCCATCGCCGTTGCCCAAGCTCTTCGAGGCCTCCTTCCATCGGCACGCTTTCTCTTTTTGGGCACGCAACGGGCGATGGATAAGCGAATCCTCGATCAGGTGGGGGCGGAGTGGGTCGCACAACCCATCCCAAGGTTGTCGTACCGCCCGTGGCATTGGCCGAGAATTGTGAACATGCTTCGGCAGTCCCGAACATTGGTCCGGGATCGATTTCAATCCGATCCTCCGAGCATTGTCGTTGGAACCGGCGGACTATCCTCTATACCGGGCGTGCGTGAAGCCCTTCGCCGTGGAATTCCTACCGCATTACTGAACCCCGATGCCATACCCGGAAAAGCCAATCGGTATCTTTCCAAATTCGTCGACCGGATTTTTGTACAGTGGGAGGAATCGACTCTGCATTTTGCACGTCGAGAGGTTGTGCAAGTCACCGGATGTCCGGTTCGTCCCCCATTCCTCAAACCCGTAGACCGATCCGCCGCTTATGAACGCTTTGGACTTCGTCCGGGATTGCGAGTTCTATTGGTAACCGGCGCTTCTCAAGGAGCCCGAACCATCAACGAAGCCGTGATCGCCAATGCGGACTTCCTTAAGGCCCAATCGGACTGGCAAGTCTTGCACCTTACGGGAAATCAGGACTGGGAAGTGATGGTAAGCACCTACAAAAAGCGTGAACTCACAGCTTCGGTTCTTCCCTTCACCGACCACATGGCCGAGGCGCTGGGCCTTGCGGATTTAGTGATTTCCCGGGCCGGTGCATCGACCCTCGCGGAAATCACAGCATTGGGAAAGGCATCGATTCTCATGCCGTATCCATTTCACAAGGACAATCACCAACGGGCCAATGCTGATTGCTTGGTACGCGCATCGGCTGCGTTATGTTTGACGGATCGGGTGGACGCCTCGAAGAACGCTTCGTTGCTGGGCGATGCACTTGCAACCCTGATGACCAACTCTCAGTTGCGCGACGACATGTCGGCATGCGCAAGGCAATTAGGAAGGCCCGATTCCTCGACTCGAATCGCTCACGAAATCGCCCGACAAATAAAGTTGCAATCGTCTCTTGCAGAATCTGAATCGTTGCAGGTATTGTACACGCATGCCCGATAGATGGTTCGAGTAGTGAATCGAATCGCGCGAGACCGTCGCGCGAACATCGTGGTCGGCGAAGAATAAAAAAGAACCCACAACATTCGTGAGGGAGCGCGATGCCGAGTTTGGTGGAAGGACCTGCCGTTTCTGAGCTGTTTCATCCTCGTTTATTTCAGGGACTTCGGATTCACATGATCGGCATCGGTGGATGCGGTATGAGCGGAGCTGCCCACCTCTTGTTGGGTCTTGGGGCCACGGTTTCAGGTTCCGATTTAATGCCGTTTGACGGAATGGCGGCTTTGGTTCAATGCGGCGCTCGCGTATCCGTCGGGCATCGCGAGGGGTGCGTTTCTCCTGAAACGGACTTGGTGGTCACCAGCGCCGCAATTCCGCCGACCAATCCGGAATTCGTCGCAGCCGTTCGTTTCGGAAAACCCATCATCAAATACGCACAACTTCTCGGCGAGTTGATGAAGGTCCGGAGGGGAATCGCCATCGCCGGAACTCATGGAAAGAGCACGACCACAGCCTGGAGCGCTCATATATTCCGCGAAGCAGGGCTAGATCCCTCTTATGTCTTTGGCGCGCACTGCGAACAACTAGGCGGCCACAGCAGCCTGGGCAAGGGGCCGCATTTCATCGTTGAGTCCTGCGAGTTCGATCGCTCTTTTTTGTATCTCGAACCGGAATCCGCGGCGATCCTCAACGTGGAAGCCGACCATCTGGATTGCTACCGCGATCTCGACGAAATCGTTGACGCTTTCGGTGAATACGCGGCACAGGTTCGCCCCGGAGGTCTTCTGGTTATTAACGGGCAGGACGATCGTGCACGCTTGGCCGCAAGCCGCTGTCGGGCGGAGGTGCAGACTTTCGGCTTTGACCCCGGAGTGGATTGGCGGGCGTTTAATCTTCGTAGTGATCGCGGTCGTTTCGCCTTTGATCTGAGTTTCCAGGGTACCGAAGTGCTCTCGACATCGCTTTCGCTTCCCGGTCGACATAATGTGGCCAATGCACTCGCGGCGATCGCCCTCGCCCGGCATGCCGGCGCGGATTTCGATTCCATCGGAAAAGCGGTTACGACGTTCTTGGGAGTGAAACGCCGATTGACTTGGCGCGGTGAGGGTCACGGTGTCATTATCATCGATGACTACGCCCATCATCCCACGGAAGTGCGCGTATCCATCGAAGCCGCAAGGTATCGGTACTCTCCCAAGCGAACCTGGGTCGTGTTTCAGCCTCACCAATATTCCAGAACTCGTTATTTCATGGACGATTTTGCGGAATCGTTCGACCAAGCCGACGAAGTCGTCGTCCCCGATGTCTACGGTGCAAGGGAAAAATGCGACTCCACGTCCCAACATGCCTCAGAAGAACTCGTTTCGAGAATCGTGCGGCATGGTGGCCGTGCCCATTACGCGCCATCGCTGGAGGCCGCCACGGATCACGTTTGTCAAAACGTGACCGAAGGGGATATGGTCCTTACCATGGGCGCGGGGGATGTGTGGAAGGTGGCCGATGAATTGGTGGAACGAGTATGCCGGCGCGATGCAACAAGACGCCCCACTTGGACGCCTGACTTGGTACCGTCTGGGGGGGCGTGCTCGGTTTCTGTATCGGCCGCCTAATACGGATCAGCTCGCAACTTTGCTTCTTCAAGCCAAGCAGGAAGAGATTTCGGTCCGTGTTTTGGGTGCCGGTGCGAATGTGCTCATTCGTGACGACGGTTTCGACGGGGTCATCGTTCGCCTCGATCAACCCGCTTTTCGGGACGTTCGTCTGAAGGAAAATGAGTCCGACGTTGAGGTTGAAGTTGGCGGCGGCGCCGATCTGATGCCTTTCGCTAGAGAGTGCTCGGAGCGCGGGTGGTCAGGGCTCGAAGGAATGGCCGGGATTCCCGCGTCCGTCGGCGGTGCCGTTCGAATGAACGCCGGCGGACGTAACGGCGAATTTGGCGATGTCGTGAAAGAAGTGCGGGTTGTTCGCCGCGACGGGCGTCAAGAAACTTGGTCTCGCAATCAAATTGGTTTTGCCTATCGTCGCTCCAACATCGGTGATGCCACGGTCGTTTCGGCCACGCTCAAACTAAGAAAAGATGATCCCGAAAAAGTTCGACTTCGATTTGAAGATTGCTTCGATCAAAAGCTCAAGACTCAGCCGATCGCCGAACGAAGCGCCGGGTGCATTTTCAAGAACCCCGCAGGACATTCCGCCGGCGCGCTCATCGATCAAGCCGGTTTGAAAGGTACGACCTTGGGGCACGCGCAAGTCTCCAAGCGTCACGCCAACTTCATCGTTGCCCAACGCGGCGCACGCTCCGAGGAAGTCATCCGCTTGATTGATCTCGTTCGTGACCGCGTGTATCGCTTCTGCGGAACGCTCTTGGAAATGGAAATCGAAGTCTGGTAGTCAAAGGAGTATCGTCCATTGCCCACAGTACAAGCCATCCACTCGCGCACTGCGCCGGTATTCAAGAGTACAAGATTGAAGCGCATCACGGTCTTGGCTGGCGGTCCTGGACCGGAACGAGAAGTCAGCCTCAACAGCGGAATAGCCGTACAAGATGCTCTACTACGCCTCGGGTACGATGTGTCCATGCGGGACATTCACCCTGGCGAACTCTCCGCGCTGGAAGTACCGAGCGATTTCATCTTCATCGTTCTTCACGGCGAATTCGGCGAAGACGGAGCCCTTCAACATGAACTTGAAGGGCGCGGCCTCGCCTACTGCGGCTCCGATTCAAAATCCTCTCGCCTGGCCATGAACAAAGTCCATGCGAAGAGGTGCTTCGAGCGCGCCGGCATCCCCACGCCCGGTTATGAAGTTGTGACCGCCCGATCGACCAAGTCTGTTTTCGATCACTTCCCCACTCCTGCGGTTGTGAAACCGGTTTCCTCCGGCAGTAGCGTCGATACGTTCATCGTGCGGACTTCCGCAGACGTCGCAAAGTACGCCCAGTTCGTGGCTGAAAAATACGGCGAAGCTCTCCTGGAGCGCTATGTTCAAGGCCCCGAACTGACCGTGGGTGTCGTTGGCGAAACCGCCCTGCCCGTTTGCGAAATTCGCACCCGCCGCGAATTCTACGACTACCAAGCCAAATACATCGACGATGACACGCAGTACTTGTTCGACCTCGACTTACCTGCGGCCTTGTTGACGCGTGTCCAACAATTAAGCGTTCGTGCTCATCAATCCCTTGGCTGTCGCGTCTTCTCTCGAGTGGATTGGAAAATCGACGCCGAGACTTATGAACCGTTTATTCTCGAAGTCAATACGATTCCCGGTTTCACCGACCATTCGCTGTTGCCCAAGTCCGCCGCCCGTGCGGGTATCCCTTTCGATCAACTGATTCAAACGATTCTCGACCTTTCCATTACGTGAAGCATGAAACGCAAATCCAAATCTAAAACTCGCACCAGCCGAATGATGGCGATGATTCGCTGGATGGCAAACCATCAACGATTCCTCGTGATGGTCGTGATCCTCGCTGCATTGGGTTTTGCCGCCTACGGCGCGCTAGCCGGGGCCGATCGACTCAACAGTTACATCGCAACTATGCTGCATGACCGTTTCGCTCCGAGTCTCGTTTGGGTCAACTTGCCGGCTGAATTGGTTCCGTTGGCCGAGAACGACTTGCATAACCACATCGCAGAGACGTTGAGTGATCGCTGGACCGATCCTGACTTGCCTCGTCGAATGGCCGGCGCTCTGATGGAATCGGGTTGGGTTTCAAACGTCGACCATGTCCGCCGAATGCCCGATGGCCGTTTCCTCATCAAGTGCATGTACCGGCTTCCCACTGCCAGAGTTCGTCACGGCAACGGCTGGATTCTATTGGATTCGCAAGGATTCCGTCTGCCCGGAGTCTATACCGATGCATCCCAATGGCGACAAATCCAAGGCCTAGCGGAAGCGACCCCGCAACCTGGAAAACCCTGGCTCGGCGATGATGTATTGGCCGCGATTCGCGTTCTCCGCGCCATCGAAACCGAAACCTTCGCCGAACAAATTCGCGCCGTTAATGTCGAAAACTACAAAGGTCGAAGAGACAAATGGCGTTCCCACGTCGAACTTGTCACCGATCAACCTGACGGCCGCATCCGCTGGGGATCAGCCCCGGGATTCGAACTCGAAGAAAACACCATCACCCAAAAACTCGGCATCCTCCGCGAGAACTTCCGCCAAACAGGACGCATCGACGCCCACTATCCCGTCATCGACGTCTCCACCTTCCCCGACCGCTTCACTTGGCCTTTAGGCACCCAACCCCGCTCCACGTCCTCCGATCGACAAGCATAGGCGAGGATTTGCACCCGATCGATTCGGAGCATGATAGTTTACACCTCCGTACCATGCTCTTATCCATAAGACACCGCCCAACGAAAATCGGCGGGTTGAAAAATGAAAAAAAGTGAGAAAGATTTTGCATGGGAACTGTTTTGCTGCGATATGATAAAAGAGGTTGAAGGATTCGTTTGTCGGCCTTAGTTCCGGTGGTTGTAAAAGCGACCATGAGAATCTCTCATGAATTGTGCCTTGACTGAAGAAGAGCTTTGGAGCGGGCTGGATCGGCACGACTTTGAGCTCGAACAGCACGTGGCCGATTGTCCGGAATGTCGGCAGCGGGCAGCGGCATGGAAGACGGGAATCCGCGTCGTCACCGAATCCGCGCAGCCCACCACCCCGCCATTACCGCCCCGGATTGGTTCCTATCGGATCGTAAGGAGATTGGGTCAGGGCGGGATGGGCATCGTCTATGAAG
>JBBTCX010000258.1:0-778 GCA_038043045.1 Planctomycetota bacterium | reverse complement strand
GGAGCAATCGGCGCCGAAAAGAGCCGTTGCGGTTAAGGTCGTTCGCGGCGGTCATTACGTCGACGAGTACAAAGTCCGGTTGTTTCAGCGCGAGGCTCAAACTCTCGCGCGTCTTCGCCATCCCGCGATCGCGGCGATCTATGAAGCGGGCAGAACGGAAGACGGGCAACATTTTTTTGCGATGGAGTTGGTTCAGGGGCTTCCGCTCAATGAATATGTGGAGACCAAGCATGTCACTCTGCGAGATCGGTTGGAGTTGTTTGGTCGCATCTGTGACGCGATCAATTACGCTCATCAAAGGGGCGTGATTCATCGGGATTTGAAACCCACGAACATCATCGTTGATGCGGAGGGGAATCCGAAAATTCTCGATTTCGGGTTGGCAAGAATCACCGATCCCGACAACGCCACCACCATAACGGGTACGGAGATCGGCCGGGTAATGGGTACGCTCGCGTATATGAGCCCCGAAGAAGCCCGAGGGAGCATTGACGAGATTGATATTCGTAGCGATGTGTATTCGCTCGGGGTGATCTTTTTCGAACTGTTGACTGAGGAACTTCCCTATTCGGTGAGTCGAGCGGCGTTGCATGAAGCGGTTCGAGTGATTTGCGATGAGCCGCCGAAGAAGCCGCGAAGCCTTCAGCATTCCTTAAACCCGGATTTGGAAACCATCGCGCTCAAGGCGTTAGAAAAGGACCGTGCGAGACGATACCAGAGTGCCGCGGCATTTGTGGAGGATGTTCAGCGCTTTCTGACGGATCAGCCGATTCACGCC
>JBBTCX010000257.1:0-5387 GCA_038043045.1 Planctomycetota bacterium | reverse complement strand
ACACAACGCTTTACGAGCAAAAGAAGCTTTGACAAAACTCCCTTTTCTTTCATAGCTTGACCTTATAACAAAAATGCCAATCATTTGGCACAAGAACCCCTGATTTCAAAGAAAAAAATAACCAAACGAACCCACTTATAAGTGACCCTTTAATTTCCCCTCCGGCCAGGCTTGCTTATCTTAACATGCACCCAACACCGACCGATCCGACAGCTCGACCCGAACGTCCGGAAGATCATCTGGCACGAAGGAGTCAAGCAATTCGCCAAGGCGAGTCATCAACGGGCCGTCATTCGCCGCCCGGAAATACTCCTGGCTGCATGGAATCGCTCTGTTTGAGAAGAGAAGGGAAGTGCTTGGGACGATAATGATCGTAACGGCGTCTACTTCCCGCCTTTCGACGCAAGGGGTAAGTGTGTCGCCGGAAACGCGAGAAAACCCCGGGATGATGAGGACGGCGAGCGATGCGGGCAGTCATCCATGACCACGGTTTACAGTTTCGATCGGACTATCCCGATCCGATACCCGGCGAAGGGGAGTGCCTCATTCGGGTTCACTACGCCGGGATTTGTTCCACCGACTTGCAACTCCTCTCCGGGTACCTGAACTTTCGCGGAATCCTTGGCCATGAAATGGTCGGAACGGTGATCTCCGGCTCGAGCGCTTGGCGCGGAAAACGCGTCGTTTCGGAAATCAACTGTGTTTGTCGACGTTGCGACCTGTGTCAATCCGGACTGGCCGCCCATTGTCGCCATAGAACCGTTATGGGCATCGTGGGTCGGGACGGCTGTTTTGCCGACACTCTCTGCGTCCCCGAACGAAATCTTCATTTAGTGCCAGATGCAGTCACTGATGAAGAAGCCGTCTTCGTGGAACCCCTCGCCGCCGCCCATCAAGTTCTCGTGCAATGTCCCATCGAACCGCGCATGAACGTCTCGGTGGTGGGCTCCGGCCGGTTGGGACTTCTCGTGGCACAGGTGCTGCGAAACACCGGATGCAAACTCACCGTCATCGGTCGAAATCGCCAAAAACTTCTTTTCTGCGAAAAACAGGGAATTCAAGGAATTCACCTCGACGACCTGGTGGCCAAACGTGACCGCGATGTCGTTGTCGAGTGCAGTGGCTCGCCCGACGGTCTTCGAACGGCCATGGACCTCGTGCGTCCACGGGGAACGATCGTACTGAAGTCTACCTCCGCGGATGCGGGGAATGTGAATCTTTGGCCGATCGTCGTTCACGAGGTTCGGGTCATCGGCAGTCGCTGCGGTCCATTCCCGGAAGCGATCCACGCCCTGGCCCGCAAAGCGGTCGATGTCCGCCCGCTGATATCCCGAATCCTACCCCTCGAAAAAGCGGAAGAAGCTTTTGCCGCATCCACACGACCGGACATGCTGAAAACTCTCTTCAAGATTAACGCCCGCCCGTAGAGTGTCTCATCCCTTCACTCCATCGATTCTTCCAACCCGTAATCTCTTGTTGCCTACTCATGGGAAATTGGGAGTTTTGTCTTACAAGGCGAGATTTCCCCCGTCCGTTGTCTTTTTCTCGGACCATCATGTCGTTATTCGATGACCTATATTGGGCATATCCACGTACTTGCTTTGTGGCACAGCCCTGGATAGGATTTTTATAGGGATTTCGCTTGCCAAGCGGAGCGGAATCTGTCAGAGTGAGTTTTTATCAGTCCGTCCACTTACCGACCCGTCCCCCCATGGGTCGGTTTCCCCAAGGCCCGGTCCACCCCACCGGGCCTCTTTTCTTGGCGGACAAAACCGAAAGGAATCACCCCATATTCTGGGGTAGGAAATCGCCCCTCCGCGACTTATGATGGCGACCGCGACCATTTAAGAGAAGGTTGTTTGAGACTTACTCTTCGGTTTCGGAGGATGAACCGTGAGCCATTTCGACCCGTTTTCACTGCGAAAGACCGTTCAACAGCATATTTTCGAACGACAGCGGAACCACCCGACCGCAACAGGCGAGTTTAGCTGGCTGTTGTCGGGGATTACCCTGGCCACGAAAGTCATTTCCGATCAGGTACGCCGCGCCGGGCTATTGGACATTCTTGGGAGCACGGGTCAAACCAACGTCCAGGGCGAAATCGTGCAACAGTTGGACGAGATTGCCAACGCGACGATTTTGCAGTGTTTGGGCTATCGAGACAGCGTGGGGCTGATGGTTTCCGAGGAAGACGATGAACCCCACATCGTGAAGGAGTTTGGGGATCGAGCCAAATATATCGTGCTCTTCGACCCGCTCGATGGTTCCAGCAATATTGACGTGAATGTCTCTATTGGGACTATTTTTTCGATTTTACAGCGTCGGGAGGATTCAGAAGCCGGAAAAGTTGTGGACCATATTCTTCAGCCGGGCCATAGGCAAATCGCGGCCGGGTATGTTGTTTACGGAAGCAGCACCGTATTGACGTATACCACTGGGCATGGGGTGCATATGTTTACCTTGGATCCGGCGGTGGGTGCGTATCGCCTTTCTCGAGAAGACGTTCGGATGCCTGAGGGCGGAAAAACTTACAGCATCAATGAGGCCTATCGGTCGCAGTTTCCAGACGGTATCCAGGAGTACTTGGATTGGACTAAGTCGGAATCGGCGGGTTACAGCCTTCGATACATTGGATCGTTGGTGGCGGATTTTCACCGAACGCTTTTGCACGGGGGCGTTTTTTTGTACCCCCCGACGAAAAAAACTCCGGAAGGCAAGCTTCGACTGCTTTACGAAGCCAACCCATTGGCATTCATCGCAGAACAGGCCGGCGGAACGGCTACGGATGGGAAAATGCGTATTCTGGATAAGGTCCCCAAGACGCTTCATGAACGGACATCCTTGATATTCGGAAGCATTTCGGAAGTCGAACGGGTCTTGACATTTTGGCGAGCTTAAGGTTACGTAGATATACGTATGGAAAATATAGCGGAGAGCGATAATTGGCGTGACACTTTAATTGCGGAAGAATTGGTTCATTCGATATTGAAAATGAACGAGTGGCGGTTTATCTTGATCGACCAAGGATCGATGAAGTAGGTTGAAGATGGGAAGAGTACCGGTTATGATCGCATTCGTTCCGGGCACTGTTTTGGGGTGGTTTTTCATATTCTAATCGACAAGGGGAGGTTGGTACCAAAAAATGGGTGGTAAAGAACCGCAATATCAAGCTGAGGCTCGGACCACAGTGCAGCGTTCCATGCCCATCGATCACGTGGAACCCCGCCCTTCGACAGGTGGGGCGACTTCCGATGCTGGGTCCACGGATGGTCTATTGACCCAGGTTGCAGGGGAAAATCGGTCTTTGGACGAGATATTGGCGTCGATTGAACGTCGGGAGATACTGGGGGCCTTGAATCGGGCGCATGGTCAGCGAACCGCAGCCGCACAGTTGCTTCGCATTTCCCGAAGTCGACTTTACCGACGGATGGAAGCCTTAGGGATCAATCCGCGGGTAAGTCAATCAGAAAAAGCAACAGCCTAGGTGTCAAAAGGTTTACTTTCGGATCGTGCCCATTCGGTTCAAACTCTGTCGGGCATCCCTTGCATTCGCTTTCGGGCGTGCCCCTCGCAAGAACGCGGCCATGTCGTCGAGGTCAAGCCGGCCGTCGTTGTTCAGGTCGGCGACGATGAGGTCATCCAATCCCAGTTCCCGCAGGTCTTTCACTGACACTTCGGTACGTCCTTGAATACTGTCTGAAGCGGACTGTCCGGGGCAGCAGATGTCTTGGTCATCCTCGAAAAAGTTGATTTGGATGAACGAGAAGTCTGCGGCATCGACGATCCCGTCGCAATTGAAGTCGGCGTGAGTCAAGCCATTCCCGCTGTTGTCGGCGCAGGTTTTGGGGTTGGGAGTTGGGTTCTGGTTTAATTGGCCGACAAAGACGCCGTAATCGAGAATGTCGATGACGCGGTCGCGGTTGAGATTTCCCTGGACCAGCCAATTGCCGCCAAAAAGCGGATCGGCTACGAACTCGGCCTTCACGTTAATTCCATCGCACAAGATCGCGCCGCCCTGTTGGTAGGACGAACGGAGCGAGTGTTGACGGTCACGTGCGGTGATGCAGACATGTTTGCCGGCCGGAACGTTGATGTCCTGATGGGCTTGGCCTGGAAAATTGAACGCGTCGCCGAAGGTCATCGTTTGGCACACTTCCGAGAAAACGACCGGCATGCAACTGCTGTACAGTTCGAAACAGATGCACCGAGTACAGACCGCGTCATCCACAATCGGAGACAACTGCACCCAAGCGTCCATGGTATGCTGGTTATTGACCGTCACGCTCCAATCACAGGAATCGGCTAGGTTGCAGACGTTGTCGGAGCTTTGTTCGAGTTCGCAATGAAACGCGTAGTTGCCCTTGGGGAATTCGCCGCCGGCGGGGATCAAGTAGTCGCAATCAAACGGCGCGAATGGGCCCGTGTAGAAGCAAGAACAGGAAAGGCCGAGGGGTCCGTCGCAGGTATCTGCGGCGCCGACCGTCGGCCAGTTCAAATTCGCGGTCACCGCGCCGCAATCGGCATTTACAATTACGTTGGGTGGACATGTCATGGCGATCTCTCGCGCACCGAAGATATCTTTGCTACAGCCCAATTGTTCTGGAAAAACCGGAACCCCGGTATCCGTGGTCAGTCGGGTGATCTGCGGATTGACCGAGGTAAGGCAAAGGTTGCACGGATCGCAACCGGGAAGCTTGTGGAACTTTAGGGTGGCCATCACGCCGGGGTCGGAGTCGCAAAGAAGCCCGCCGGAACCGTTATCCGGGGCCGTGACGATGTAAAAGATCACGCCGGTCGTTTCGTTGACCTGTTGAAAATCCTCTACGGTCCAGGGGAATTGACCTGGGACGGCGTCGAAGAAATCGAGGCAGGTTTCATCGTATTCGACGCGGAATTGTCCGCCGGCAATGCATTGGTTGGGAAGTGAGCCGCCGAAAAAGATGTCCACGAAGACGACATCGCCATCGCCATGACAGTTGGCACCGTTTGTATCCTTGCGGGGTTCGAGCGTCACGTATGGTTGTACGACGCTCGCGTCGGACCGCGAAACCAACGCGATCAAACAAAAACAGAATCCCCACCCGGTTGAATTGACGAATACCCGATTCATTAAAGGATCTCCCCCCTGATCGATTTTCGCAAGCGTTGCCAGCCTATTCGCAGCCAAAGCCGGGGATCGTTCCTTTCCCAGCTTAGTTCCGTTGTGCAGGGGGAGATGCAGTTCAGGATACACCAAAATCAATAGAGAATCAATGGTGCTGCGAGGCCCAGCAGGGTCTTTCAATAATCGTCTTTGTTGCGGATGAGGGCGAGTGCTTCGTAGGGATGGGCGGCGCGCGGCATCGGCGGCATGGTGAGATCGTGTCCGTCGAAGTGCGAGACCAAGA
>JBBTCX010000256.1:0-7151 GCA_038043045.1 Planctomycetota bacterium | reverse complement strand
TTCTCGAGCAGTGATTTCAGAGCCGCGACCGTAAGGGAGCGGTTACAAATCCAACTCACGGCCCAGCAAGTGCCATGCCTTGACACTTTCCATCCCCGCCTGACCCCTCATGTCTCTCGCCTCAAGCCTTCCGCTAAAGCGCCACTGTGAGTTTGCAATTGAGAACAGAATTGTCGCAACTCCTTTCATGACAGGCCTTTACGATTGAATTTCCGCGATCGATAAAAAACTTATCGGACCCATAAAACCCGCCCAACGTCCTCTAATATCCGCATTTCTGCTCCCTCGACCAACCCGACGATCCGCGCCCGAATGGCTTCCGGCAGCGCCGCCCATCGTATTTTCACAAGCTCCAATTCGGGGTCGTTTTGGGGGTCAATTTCTACTTTCGACGGCATCCCAGCGCGCACGATCCAACAACCGTTGCATGCCATGCGGGGTCGCATCCCCGACATGCTCCGCCAACTGCCAGCCGTTCTTCCGCTGCACCCGACCGAGCAACGCGCGAAGGTAAGACGACGCACGCTTCCGAAGATCGCACCGATGAAAACAAAAACCGATGGATTCCATCAATCGTCCGAAGTGAGTTTCCCATCCCTGTACGACAGCCGCATCCATGCGAATCGCTCCGATACAACCCAACGAGCCTTCAAGCCCACGAATCAAAGTGCCGGCTATAATCAATGCGCAACTGTCGTACTAAAATGCGGTTTCCCTGGGGCGAACGACGAGGGACTCCCCCCAATCGCTTGCCCCAGCAACAAACTCGAGCGGAGGTCTACAATCTCTCCGCTACGCACCATGTCTACCGACACGGAGCCGGGCATATCGGAACCCCAGCGAAAGCCTCCAGCAATGCGATGAGGTCATCCACATCGATGATGCCATCGCCCACCCCGCAGGGGTAGATATCCCCATCGGGATAGGTAACGGGGTCGATAAACCCGTTCAAAAGGATGATCAAGTCATCCACGTCCACCAAATCGGTGTAGTCCAAATCGGCGTAGACGCCGGGAATACAATGGGCGGCCCAGAAACCGCCGGTTAGTTCGTATACCCCGCCGGTTAAGAAACCGGCGTCGGATTGGCCGACGGTGCCGCCCAACTCATACCCGCTGCCCTCACTGAACATCTGCCCGCCGGAATCGACGGTGTTCCAGGTCAGGTCATAGTCGCCGCCGGATTGAGCGACCGCCTGTCCGGCGCAAAGGAACAAGAGCAACTGAAGCGATCCCACGCACCACACCGTCGTACTCGAAGGAAAACCGTGCTTGGGTTGTTGAGTCGAACTGCATGATTCACTTCGGACCGTTATCAAATTTCTGATTCGTCGGGCCATTGGTTTTTCTCCTTGTTGTTTCATGGTGTCAGCGGTCAATACTTGATGTAATGACCCACCAAGGCACCGTTGGCATACTGCAGCCACACCGAAGCCCAACCGCCTTGCCCGTCCGCCTGTCCAAAGTGAATCTCGAATCCGTAGTCGTTCATGTCTGCGCCGCTGATAATGACGACATTGCTGGTGCCGGTCCAGGTTGCGGTCGACCCACCCGAGGTGACCGCGCCCTTCTGGGCCTGCCACCAAATATCGCACCAATCACCAGCCGTGTTGGTCAACTCGATTTCCCCGTTCAGCTCATCCCACAGAAGCACATTCCCACCGTTTCGCGTGGTCTGGATCGTGCCACTGGTTGTCAGATAGATCTTTCCCATGGTGACGCCGTTCACGTCAGCCGCAGTGACGCTACCCGTCGTAGCCAAGTTCGTGCTACCGAACGAAAGGTTACCGCTCGCAGAGGTAATCGTATTACTCGACCCGTTGATGGTGATCGAGCCGCCGCTCTGGATCGTGCCGCTGGCCTTCACGTTGCCGTCCACATCTAATAGTTCGGTGGGGTTGTTCTTCCCGATGCCCACGCCGCCGGACGCGCGAATCAGGAACTGGTTCGGACCGGTTGAAGTGAAGTCCGCGTTAGTCGAATCCGCCCAGATGAAGGTGCCCTCGTCGCCGTTCCAGTCGCCTGACTGGGTTGCGTCGCGCACTTTGGCCTGAACCCCCGCGGCGAAGCTGTCGTCGCCGCCTGCATGGTTCGAGTAACCGCCGGGCACGGTGGAATTGAAGCCCGAAGCGATGTTGTACTCGCCTCCGCCTATCGCGGACTCGGGACCGCTTGCGGTGTTGTAGTAGCCGCCGCTGACCACGTTGTAGCCGCCGCGCGCGATGTTACCCTCGCCCCCGCCGACCGTGCACAAGGACCCATCCGCAGTGTTGTTCCATCCGCCGCCGACCACGGCTGAATGGCCGCTTGCGATGTTGCCCCTGCCGCCACTGACTGTGGCGTATAGGAAGTTTGCGGTGTTGTTCGCACCACCACCAACCGTGGTCATATGGTCGCTCGCAGCGTTGTGCTCGCCGCCGCCAACCGTGGCGCCTTCGCCTCCGGCGTGGTTGCCATGTCCTCCAGCCACCGTTGCGTAGTCATAAGTCACGCGGTTGTTGTCGGGATATTCATCGCCATCGTCCGATCGCCCGCCGCCGCTGATGGTCGCGCCAGCCACTCCTGGGGTGACTGCGTTGCCGGAATAGCCGCCGATGAGATTGGCGCTGATATCGTCCACTTGGGTATACAGACCGGGAAGCGCCAGGGCGTAAGGCGCCGCGGTCAGTTCCTGGCGAGGTGCCAACGTCGTGGCACTCACATCGCCGGGACATTGCACGGATATCTCCAACCATCGACATTGGCCGTCGAAAGCCAGATCGCCGAAGTTCAGGTCGGGGATCGTGAACATTCCCTTGGTGACCACGACGGGCATGGGACCTTGTGGAGAGGTGCCCTTTTGCGTTCCCCCTATTGCGGTATCCCACAACCCAAAGGTCATCGTGCAGGTGTCTTCGACCGCCGAACCACTTTTGACGAGTTGCCCTTGATAAGTGAAGGCCGTGGTGAGATGGGTGGCCCACACGGGATTGGCTATCGCCGCCGAAACGGCGAACCATACCAACTGTTTTGAAAGTGATGATCTCATACTTGTTACCTCCCTGATGCCGGCATTTGCCGGCGTGGTATCTGAAAAGCGAAATCCGTCGGCTCGTTACGCAAGAGTCCGGCTTCGCTTCTTATTGTCAGCCTTTCTGTTTTGTTACTGACGGCCAGGACCAGACCCGCGCCGGATCGGGTCCTGACCTCATTCATTTCCGCGTCCCCAACTTCATTGCCACATTTCTGGCGGTCGTCAGCCGCCTATGACGACCTGGCACGGATCCGGGCACAACAAGTTGCCTGCGTACGCCTGCAACATGGAGATCAAATCGTCAACGTCGACGATTCCGTCACCACCGTTACACGGATAGATGTCCGCCTCCGGGTAGGAGGGTAGATCAATGAATCCGTTCAACAGCGTGATCAAGTCGTCCACGTCCACGATCCCATCTCCCGTAATGGGATAAATGTCGGCGTACATTTGGGTCTTGCAGGTCGTGATCACAAAGGCCATGTCCCACGACTCGCCGAGCAAATCGAGGATCGGCTCACCGAACATGAACGGTATGCCGAGAACCGGTGCGGTCGGCGCAAAAATGCGCACGGCGTCGTCCATGAAGAAGTGCTGCCGGGTCTTCCATCCCCACGGAAACTGCGGTTCCACCGGCAGGAAGTACATGGCCGAAATGCTTACCCAGTACACGTTGCAAGTGTCTTCTTGGTAGAAAAACTGTCCGTCTGGAATCTTCCAGTCGTACCGGAAGCAGCCTTCCGGCGACGGCATGTACAGCGGATGAAAGTCGCACGCCACCGGCCGCTCATTCAGCGCCGCACGCGGCACCAACCACTCGGCGATCATAACCCCCGGATGACTGAAGCCTGGCGGCATGAAGGGCACGTCCGTCCACAGACCGATGTGGAAGTTGCTCGGGGCAATGGCCGGCGGATCCACGCCCGACCACCCGAGGTACGAACCCCACCAGTGTATGTCTGTCACCGGTTTCGCGTTGTCGCACAGCCAGTCGTCGGCCACGATTTGTTGTCCCGCGAACCGCGAAAGCTCATCCCATCCCCAGAAACACTCCGGGTGCGATGAGGCCGGGTTAAACGTCGGCGGCTGCGACCATTTCAGTGGGCGACACGCTGCCGGAAGAGACAAACAAAGTGTCCCCGGGCCTTGCGGATCACCGCCTTGCGCCAAGCAAGTGTTGTGATCCACATCTACGCACGTGCCATTTGGCAGACAGCAGGCCTGGATGGGCTGCGCAGTTTCACAGGCGTCGTCTTGGCCGTTGCCGTTTGCGTCACCAAGGCAGATCGGTTCGCCGGTCGGCGAGGGCTGACCGCCCCAATCGTCGCAACAAACAGGGTAGGTGTTCACACAATCCGGATCTTGTACATTCGGCAAGCAGCACGCTCGAGGCGCTTCAAAGCACGTCGTTCCAGCACCCTGCGGTGTTCCGCCATTCTCGGTGCAGCAAAGCGGATCGATGTCAGCGCAAGTGCCAACGCCCAAGCAACAGGCTTGCGGAGCCGTGCACTCGCTGAATGGTCCTTGAGCGATTCCGCCCAGGTCGTCGCAACATTGCGGATCAAGCATCAGGCACGATCCGTCAGGAAGGCAACAAGCATCGAGGTTGGTGCACGCTGTTCCCGGCCCCTGCGGGTTGCGGTCAATGGCCGCACACAACACGGGGTCCATATTCTCGCATAAGCCGTTGAACGGATCGCAGCAGGCTTCCGGATTTTGCGTGGTGATGGTAAAAGCCATGTCCCACGACTCGCCTTGCCGCTCAATCGGCTCGCCCATCTCAAAAGGGGAACCGGGAAACGGCGCAGTCGGACTGAAAATCTGAACGGCATCATCCATGAAAAAGTGAGGTCGAGTCTTCCAACCCCAGTTGAATTCGGGTGGAGGTAGCATTAGGGGACAACAGACCTGCGGCGGCTGACCCCCGATTAGGCACACCACGGCGTCGACGTCAGCGTTGTCGATCACGCCGTCGCAGTTGACGTCGGCCTTGATGCAGGCCCCGATGGGAGGTTGGCCGAGGCAATCCATCACCGCGAGAAGATCGGCGGTTTGGACCTTGCCATTGCCGTTGATGTCACCGTCGCAGGCGCATGCGCCCGGATATGCCGCCGCGATACTCACCCAGTAGATGTTGCAGGCCGGTCCTTGATGGAACCACTCCGCCACCGGAATGGTGAAATCATATCGGAAGCAACCGTCAGGAGTTGGCATTGCGTCCGGGTGAAAGTCGCATGCCACGGGCCGCTCGTTGAGTGAGCTTCGCGGCACGTTCGTCCACTGCCAGATCATGACACCCGGATGACTGAAGGGCGGACCCAGCATGTCCGTCCAAATTCCAATATGGAAGAACGGAGGGGCATCCAGGGGTGGGTCAATCCCTTCCCATCCTTCGTAGGAACCCCACCAGTGAATATCCGCGACCGGATTTTGATCCAGGCAGGCCCAATCGTCCGCGACGATTTGGGGACCATCGAACCATGATTCCACATCCCAGCCCCAAAAACACTCTGGGTGTGGGGAGATTGGATTGAACACCGGCGGTTGCGACCATTTCAATGGGGCGCAGAGACCAACTGTGCAAATCGTGCCTGGTCCCTGCGGGTCACCCCCCGCCGCCACACAGGCCATGTGATCGAGAACCTGGCAGCTTCCATCGGCCATGCAGCAGGCCTGTGCCTGCCTTGGAAAGTCCACTCGTTGCAAGTCTTTCTCATCTTTGAGAATGGGAACCGGCTCAGCTTCTTGAAAGCCGGCGATGGCCTCCGGCGGTGGCTGGCTTGACGTGTTTTCTTTGGGCGACCGGGGCATGGGAGCCAACAGGACCAGGATCGCCGGCGCGGCCGCTACCACAAGGGCAAGAAGCGTAGTGTGGCCACTCTTTTTTTCTCCGTAATTTCTTGCAATCTTTAGTTCCTTCATCGGCGCAGTCATTTGAGTACCTCCTTGTCGACAGGTCGAGGACCTGAAGACGCGCCAGCCCGAATAAACGCGACTCACACCCCTCCTCTGGGTGTATCGCGCTCAATCCCAAGTTTTTCAATCAAAACGTTTTTTCGTTGTTCGCTCCAAACCCCCCAACGTCTAGACCTCAATTCGTTGTTCCTCCAACCCTCTTACTACGTCTGAACTGACAAACTAACGAATGTCATGACATGACACTCGGAACAAGAAACCGCGTGAAACGTCAGCGATTTCTATGTTGGTTCATCACGCCGGTGGACCGCGTGCGCAGGGAAAGACCTTTTTTGAAATCTCGATACGGAGACATCGAACAGGTACTTTGGCTCGGAAGAGCATACCAAACGCTGAATTGCACTGTCGGGCGACCATCAAGGCCGGATTCCTGTTCCCTCTCCGACCCGACGACTTAAAGTATACGACAAACGCGGATTCGCTGCAACGGGAAAGTTGTTGTATGATCAAGGTGCATTGGAGTTCGATTCCAGTTTTTCCGTCTCGCTCCAGCTTGGATTCATGTTAGAGTTTACGACACTACCACATGGGCGCCCGAATAGAACCTGTCACAATTTCGAACAAGTCGAGCATGTGGATGTGACTTGCCCCCGATTTATGGTACCTGTTTACCGTTTTTCCGAGTGATATTTTGAGGTCCATGTTGTCGATGTCCTTTTCCGATGGCGGAGCCGTCGAGAGTTCATTCGCTGTGTCCGCGGTGCGTGATCCTGGCGCGGGGCATTGCGGAACTGGAAACCCAACTGGTCGCACGCGGCGCGAGGATTGCGAAGCTGGAATCCCGCATCGCCGAATTCGAGCGCTTGGTGCTGGCGCTCACCCGGGCGAGCAAGCGGCAGGTCGCCCCTTTTTCGCGTAATCAACCCAAGTCCAAACCGAAGAGGCCCGGTCGACCCGAAGGACACGCGGCCGCGCTGCGTCCGCCGCCGACTGCGGAGCAGATCATCCAAACGATCGACATTCCCTTGGAACGATGCCCTTGCTGCAGGGTCCGGTGGAGGACGTGCAGACCCATGAACAGACCGTGACCGATCTCCCTCCGGTGGAACCCATCACCCGTCAATTTTACACTGAGCCCTAAACAGTTTACGTACACAGTTTCATTGAAGCGGTCAAGAGTCCCGCGGCCGCCCGCTTCTCGATGCAGGCCGCGAAGATCATCC
>JBBTCX010000255.1:0-2994 GCA_038043045.1 Planctomycetota bacterium | reverse complement strand
ACGCACAAACTTCGCCGCCATCGGCAACATCTTCCTCAACAACCCCACCGCCCGAAACGTCACCACGTCAAACCGCGTTCCATCGCCCCAATGCGTCAAATGCCCGTGACAGACCGTGACATTTTCTAACCCAAGCGCCCCAACCGCCTCTTCAACAAACTTCACCTTCTTTTCCGTGGCCTCCAACGCCGTGATCCGCCACTCAGGTCGAACAATCGCCAGCGGTATCGCCGGAAACCCCGCCCCCGTCCCCACATCCAACAGTGTCTTGATCGCTATACTCTGATCCCGGGCCCACGCCACCAGGGCCAGCGAATCCGCATAATGCTTCACAGCCGCTTCCACCGGATCAACAATCCGCGTCAGATTAAACCGCGAATTGGCTTCCACCATCGCCTCAAAATGCCCACGCATGGCCGCAATCTGCTCCGCGCTACACTCCAACCCCCCAACGGCAATCGCCGATCGAAAAGCCTTTTCGAACGACGCAAGCTCAGAAGGTGTCTCCGGCGCGAAATTCATCGCCGAATCAACCCCGTCAAACCACCCACAAACAACGTGGTCAACGTCCACCCGGCCAGGATATGCACCCACAGATAGACGCGAAGAAACAAGGCATAGAAATAGCACACCCACGCCCCAAATCCCTTCCCGGTCAGAACGTCCTGATTGAAATTGGGAATCCAGAAATCACCTTGTCGCAAATTGACCAACGGAACAAACTCATCGAGCGAGTAAAAAAAAGCGTTGAAGTCAGGATAATCAGGGGAAATAGAGCGCGTTGCGCTCTCCCGGCTGGGAACAAACGCACGATCGTTCGTCGGCAAGATGACGCCCATTGCATCGCCCATCTGAAATAGCGATG
Source organism: Planctomycetota bacterium (assembly GCA_038043045.1). GTDB lineage: Bacteria > Planctomycetota > Phycisphaerae > UBA1845 > UBA1845 > JBBTCX01. Next base: position 2,129 of record JBBTCX010000255.1, on the reverse strand, counting down.
CTCCCAAAATCAGTATGCACAATACGTATTTGGTGCACCGCCAAGGCTCATACCCATAACTCATCGTGTGCTTTATTGTGAATCGCCAAGAACGCCACAGCCATGAGATTTCGCGATGCCTGTCCCTGTCATTTTCCTTTGCAATCAGGATTTCTCTGGCATCGTCAACGTGGCCTTGTTCACGCAAGACCATAGCGAGTTGTTCGTACGGTTGAGGATTGAACTCGTACGGCTCATCATTTCCGTCATTACCGGATAGAATACGGATATATCCCTGTGGGGTTTCCTTTCGCTGGCGTCGAATCCATTCGAGACGTTGATGGGCGTTGGTCGGGGCCTTCTCGAAAATCTCGTCGCATTTGAAGCCGTGAAGGTGGAGGTTACCTGGTGAGGGCCAGCTTTTCGCGTCGTCCCAAAGGACGCCGACCTTTGCGAACTGTAACGATAGAGCGGCGCTAGAACTGCACTCGACATCAATCCATTGAAAACAATCGTCGACCGTGGCATTTTCAAAGTTGATTGACCTGTGAATCTCGGTTTTCTCTCCACAGTCTCTCGATCGAAAGAATACAGATCCCTTAATCCTTGCGCTGTCGGCAACGAGTGCGGTTATTGGGCCTTCGACTACTTGGGGAAATTTGGCACCGATGCAATTCAGTTGCCCGCCGATTTCTGCCCCCGTGAGATTGACTGCACCGGTTGCGGTGAAACCATTCCTCAGAAACAGCCCGGCATCAACGCGCAGCGCGTCTGCTCTAATGGAGGAAACATGTGATCCATCGAATGCTAGCGTCCGGACATGAGCTCGAAGTAGGACTAGGTTATCCATCAGTCGGCATTGCTCAAAGGCAAGCGGAAAAAGCGCCAAAGCGTCGTTAAGTTCTAATTCGCCCTTAACTCGGGCACCCTTGATTCGAATTCCATCGCACGGGATTTCACCGTTGGCTTTCTTGTCCTTGCACAACCACGCAATGACCCCGGCCCGAAGCACTGCCGAATCAGGCCACTTCTCAGCATCCTTGGGATTGGGCTTATCGCGGTGTTTGTCGGAATAATCGGCCCATTCTCCGACCGCCGTCTTGCGAATCAGTTCCTTCTCCGGATCCGTCAGTCCGTCTTTCCATTCAACCTTTTTCTTGGCCACGCGCTCAAAATGCTCTCGCGCGAGCGTAAGAAGTTCGCATTCATTCTGATCCGAACTCTCCGAACCGTCAGATTTCATGGTTTCATCAGATGCCATGACCCGGTTTTACCTCAAATGGTGATACACCCATAGCGAGCCATTTGCATTTCAGACCCCGGCAAGGTGCGACTATCGGCTCGAATCCCGACGGCGTTGCTGATAGGCCTCGCGCAGGGCCGGATCGTGAATCTCCACCCGACACTCCTTGAGAAGTCGGTCATGAAGCGCTTCCATCGCCGTGGCCGCGAGTCGCTCGCGCACGTCGGCGGCTAACTGTGAAGAGACTTCGTCCAAGCTCACCGAGTCCGCAGAAATTGTTTTCTCGTGTTTCAAAATATGAAACCACGCGCCAACTCGAATCGCCGAGGAAACCTGACCGGGCCGAAGGTCGATCGCAGTCTTGCGAAAAAGCTCGGGGATCGTTTCGTCATACGGCGAAAACGGTCTAAGCAATCCGCCGGCTTTGGCGCTAGAAGTATGCGCGGAGAATTCCACGGCCAGCGCGCCGAAGTCTTCGCCCGATGCAAAACGCTCTCGCACCTTCGCCGCGTCGGAGAGTGAAGCGACTTGGATTTGCCGGACCAAAATGCGTTCGCCGTGCGTTCGCTGAAACTCGGCTTGGATTTGCTCGTGTGACACGGAAATTTCCGCGACGCTTATCGCGCGAAGAAACGCGTTGCGACGAATTCCGAGAATGAATTCATCGCGGGAAAGGCCTTTTTCGGCGAGCACGGATTCGAGCACGCGCTCGGCCTCCGTACGATCAACTGTTGGCGGACTGATCGACGCCAGCGGGGTCACCAATTGTCGCAAGGCCGCTTCGTATTCTCGCTCAACATCATCGGCGTTGATAGTCAATCCGCGCGCGGCGGACATTCGCTCGGCGGCATCGAGAACGAGCAACGTTTCGAGCACAGCCACTCCGCGCGCCTTGAGCAACGGATCG
>JBBTCX010000254.1:0-1326 GCA_038043045.1 Planctomycetota bacterium | reverse complement strand
CGGCGATCATTCACAGTTTGAAAACGTTCGGGCAGCAGAAGCCCATCGTTGTCGGGTCGGATGACGTGGTGATCGCCGGCAACGGCACGCTGGAGGCCGCGATGCGGCTCGGCTGGGGGAAGATTGCCGTCATCCGCAGCAAATTGACCGGGGCCGACGCCCGAGCGTATGCGATCGCGGATAACCGCACGGCGGAGCTGGCGGCGTGGGACAATGATCTGCTCGCGCTGACTCTCACCGAGTTGAAGGGTTTCGATTTCGATCTGGACGAGCTGGGTTTCGGGGCGGATGAACTCGAAAGAATCGCCGGCGCGGGGATTAACGGCGAGTCGGGCCTCACCGATCCGGATGACATTCCCGAGCCGCCGGACGAAGCCATTACGCAACGTGGCGACTTGTGGCTACTGGGCAATCATCGATTGCTTTGCGGCGACAGTGCATCGGCGGAGGATGTGAACCGCCTGATCGCCATCGATCCCACGAACAAGAGAGAGGAAGTCACCGACTCAGGTCTCAAACCCAACCTCTTGTCGATCCATCTGGTCAACACCGATCCGCCCTACAACGTGAAGGTCGAGCCGCGAAGCAACAACGCGATCGCTGCGGGCAACAGTTCATTTGCGATGATGAAGCCCGAAGAAAAAACGAGCTCGTCGGCCGCGCGCGATGACACGGGCTTGCACCATCACCAGTCGTTCGATGTTGCCCGGCAAGGCGCCAAGCAGGCGACACACAAAAAGCTGCGTCCGAAGGATCGCCCGCTGGTCAACGATTTCGTCTCGGACGAAGAATTCGACCGCCTGCTTCGTGGGTGGTTTGGCAACATCGCCCGCGTGCTTGTACCCGGTCGGGGGTTCTACATCTGGGGCGGCTACGCCAATTGCGCGAACTATCCGCCGGTTCTGAAGTCCAACGGTTTGTACTTCTCACAGGCCATCATCTGGGTGAAGGAACATCCGGTCCTGACCCGCAAGGACTTCATGGGTAACCACGAGTGGTGTTTCTATGGTTGGAAGGAAGGCGCAGCGCACGTGTTCCTGGGTCCCAACAACGCCACCGATGTCTGGCCGGTGAAGAAGGTCACGCCGCAGTCGATGATCCACCTCACCGAAAAGCCCGTAGAGCTGGCCGTGCGAGCGATGACGTTCAGTAGCCGGCCCGGTGAAAATGTCCTCGATCTCTTCGGTGGAAGCGGTTCCACACTGATCGCCGCAGAGCAGACGGGACGCAAAGCGTTCCTGATGGAGCTTGACGCCCTGTACTGCGATGTCATCGTCCGTCGTTACGAGGCATTCACCGGCAAAAAGGGTCAACGCCTGGCAAACC
>JBBTCX010000253.1:0-2137 GCA_038043045.1 Planctomycetota bacterium | reverse complement strand
TTGGCGATCGCCACGATCCCCGCCACCACCGCGCCTACCGAGGCGAAGAGCAACAAGGCGTTGAAATTCTTGGTGATCGCCCCCAGCAGGCCCCCGAAGATATCTTTAACCCCGCTCCCGCTTTGGGCCAGTCGCCCCAGCGCCCCGGAAGCTCTGCCGATCTGATTGGTAAATCGTTCGATCCCCGGAAAGGCCTGATTGAGCGACGCAATAAAAACCTTCAGGGCATCCTTTTGATCTCCGGCGGCGCTCGCGGACTTGGCGTTTTCCGATTGCCGAAACGCGTCGGCCAGTTTCTGTTCCGCCGCCGCGAATTCTTCCGTGGCTTCCTTGGCCACTTGCTTCGCCGCCGCTTGTTTGGCGTAGGCCTCAACGTCCGCCGCGTTCTCGGATTGTCGAAATGCCTCCGCGAGTTTTTGTTCGGCGTCGGCCAGTTCCAGCGCCGATTGCCCGACCGCCTTATGGGCCTCGGCGATCTTTCCAATCGAGTCGGCGGTTTCCTTCGCCCCGCGTTCACTCGCGTGTATTTGTAGATTCTGTTCGGCCATCGTTCTTCCCTAAGGTGTCGCCGCGTGACACGTTAATCGTTCATCGCCCTTGCGCTTCGTGGTTTCTCCTGCAACAAATCCCGGCTTGCCCGAATCGCAGCGCTCGTGCCCGGTCCCAAAATCGTTCGCTGTTCCATGTCCAGGCCGTCTCCTCTGAAAACCCTGTGGCTTTCAGCCACTAGGCGAAGTTAATCAGCCGGTTCGCCGGCGTGGCGTCGTTGATCGTTCTCTGCGTGAACGGCGCGAGCGGATCGCGCCACTGGCATCGCCCGGTCAAGGTGTGCCCCGTCCAGTTTCGTCCCGTCGTTTTGCGCGCCTCGTCGAACTTCACGTTTCGAATCGTCAGCGTCTTGGGTACCGCGTTTCCTACTCCCACGAAGGCCACGGTAAGGTTGGCGATCCCGTTGGTGACCAGCGCCGTTTTCATATCCTTCTTGGTGTCGGCGGCGATTTCCTGGCTATAGCGAATAGTGATCGTCACCGTGGGCACCGCGTACCCGGCCACGTCCACCGCCGTTTCGCCGATGTCGTTTCCATCCGCGTCGGTCAGCACTCTTCCCGATAGGTTGAAGCTCAGGTCCACCAAGTGATTCACGTTGAGCGATCCATGGGCCAGGGTGTTCGGCCTCCACAGCCGAGACGGCGTGGGGAAAGCGGCCGGTGCGGCGATGCCTCCCTCGTCCCACTTCACCACGTCCGCGAAGGTCGCACCCGCCGACGCGAACCGGCAGGTGAAGTTGAGGTTGCCTCGCCCGAATCCGCCCTGGTCGGCTGAAAACGACAACCCGTGCGGAACCGGGGCGGTGAGCGTGCCCTGTCCCCAGTTAGCGCTTCCACTTTTTCTTCCCTTCCACGTCGCGGTTCCAGGGGTAGAGATCAGCAGCCCGATAAGGTCCAGGATGTCGTCCGTGGCCAGCGACCCCTCGACGAACTGATGGGCCGAGGCAACGTCGTCGGGTCCGTGTACTCCGTCCTGTTCGCTGTCCGCGTTGACCCTGTGCCCTTCGCGTATTTCCAAACTCTTCAACCCTTCGACCACGATCGAGTTGAAGGTCATCTCGTTCACCTCGTCGAATGTTCTGGTATTGGCCATTGCCGTCCTTTCCGTTATGTGCCGCCGACGAGTCGGGTCAAGCTTTCGGCACTTCCAAAACCTGCAGCCCGCACTTGATCACGTACAAGTTGGTCTGCGCCGCGACGATCTCGAATCCCATCCACTTCGTGCTATCCGCGTAGGTCACTCCGTCGTGCACGTCGGGCCGCTGGTTATGCAGGGCGTAGCGCAGCAGGTCCCGCACTCGGTTGACTCCGACCGTCTGGTCGTCGCCTCTTCTCGCCGCCGCTCCTATTCGCTCGTTCCGCCATCCGACCAGGATCAGATAGCTCGCCTTCAGATCGATCGCCCCGGCCTCCGCTTCCTCCACCTCGTCGCCGGCGAAGCTGACTTTGGCGATTCGTGGCCGTTGTCCGCGCATGAACTCCACCGCGAACTCCTGTTCGGGCCTTGCGCCGTGTTCGTGGAGTCCCTCCCACGGCCCCACGTTTTCCGTGCCGAAGAGTTTCGCTCCACCCGGGGTGATCTCGATCGC
>JBBTCX010000252.1:6641-12660 GCA_038043045.1 Planctomycetota bacterium | reverse complement strand
TCATTCCCGCGTGGCAACCGGCTGGAAGCCGAACTTCGCAGCGCGCTCGACCGTAATATGTGCCTGCGGAAACCCGAACCCATCGACTGGGCAGGACTGTGTCATGGCCTCGATCAACTACTCGATTGAAAACAATCTACACAGGAGATTCTCATGTTCATCCAGATCCACATGCTCCAGAGCATGCCCCCTGGCAACCTCAACCGCGACGAAACAGGTCAGCCGAAGAAGTGTATCTTTGGTGGCGTGACGCGCGGCCGTATCAGCAGCCAATGCCTTAAGCGAAACATCCGGCATTCACCCGAGTTCAAGGTGGCGTTCGGAGACGGCCTCGCGAACAGAACCCTGTACCTGCCTCAAATGATCGCTGATGCACTAAAGTCTGGAAATTTCGGCGTCCCTGGCGACGAATTGGAAGAACTCATGGCTGCCATTGCTGCGAAATTCAAGAAGGACAAGAAGGAGAAGCAACCGAGCGACGCTGGCGACACCGAAAAAGATGGCAACGAAAACGAAAACACTAAGGGCTCGGCGTCGACTGACAGCGACGTGGGGAAAACGGGCCAGTTGGTTTTCTTCCCCCCACCCTTCGCAAGCCGCATCGCTGAGCTTGTCGCCAACTTGCGAAATCGCAATTCCCCAGCCTACTACTGGTTCATCGGTCGCAAGGCGAAGCCGAAACCAACGAAGGCAGAGGAGCAGTTGTTCAAGATTGAGATTGACCAGTTTGTCGAGGAAGTTGCGGTTGCAAGCAAAAATCTTTCGGTCGATATCGGGCTATTCGGGCGAATGACGACCAGTGATCTTGTGGTGAATGTGGAGGCGGCATGCCAGGTTGCCCACGCGATCAGCACGCACGAGACGCTGATCGAGAGCGACTACTTCACGGCGATGGACGACCTGAAGGCGACATACGCCTCGACGCAGACAGAGAGGGCGGGTGCCGCCTTTCTTGGCTCTGGTGAGACTGAGACGTTCTTCAACTCCGCTGTCTATTACAAATACCTGAATCTCGACATAGACGCGGTGAGAAAGCACCTCCCGTCCCTCAGCCGCAAGGACGCGGCGCATGCGGCCGGCGTGCTCGTCAGCGCCGCAACGCTTGCCAATCCAACCGGAAAGCAAAATAGCTTTGCCGCCCACGGAGTGCCTGAACTAATCCTGGTCGAAGTTTCAAACGTGAAGCGTCCGGTTAGTTATGCCAATGCCTTCCTCCAGCCCGTGGAAGGTGGGGCGGGCCGTAATTTGATGACCGAGTCCGCAAAAGCATTGCACGAATACATCGACTCCGTGGCGGCAGCCTTTGCATTGGCAGACGTGCAGCGCGTACTCTTAGCGGTGGGCCATGCGGCTTCGCCCACGCTCAAGAGCGATCACTACCGGGTTGATACGCTAGACGCGCTTGTCGAGTCCGTCGTCGGTCTCATCACTGCGCCGAACAAGGTGGGGGTAGGGGCATGAGCGGGGCCGACAACACTCTATTCCTGCGTCTGGCCGGTCCCATGCAATCGTGGGGCACCTCGTCGCGGTTTCAGTTACGCCGCACCGACGCCTACCCGAGCAAATCAGGCGTTCTGGGTCTCGTACTTTGTGCAATGGGCATTCGTCGAGAAGGCTCGCCGAGGGAACTTAAACCGCTGGTCTTACTCGCAATGGGCGTCCGGGTAGATTGCGGCGGCACATTGGACTGGGATTATCACACGGCCGGGGCCAAGATCGGAATCTGGCAAGCTGATCGGAAAAAGCTGAAGAGGACGGCATCGACGGGAGAGTTGGAAACGCTTCTTTCCCACCGTCAATACCTATACGATGCCTCGTTCCTGGTCGCTCTCCACGGCCCTGCCGACGCGGTCAGCGCCTGCGTCGGTGCGCTGGACAATCCAGTCTGGCCGGTCTTCCTTGGTCGCAAGTGCTGCATCCCGGCGGAACCGGTCTTTGCAGGTACCGGCTCTTATGACTCCGTGTTCCATGCCCTTTCGAGAGTCCCATGGCGTCCAAGGATCGAAGCGCTCGACTGCGACGATTGGTGCACAACTCGAACTCTTCAGACTTTCGTTGAACACCCGCCGGGATCGGCGCCGCCCGCCGATGCACTGCTCGTTTACGATGTTCCTCGCGCGTTCGGCTTCCACAGTCACGGTGCTCGTTGGATTGTCGCGGGTCAAGTCAATGTGGACGTGGGAGAAGCTACACAGAAGCCTGTTGCCAAACTTTTCGCGCGACGGGTTGATTACACGTCGCCCCAGTGGAAAGCCGCTCGGCTCAAGCGCCTGAATTTCGATCACCATCTTTGCGTCTTCTGCAAGTCACCGGCGGTCGAAGTGCATCACGTTGATTACACGAACGTCGGTTGTGAGACCGACTCAGACCTCCGGTCTTTATGCAAGATTTGTCACGACGCATGCACGATGTTGGAGTATGGGCACGATATGCGACTGCGGTGGATCGACCCCTCGGACCCCGCGCAACGCCCGGCGATCCTCCGGCAGATCGACCGGCTTCTCTCCGAGCGCCGTCTTGGCCGTCGGCGCGAGCTGCTCGCCAGCGCTCGCACTGCATTTTTCGACGATGTGTTCTGTTCTTCACAAGTGGAGGGACGCTGAATGTTCCTGTCACTCCTACACGTTAACGTCGGTGACGACCCCGAACGTGACCAGCCCGGCCGGCGATGGCTGCGCGACATCTACCGCGTTCATCAACGCCTATGGATGGCGTTCCCCGACGCGAAGCGCCGAGCGGAAGATGAGTTTTTTCTTGGCGCATGGGGTGGACCTGAAATCCCAGAACCAAAGCCCAAACGCGGCGAAGCTGGATTCCTGTTCCGCATCGAGCACGATGGAAAGCCGAGGATTCTTATACAGTCAGCTCGCAAGCCCGAATGGAATTACGCTTTTCAGAACGCGCCATTCCTGCTCACGAAGGAGCCTGATGTTCGTGAATTCGATCCCGCCCCGCGTTGCGACCACGCATACAGCTTTCGATTATTGGCCAACGTCGTCCGCAGAAAAAGCGTTATCCGATCCGATGGGAAGACGCGAATTACTCGCTCCGGCCTGACTCTCGCGCGTAAACGACGCACGGAGATTCTCGTCCATCCCGATCCGATTCCCGCCCTGCTACCGCACGATCCCATGGAGCGTCAGCGGTTGCTCCGGGCTCGATGGGATCCGTGGAGAAAGTGGCTGGAATCTGTTGGCAACCGACACGGGTTCCGAGTCCTGGATGAAAAATCGGCGACGCTCTTGATGCAGGCCGAGTGTGTCATCCTCCGTAATCCCGGCAGCGGCCGCGGCGGCTCAAATCAGGAGAAGCCAACCGAAAAGCGCTACAACGGCGGACTTTTCAACGGAGTGCTCGTTTGCAAAGACGCAGAAAAACTGCGAGCCGCCTTGATTGAAGGCATCGGCCCCGCCAAGGCCTTCGGCTTCGGACTGCTTTCGGTTCGCGCAGGTCCGGTAAACGATCCTCGTTGCTTGCCGTGAGGAGCGAAGCTCACGACGCCGCTGCCAGGGTCCGATCTTTGACAAGTGAAGATGCTATTGCCCAATTAGGATTCCCGCGATGGACGATCTCCGTCAGTTACCCCGATTCGAGGACAGCCTCAGCTATCTGTACCTTGAACACACTCGTATCGAGCAGCACGAAAAAGCCATTGCCGTTCATGATGCCACGGGCATGACACCGGTGCCGGTTGCGTCGCTCGCGTTGCTCATGTTAGGCCCCGGCACATCGATTACTCACGCAGCCATAACCGCGCTGGCGGATAACAATTGCACCGTCGCATGGGTCGGTGAAGATGGGCTGCGATTCTACGCGGCGGGTACGGGCGGCACGCGGGGAAGTGCGGCCTTGCTTCGTCAAGCCCGACTGGCGAGCATTCCCCAACTTCGACTCGAAGTTGTTCTCCGAATGTACCGCAAGCGATTCCCCGAAGGTCTTGATGCTCAACTCGATCTCCAACAGGTTCGTGGCATGGAAGGGATCAGAGTCCGCGAAGCCTATTCGGCGGCTAGCAAAAAGTTTGGCGTACCCTGGACGGGCAGAAACTACAAGCGCGGTAGTTGGGCCACCGCCGACCCGGTGAATCGAGCGTTATCGACCGGAAACGCCTGCCTTTACGGCTTGGTACAGGCAGCCATCCTCTCCGCCGGATATTCCTCCGCCATCGGGTTCGTCCACACAGGCAAGCAACTCTCATTCGTCTACGACATCGCCGATTTGTACAAGATCGAACTCATTGTGCCGACCGCCTTTGAGGTCGCTGCATGGCAGGGAGGATCGATCGAAAGCCGTATGCGCGCGGCATGTCGCGAATCGTTCAAGAGCGCAAAACTGATGCAGCGAGCCCTACCTGACATTGACGACGTGCTCACCGTGTCGGGTGTGCTTGCGCAATCGAACGATCCGGCCTGGGACATGGATTCGTCGGCGCCCGGTGCATTGTGGGCGCCTGACGCCGACTCGAAAGGGGATCAGCGAATCGAAGGGGGAGTCAATTATGGTTCTGATGATCCTTGAACGAGTCGCGCCGTCACTTCGCGGCGAACTGACCCGCTGGTTGCTCCAACCCAAGACCGGTGTATTCGTTGGGAAAGTTTCCGCTCTGGTCAGAGACAAGCTTTGGGAAAAGGCCGTAAACTCCCTTCAATCCTCGAAACCCCGGAAAAGTGGTCGACCAAGCGGTGCGATGATGGTCTATACGACAAACAATGAGCAGGGTTTTGCAATTCGAGTGTTTGGAGAAACCAGTCGGTCAATAGAAGACTTCGAAGGCCTATTCCTTGCAAAAACCGCATTCAAGGCGTAGTCTTCCAGTGTATTCCCCACGCACGTGGGGGTGAACCGACCAAGATGTGCTGCGTGGACTATGCTGATTACGTATTCCCCACGCACGTGGGGGTGAACCGTGGCACAGGAGTCGAGGGCGACGCCAGCCACGTATTCCCCACGCACGTGGGGGTGAACCGTCTTCCCAAACCGGAAGTAGTGTCGCCGCATCCGTATTCCCCACGCACGTGGGGGTGAACCGGTGGCGTGCGGAACGAAAAAACAGCCCGGTCCGTATTCCCCACGCACGTGGGGGTGAACCGCCAATACCCTGAGGCGGATCGAAGACTACCTGCGTATTCCCCACGCACGTGGGGGTGAACCGGCGGACGGGGAGTACTCCCTGAAGATCAACATGTATTCCCCACGCACGTGGGGGTGAACCGTTGCCACCGACTGAACGGGGCGTCTGGCACTACGTATTCCCCACGCACGTGGGGGTGAACCGGTTTGTACGAACAGCGACCAGTCCACAACCGCGTATTCCCCACGCACGTGGGGGTGAACCGCCCCTTGCGTCGGTCAGGTAGTCGACGTATTGGTATTCCCCACGCACGTGGGGGTGAACCGCACTGCGCTTTCGCTGGAGTACCGTTGCCGATGTATTCCCCACGCACGTGGGGGTGAACCGAGCGACTTTGGTGGACCGTTTTCAGGGTCGGGCGTATTCCCCACGCACGTGGGGGTGAACCGAATCCAAAACGACGTGCGCCCGATGCGGCTGGCGTATTCCCCACGCACGTGGGGGTGAACCGCTCGAACGGCTCGTTCACGAAATTCGTGGGCACGTATTCCCCACGCACGTGGGGGTGAACCGACCTACATTGCAATCGTTGAAGACGTCCGTCGCGTATTCCCCACGCACGTGGGGGTGAACCGAGATCGTTTTCCGTCGCAGACGCCAAGAAGGCGTATTCCCCACGCACGTGGGGGTGAACCGTCAACGACGCGTTTCAGTTTGCCGTCCAGGTCGTATTCCCCACGCACGTGGGGGTGAACCGTGTGGGAGTTTCTCCCCCAGCCGTCTCTCAATGTATTCCCCACGCACGTGGGGGTGAACCGAAACGTCGGACCATAAAATTGATTGAAGATGAGTATTCCCCACGCACGTGGGGGTGAACCGCGGGCTGGGTTGATGTACTTGTGGTAGCCGTCGTATTCCCCACGCACGTGGGGGTGAACCGGTCCAGCT
>JBBTCX010000252.1:0-6541 GCA_038043045.1 Planctomycetota bacterium | reverse complement strand
TGGTTTTTGTTTTTGGATTGTAGGAGTATTCCCCACGCACGTGGGGGTGAACCGGTCCAGCTTGGTTTTTGTTTTTGGATTGTAGGAGTATTCCCCACGCACGTGGGGGTGAACCGGGCAAGTGTAGGGCCTGCTATTACGACGTCTATCGTATTCCCCACGCACGTGGGGGTGAACCGCCGTGATTCTCGGATAGACGGGACCGATCTTTCGTATTCCCCACGCACGTGGGGGTGAACCGCCGCGTGTGTGGACCGCGAGCAAGACCTGGTGTATTCCACCGCCCACCCAATAAGACCGCACTCACCACGACACCGGGCTTGGTTGAAGCAACACTGCAACTACCGCCCATTATTCTGCATGTTCCCGTTTTGCAGGGTGCAAGGCGATTCACTACAATCGCCCTTCAGTTCTAGCTTGACGACTTGCGGGTAATCCGAAACGGGGCAACCCATTCCGGTGCTGCGGGCGATTCCGAAACCTGCACCAATTGCCGGGCTGTTCTGAGGAGATATGAGGTGATGAAAACGCGCACGCCTTTGGCCATCGCGGCGGTTGTCTATTTCTGCGTGGCATCGGAGGCATCGGCATGACCATCTCAACACAGAGACCATCAAGACCGCGTCCAGTTTCAAGCAGGTCGGGGCGATTTCGATTCAGAGCGGCGAGCGGAAGCGACCCAATCTTCCAACCCCGGGTCATCCGATGTGCCACGGCTGTGGCAGCGGTGCTTCTGGTTCTTGGTATCGCCGAAGAAGCGATGCCTGCTGTTTGCGTAGAAAAAACAATCTCGGTAGGCGGAGATATTGTGCTTCGACTCCCCTTTCCAGATGGAGAACCGTATCAGGTATCCCAGAGCTATTGTGAGTCAGGAGAAAGTCATGATGGGTACGAGGTAGATTTCGCCATGGCTGTCGGCCGTGATGTTGTTGCAGTAGCGCCCGGTTTCGTGACCACAGGCACACACGACTGCGCGGGCAAGTACATTCACATCGTACACGCCGGCAGTAATGGAGCAGACAGCTGGCGTTCCTCTTATTTTCATCTCTCGGCGGTGTCAGTCGCTACTGGGCAATATGTATTCGCCGGTACGCCTCTTGGAGAGTCTGGAAATACAGGATCCTGTTCGGGAGCGCCGCATCTCCACTTTGAAATGCGGAAGGGTCCAGGATTTCGAGACGGGATAGATGGTGTATTGCCGACGCCGATGGTTGGCATTGATGTTACGGGAGGGACGGGACTATCGTCGATCAACCGGTTCGAGGACGGTCATTGGTATCGCGCGGTAACCCCCCAACCCCAAACCTCCTTCTCAATGACGGTGATTAACTCGCGAACCGGTACCGTTGTTCCAGGCGTCAACGTTACGTGGGGCAGCTATGCTACGACCACCAATAATGTGGGGTACTTCTCCTTCGCGAGCGTGCCATGCGAAACGCGCCCATTGCGATTCGCCAAGGCAGGATATGTGCCCTACGAAGAGACCTACACACCGCCGTGCAGCGGGAGCGAACAGACCAGCCGAGGGTGTGCGCCGGACGCTCCGTGCGCGGGCGGAAGCCTCGCCAGCACGACCGCCGCTCCCAGGTTTCAAATTGGCGACGTAGTTGAAGTGGCGGGAACCGCAATCGGCTTACGCGCATGGCAAAATCCTTGCACCGGAACCTACGTCGTAAAGCCGGATAATATGATTGGCATCATTCGGGATCAGGCACAATGCTGTGGCGGTCACATCCGTTGGAAAATATTTTACGACGGCGAGACCGTTGATCGTTGGTCAGCCGAAGGCGATCCAGATACGGGAGAATTCTGGCTGTGGAAGATCACATCGACACACACGGTTTCCGGCAATGTCACCCATAATGGCGCTGGATTAGGTGGCGTCGTGATGCAGGGTTTGCCGGGCAACCCAAGCACTGACTCCAACGGCAACTACTCCGCGCTCGCCGCTGCCGTTTCAGCATTCACCGTCATCCCAACAAAAAGCGGATATTCGTTTAGCCCTCCGTCGAGGGCCTATGCCACGCTCATTTCAGACCAAGCGAACCAGAACTTCACCGCCACGGCCATTACCAACAGCTTCACCATCAGCGGCGATCTGACCATCGGTCAGTCGCCCTTTAGCGGAAGCGTCACTATGAACGTCACGCCTTCCGTTCCGGGCGTCCCCTTCGTTGGATCCCATGATTATGATGTGGTCGTTCCGGCAGGTTGGTCCGGGACCATCACCCCTGTCACGGCCGGGTACACGTTCTCGCCGTCATCAAAGAGTTATTCCAACGTCACGTCGAATGACTCGAACGAGGACTACGCCGTTTCAGCCATCGGTCCCGGCGAAACAACGTTGACGGTGAACATCGCGCCGCAAGAAGCGATTGACGATGGCGGCGGATGGCAACTCGCATGGTTCAAGGACGGGCACATCAAAGGCTGGTTCATCAATTATAGTGCGAGCGGTGAGACGCGAGGACTAGACTCGCTAGATGCCGATACCTTCGAGGTTTGGTACAAACACCTGGAAAATGACGGATGGAACACGCCTCCCGACGCCACTATTACATACGCTGCCGGCACATCGCAGACAATTACAGGCTCGTACACTCGTATGGCTGGATCGGTAACCGCTACGATCAGTCCACCGGAAGCGAATAGCGCTGGGGCGCAATGGCGGGTCGCCGGTGGGCCATGGCGCGACAGTGGGTTCACGGAACAAGCCGTTCTGGCTGGATTTCAGGTGGTAGAGTTCAAGCCGGTTGCGGGCTGGCTTCATCCGATCAACCGTACCATCTCGGTGGCCAACTACGACAGCGTGAGCCTTGCAGATACATACATCGATCAAGGCACGGAGCCGCTCATCGTGTCTGTCAGCCCAAATAGTGGGCCGCTTGAAGGTGGGAGTGAAGTTACGATTGCTGGTGCAAACTTCGCCGACCCGGCTGTTGTCACATTTGGCGGCGTTCCCGCGACGGAAACCACGGTAGTCAGCCAAACGGAAATCCGAACAAAGAGCCCCGCGCGTCCGACGATCGGATCGGTAGATGTGGTTGTCACCAGCTCAGGCGCGACGGCGACGAAGCAGAACGCTTTCTCGTACCTTGTTGGAGTCGGCCAAGGCATGCGTTTGGTTGGCCATGTTGGAGGGAGTTACGAAACCGTCGCTGTGCAAGGCAATTATGCGTACATCAGTGTGGGGCCGGAATTCCTGGTGATGAATGTTATCAATCCCGCCAACCCGACGCGCGCTGGAAGCCTCCTCCTCGGCGGGATGATTCGCGGAATTCACGTATCCGGTACGCGGGCATATGTCGCTGCTGATGACCGCGGAGTCTACATTTTAGATATAGGCAATCCTGCTTCACCTTCCCTACTCGGGGTATATGACACGCCAGGACTGGCTTTTTCCGCTAAAGAAATCGGAGGGCTCCTATATGTAACAGACTTCACACATGGCTTGACCATCCTCGACGTTACGGACCCAGCCAAGCCGATGTTGGTCGGTTCAGTGGCTGGATTCGGAAACGCATACAAGCTGGATATAGCGGTTTCAGGCAATGGCATTTTTGTTTACGTGACGACATACGACTACGCAACACTACAGGTGATCGACGTCACGGATCCGTCGGCTCCCCTATCACGAGGCAATTTTCCGGTACCAACCTACGCGACGGGTGTGGATGTGGTAGGATCGCTCGCCTATGTGGTGGGCAGAGGCACCTCTTTGTTCGCTATCAACATTGCCGACTCTGATAACTTGGCTGTTGTCGGCCAATCTCCATTGCAACCGGGCTATAGCGACGTAAGTGTCATCAATAACCTGGCTTACACAATTGGCGGCACCCTGAAAGTGTTTGACGTGTCGACCCCGAGCAACATGCAATGGATAAACTCTGGTACTGCCCCAGTCTCACTCTCATTATCACGTGCACTCGCGATTTCGACGGGGCGAGCCTATGTCGCAAACGGCGAGGAAGGGTTCGCAATTCTGAATGTATCGAACTTCCCTATTACGCTTGGCGGTCAGTTTACGTCAGACGCAATGGTGGCCAAATCTGTTTCTGTAGCCAATGGGCTGGCATTTGTTGGAGTAGACAACAGTGGGTTACGTATATTTGATGTAACGACACCTTCGACGCCATACTTGCGCGGCACGCTCAACTTGAACGCTGGTGTTTCAAACATAAGCGCACATGGCGCGAAGCTCTATTTGACAACCGATTGCCAGGACAATGGACTTCAGGTTGTGGATGTGAGCAACCCGTCGTTGCCGCAGTTGCGTTATTCATCACCGGAAGACGACGTCTGTTATTTTGGATCGGTGGTGGCGAATGGTCTGTTATTCACATCTGGGGGAATCTTGCAAACACCACCTTATCAACTTTTCATGAGAGTGTTTTCGCTTGGCAATCCGGATATTCCGTCAAATTCTCAAACAGCATCGTACAGCATGCAGAGCTCCTTTCCGAGGGGAATCGTACTTTCAAGCACGTTCGCCTATGTCGCTGGAGCCGCTGCTGGACTGCAGATTGTTGACATAGGCAATCCAAATGCTCCCATGCCCAGAGGAACCTACACCATTTCTGGCCGTCAAGTAGCATCCGTTGCCGTTGCAAATAACTTTGCATATGTTAGTTCCTTTGATGGTGACACGCATGTGGTGGATGTGAGTAATCACGACTTGCCGGTATTCGTCAACGGATGGCAACTTGCTTCTCCATACGAAGTAGACCTCGCTTTGGCGGGCGGCATGCTGTATTCCGCCCAGTCGTTTTCGGGTGTCGAAGTCCGTGATGTCGCTAGCGCGCCCACGGCCCCCCCCATCGTCGCCACCTATAATACTGCAAGTTCGGCAAGGGCCGTGGCAATCGACGGCGAGCTTGTCTATGTTGCTGATGGATTTGGTGGACTTGTAATCCTCGAACTCATTGACTTCCGCCCGCCGATTATCTTCATCACGAATCCGTTTTCAGCGAGCTACGCAACGAGCAACAGCTCGATCAACATCGGCGGAGCGGCTTCTGATGACCAAGTTGTGGATCGCGTGACTTGGCTCAACAATCGCGGCGGGAGTGGAACGGCCATTGGAACCGCGAGCTGGGATAGCTGGACGGTCAGCAACATCCTTCTGAAGCCAGGGCCAAACATTATCACGGTCACTGCCTATGACGGGGAAGACAACGCCGGAAGTGACGTGATCACCGTAACGTACAACGCGCCGCTGGACGTTGTTGCGCCGTCGGTGGTTATCAATTCCCCAACCCAAAGTGGAATGTACACGACCGGCGCTTCGAGTATCGACCTTGCCGGTACGGCCTTCGACGACCGTGACGTGACGCAGGTAACCTGGGCCAACGACCGGGGCGGTAGCGGCAATGCGACGGGCACGACTGATTGGACGATCATTGGAATTGCGCTGCTTACTGGAGAAAACGTAATCACCGTGACGGCTTTCGACGCCGCGAATAATTCAAATGCAGCCGTGCTCATCGTGACCGTCGGCGACTTGGACCAAGATACTGTTGCCGATGATGATGACCTATGTCCTATCACGATTCCGGGAATACCCGTAGATACAAATGGCTGCCCGCCCGTTATTGCCGGCGACGTGAATTCCGATGGCGACGTAGACCTAATGGACTTCGCTGGACTTCCTGCTTGTCTTTCCGGCCCCGGCATGCCTCACGGCGATATCGGCTGTGTGGGTTTTGACGGCAACAAAGACCTACATGTTGATCTTCGAGATTTCGCTCAGTTTCAGGAATGCTTCGGCGGCACCAACGGACCAGTGGACTGCCAGAATTGAGTCCTCTCTGACGGTTATCGTCGCGAATCGTCTAACCGTATCCCTCACGGAAGCCGCACGTCGGCACTGGCCCGTGTATAGGGCATGTTCGACGGCGGAATACCTTTCTTGCCATCAAGCCGTTCGTGCAAGGTCTTTTCATCTACCTTCCCGTAGCTGACGACATTCGGCGGCCCATCCGTCGTGGAGCTTGCGAAGGTCGCCGACTCACCGGCAAGCAAGGTCAATTCGTAACGAGTCGCCGGATTCCCATTGGACCACCAGGTAAGCACGACTCCCTTGGGCGTATCTTCCAGCTTGTAGAATGCCACCTGTTCGGTCTTCGCGTTTTCCTCCTCCGGCGTCTGGTAATGGTCGTGGAAAGTGGACCCATATGGTCGAGCAAACGACATCGTGATAAATTGGACCACTGATTCAGTTTGGAGCGTTGGGCATTTTAGGTTCGGAAAGGCGCGGGTATGCATTCGCTTCGATGGCAGTTGGGTTTGGTTTTTCTTGTCGTCGGTTACGCTTTCGCGCAAGACCAACCTGAAGGCGAACCGGAACTGCTCACGCTTGCTCGAAAACATTTCGACCGCGTAGCCAAGGACCCGGAAAAGAATTGGAACCCGCCGCTAACCCCTTCCGAAGTCTTGCTGATTCAAAAGACGGCCATGGGTGAGTTTGCGAAATACATTGACACGGCGAGACACCTGGAAGGTAATTCAAGGTTGGGGCCGCCGTATGACATTAACTATCCGG
>JBBTCX010000251.1:4843-49068 GCA_038043045.1 Planctomycetota bacterium | reverse complement strand
CGGTCTGACCGGCCTCGGACCAAGAGAAATACTCTGTATTGATGCTACAGTCTCGAAAACCCCATGATTTAAGTAACGTACCGGTACAGATTCCGGTTTGCATGGGCCTCCATTTCATCGCGTATTTTCGAGCTTGAAGGCGGTGTCGTTTGTTTGAATGCGGCCGTTGCCGAATGAGTTCAGCCGACCGTGACTGCTTGCCTTGAGAGGCAATCCACCGGTGCGGTCCGCTCTACTCTCCCGCATCGGAAAGTGCCACCGATTTGTCACTGAGGGCGTTGGGGCTCGAACCCAAGACCTACGGCTTAAAAGGCCGTTGCTCGGATGCCGTAAGTGATGAAAAGACAACGACTTATGAAAATCCCGTTTCCGCGCTGCCGTCTGGGATGCCGTCGGAAGTGGAAAAAGACTCCCAAAATGATCCTGAATTGCAGGCTGTGATATCTGCATGGCCGGGGCTGCCGGAAGCCATTCGGGCGCGGATCGTCGGGTTAGTCGAGGGGGCGACGACAAAGGGGCTGTGACGGGGGTGGGTAAAATCCTTGGGCGCTCAAGGTGCGGGACCGTTTTGCAGGCGCGCACAAATTTTGTCGAGTTTGGAGGAAATTAGAAAATGGGAACACGCGGACCGATTCCAATGTCTGAAACCGTCGCCCGGCAATTGGGCACCTACCGGAAGGATCGACACCAGAAAACTACCCTTCGGTGTGCCAAGGGTAGTGCAAAAATGCCGGAAAGGATGGGCGGTGATGAGCGGGTCCGAGCCGTATGGGAAGAAATCGCGCCCGGACTCATCGAACGGGGCTTGCTGACGGTTTTGGATGAGGCGGCGTTTAGGAGATATTGTTGGGCGGAAGCAACGCATCGCACGGCGGCGGAACATTTGGCCACCGAAGGTTGGGTGATAACCAACTCGCGTGGTCGAAAGATTATCAATCCTTGGGTGCGCATTGAATCGAGTGCCATGTCCGTACTGCTCAAGCTTGCTCAAGAGTTTGGAATGACGCCGGTATCCCGCGCTCGCCTTGGACCCGTGATGATCCCGGAGCAACCGGTGCGCACCGACAAGAGTCGGTTTTTCGAGCGACGCGAGTAACTAGATTTGCGCTTTACTGTAACTGGCGGGTTTGGGTACAATTCCAAAGACTGGGTAGGCGGGTCGCTCCCGCCAACTCGATCGGGCGGAACGCAAAGCCGTCATGCCTATTCTGAGGATGTCAAACCATGAATGTCGTCAGTTTCTTGCCGTTGCTCCTGTTTGCTGTTGGCGGAGATGATCCCAGAGGGGTTTTCTATGTAATTGCCTACGACGAACCCCCCGTCACTCTTAGAATCCTGGAAGTGACATGGGAGGGTAATGTGACCCACCAAGCGCCCATTGAGCTTCCAGACCCGCGTGGACTCACGTTTGACCCGATCGAGCGAAAGCTCTACACGTACGACGCTCTATTCGGTTTTATCTTTTCGATTGAACCGAAAACCGGAGATGTTCAGGCGGTAGCGCCGGTACCATTCGCGCCCGTTGCGGATTTGGCGTTCAATCCGAGCAACGGGGATTTCTATCTTTCGGTCATGGGCAACAACAGCAACGACTTTGCCATAATCGTCGATCCGATCTCATGGAATTGGAGAAGACACGTAACGGTCCGGTTCACGCAAGGATGCGTCTACATGCCAAACCTGGTAGGGAACTTGGGCGGAGTGCTCTTCAAGGCGTCCCGGTTCCAAACTCTTCCTAGCGGCTGTCCATACTGTCTAGTATTCCTCAACGATCTGAATGACCGTGCATCGACGCACTATTCGCCAGCAGAATTTGGCGATTCATGGCCGTTGGTCTTCGACTCTGTCGGCGATCAACTCTATGCGATTGGAATTGAGCCGTTCCCTTCGCTTGTCTATCGATTCTGGAAGGTCGATCCGATACGTGGCAATTACACTGAATCGGAGCTTGCTTGGTCGCAAACGCTCGGTTTTTCCGCTATCGAATTTGTCCCACCTCAAGAATCGGAGGATTTTACATGTAGTTTGGACGCCGATTCCGACTCCGATGGTGACATCGATCTACGCGACTATGCGGCGTGGCAAAACTGCTACACCGGACCGCGCTAACTGCGTAGACTAATTGAACCGGGACGGCGGCTGATCCCCGCCAAGCGGAACCGGGTGGACGCTGAGGCTTTGCAGCTCATTCAGCGACGCCCGGACCGACCCGGATGGGAACTGCAACTATGTCTTTACCCAAACCAGCGAAACCCATCTTTGGAATCGAAAACCTCACACAAAAAAATGGTGACGGTGAGAGCTGCTCGTCCTCAAAAAAAGAGCCTTACAAACGCGATCCACGATGGGGTGATCCCAAATGGATACTCAAATACCCTTTCAAGAACCGGGGGCAATCACTTCAAGTGTACATTCGGGACGGACAAGAAATCGACCCCCGACCTTTCTACATTCTTTCGCCGTCCGACGTGACGACTCTCCAATCCGTCCTACCCGGCTGGCAACCCGGTCAACCTTGGATACCGCAATTGGAGGGCGTATTGCTTACGGAGTATTCTTTGCCACCCAACCACGTTGAAAATCTGTCAATGCCACAAGTGTTGTCGATTCTAAAACAGAAACCAATTAAGTCGGACAAGAATCCCGCGCGGGATACGGTGGACGAAGCATCGGCGGATGAACCGCCGATCGATGACACGGAGTTGGTATTGCTTGTCTATTTGAACGAATGCGGATCACTGTTGAAGCCAATTACCCAGTGTGCGTTAGAAGTGAAAAAATCAGAGAAGGTTGTCGGGAAGAAAATCGCCGACCTTGTAGAGTTGGGCCTTGTGACGCGACCCAAAGGCCCCAGAAAAGGGGCGACTTTGACACCAAAGGGAAAAAGCATTGTGGATCGACAATTCCCGAAAACTAGTCCTAAATTCGGCCAAACTACGCCTTAAGTTCCGCTAAAGTACGCACAAGGATTCTTCGTCCATGCCATAATTGGAGCATGGAAACAAACACTTTATTGCCGGTTGGACCGATGGCGCGGCGCCTGCGTGTTCCTGTCTTGTGGCTTCGCTTGGAAGTGGAAGCGGGTCGCATTCCTCATCTTCGAGCCGGACGACAATTCTTGTTTCATCCTACGACGGTCGAACGGATTTTGACCGAACGCGCCGCACAGGCGTTACCGGAAAGGGTGGTGGCACGATGACCGCTGCATTGAAGTTACCACCCGAACCCAATTCGAAACCGAGCAATCAGGCGGCGGGAAGACCGGCGTTGGAGCCGTTGGCCGTGGATGCCAAGGCGCTGGCGGCATTGATCGGAATATCCGTCCGCACGGTTCGAACCCACGACGCCGGTGGCAAGCTGCCGCGTGGAATCAAAATCGGTGGTCGGAAAGTGTGGATCGTGGATGAAATCAAACGTTGGCTTGTGGCTGGCGCACCGGATCGGGTGGCGTGGGAAGCGCGGAAAGCCGCGTTGGAATCGAAAGGCGGTGCAGGAAAATGCGGGTAAGAGAAAAACGTACCCGCGCCGGGGGTGGACTCCACGACGCGGGCGAATTCGGAAACCAACACATTCTTATCATCGGCGAGTGCAATAGGCAATTTGACCGGCGTTTCGCTTTGAAGTTGGTGGAGGCCGCAAACCGCGCACGGATTCGCGGGGAGTTTCGAAGAGAGGCTTACTTTCTGGAATGCGTTCGGAAACTTCGTTCGCGCGGAGATAGTGAATCGTGAGTCACGCGGATCGAAAACGTTTCGAACTCCTGAAAGCGAGCCTAGCCGTGGATGTTGGCAACCTGGCCAAGATTGTTTTGGTCGCATTGTGGGATCATGCCGACGCTGACGGAAAAGCTTGGCCGACCGAAGCGACGATTGCACGCGAAATCGGCAAGAGCGAGCGCAGCGCGCGGCGGGGGATTAGCGAGCTTCGTCGAAAAGGAATTGTCCACGTGAGTCGACCAACGGGGGATTTACTGGCAAGGTTGCTGAAGACCAACCGCCGGGACCGTCTGCCCAACGTTTACAACCTGAACGGGGGGACAATTCTGTCCGGTCGTCGAGTGTTACGGGGGGACAGAATTGGTAAGAACGGGGGGTCAAATCTGTCCTGTAGAACACCCATAGTAAACACCCATGTTGGCGCGTCGTCGCAAAGCGACTCCGCAAGGCTTTTCGAAACTGGGGAAATCCAAAACACAGCTCACCGAGAAAATAACTCACCGGAAAGGCCGTCCAAAAGACGACGGGTTGCGAATTCCCCGGACACGCGCGTCAGTGAATTCATTGAACGCTGGCGGGAATTGTTCGAGCGGCACAAGGGCACGCCGTGGGTTGATGCGTCACCCGGCAAGGATCGGGCGACGGTCAAGCGGTTGCTTGTCCAGCTTGATCGGGATCGGGCCGACGGCGACGCGCTCGAGCTGTTGGCGGCGGCGGCGGAGAAACTTTTTCGGGACGGGCTTCGATGGGCAAAGGGTCCGCCGTCTGTTGGGTTGCTGGCCAAAGCAATCAACGAACTGTTGCCGAAACCAACCGTCGAAAAACGGGAATCAAGACAAGTTCATCCGGTCATCGCACTTGTGGCCAAACGCTTTCCCGATGACGTGGACTCCAACTCCGCTCAATACTCCGAAATCGCCCGGCTGGTCGATGACGGCGTGATAATTGTCGCAAAGGTGAAATCCGAATTGAGCGAAGCGCCCGATGGACCGAGCGTTCGAGCTGCGCTATTGCAAAGGATGAAGGTTGAGGCGGCGAATGAATGACCAAAGAATGCCACCACATGACACCGATGCGGAAATGGCCGTACTGGGTTCACTGCTCATGGGCTGCGACGACTTCGATGAGGTGGTGCGCATTCTGGCGACGCCGGAAGTGTTTTACACTCCGACGCACCGAACGATTTTCGAGCACGTCCGCGACATGCGCGAAGCCGATGAGCCGATCGACCTTTTGGTGTTTCAGGACCGCTTGCGGCGAAACAAAGTTGACAACATCGATGACCTTTGTGAAACGGCAACGGTATGTGCGGATTCCTTCGCGGACATCGGGAACGCAACGCATTACGCGCGAATTGTGGCCGAGCAATTTCGAAAGCGAGAGTTGATTCGCTTGGGCGATAGGCTGTCGCGCGAAGCGTACGATGTAAGTCACGATTCATCGGAACTGTCTGCGAAGTATGCGGGGCAGATTGAGAACGTCGGGTCGGTGAATTGTTCAGCGTCCCTTGATGCGGTTGAATTGTTCACTGCACTGGCGGAAACGCTGAAGAACCCGGCGAAACAGTTTATTCCAACTGGTCTCCTCTGTCTGGACATGGAATTGAGCGGATTGGAACGCGGAGCGGTGACGATTTTGGCCGCGCGACCGTCGGTTGGGAAAACGGCGCTGGGATTGCAATTCGCGGTGGAGGCCGCACGGGATAACTCGGAAGGATGTTCGGCGCTCTTTGTGAGCGTCGAAATGCCGCGCATGGCCATTGCGGCGCGACTGGTCGGATTACTGGCGGAACGGTCGGTCGCGTCGCTTCGTTCCGGTGTTTTGAGTGTCACGGATCGGCACGGGGCGATCGAAGAGGCGGCGCGGATGTTGTCACGGGATCGGTTGTTCATCATCGATGACATTTCCAATGTTCGGGATATCGTGGCCGTCGCACGGTCACACGTTCGGCGCGGGGTGGGGTTGGTCGTTGTGGATTATCTGCAACTCTGCCAACCGGGGGAACGGAGTGAGAATCGAAATCTCGCGGTGGCGGCCATGTCTGCGGCGTTCAAGCGTCTGGCACAACAGACTGGCGCGGCGGTGGTTGTGTTGTCGCAATTAAACCGTGATTTGGAACGATCGGGGCGAATGCCGAGCCTGTCCGACTTGCGGGATTCCGGGGCGATTGAACAGGATGCCGACGTGGTGATGCTCTTACACCGGGAGGATGAATCCCCCATTGGGGATTGTGTCAAGATCGCGTTGAAGGTGGCCAAAAATCGCAACGGTCCGACGTTTGAGGCGCCGCTTGGCTTTCACCGTCCGACGATGCGATTTCGTAACTACTCGGTCGGGACGATGGATGTATCCGGGCGGGATGGTCAAGCCCGTCGGTGGGAACAGGCTTGACTTGATATCGGCAAGACGATATCCTATCGGCATGGCGACTATGAAAACGAACAAGCTGGCCGAGACCATTCGACGCGAATTCGCAATTCGGGGATGGTCGATGAACGAGTTGGCGAAACGTACCGGGCTTCCGTACTCGGTGGTGCATCGGTTTTTTTCCGCCGGTGAAAACAACGCGGACTTGAAAACCGTGGAAAAATGGTGCGCGGCACTGAATCTCGAATTGCGCGCGACATCCAAGATAAATCGAAAGTAGGTACACCATGGCGCGAATTTATCGAAAGGCCTGGACCAAGCGGCTATCGGATGGAACGAAATTAAGGACTCGCTCGAAGGCGTGGTACATCGATTACCGCGACGTGGCGAGTGATACCGTGAAAACTGTGAAGGGATTCACCGATCGCAAAGCCACCGAGCAACGTGCGGCGGAGTTGGAGCGAACATCCGAGCGGACGGCGGTGGGGCTGATTGACCGATTCTCGGAAGAATGTCGTCGCCCGCTTACCGATCACATAGAACAATGGAAAACGGCGCTACTCGCAAAAGGCTCCACCGTCGCTTACGCGGGGTTGAGCGCGCAACGGGTTGCGTCCGTGGTGCAATCGATCAAGGCGACGCTTTGGTCGGACTTGAATGCCAACCGGGTTTCCTCTGAACTGGCGGATCGCCGGGTGAAGGGATTGTCCGCCGAGTCGTCCAATCACTATCTCCGACGCCTGAAACAATTCGCTCGCTGGATGGTGCGAACCAAGGGCGCTCCAAGCAATCCGCTGGACTGCCTCACGCTGGCGAATGTTCGTACCGACCGTCGCCATGATCGTCGTGCATTGGAATCAGACGAATTGCGTCGACTGCTATCTGCTACCAAGGGTGGTGAAACTCGTTTCGGTATGACCGGGCCGGATCGTGCCATGCTTTACACGCTCGCCGTCGAAACCGGACTCCGATCATCCGAGCTGCGCTCATTAACCTGGAACGACCTGAGCATAGCTGGCACTGAACCAACCGTTACCGTCCGGGCCGCATACGCCAAGAATCGACGCGAAGACACACTGCCCCTAAAACCCTCTACGGCGCAATTCCTTGGCGTCTGGCGCGATCAAAGGGACGGCGTGGACCGAATTGGACCCGGTGTTCCCCACGTGGCCGCAAAAGCCCGCCGTGATGTTTCGCCGCGATCTTGATGCCGTCGGCATTCCCTACCGGGACGACGCGGGCCGAGTGGCCGACTTCCATTCCTTGCGACACACGTTTATCAGCAACCTTGCCCGTGGTGGTGTCCATCCCAAAGTCGCCCAACAGCTCGCCCGGCACTCGACCATCACACTGACGATGGACAGATACACGCACACCAACCGTGGACAGCTCGTCGACGCCCTGTCGGCGCTACCCGACTTGACTCCTGAACCCTGTGAAAAAGAAGTCGCGCTGGCTACCGGGACTGATAATCGCATCATCGAATCCAGCGCGCGAAATAGTATGCCGTCTGCGCTGCCGTCTGCGCTGCCGTTTCACATGCCGGAACCGGGTTCATCGATTGCGCCGGCGACTGCACCGAATTGCACTTTGTCGAGTCAACCATCGAAAAACAGACGTGCGGAAAAGACTGGAAAAACAGGTGTTTCTTGCACTCCGTCGCACTCCCCCGCATCGGAAAGTGCCACCGATTTGTCACTGAGGGCGTTGGGGCTCGAACCCAAGACCTACGGCTTAAAAGGCCGTTGCTCTACCATTGAGCTACGCCCCCGTCAACGGCGAGATTCCCGACCCACTTGCCGGGAACAAATCCGCCACCTGATTTATCATAATTGAAACGCGGCGAACGTGCTAGATGTCGATCAAGACGAACCGGATCAGATGCCGCTTTGCCGCGCTCATGGCCTGACCAGCTACCACGCAGCCTATCTGGACCTCGCCCATCGTCGCAGATTGCCGCTGGCGACGTTGGATGATGACCTTTGCAAGGCGGCGAAGGGAGTTGAGGTTAAAGTCGTGGGCCGAAATTGAAGTGTTTCGGATGGAAGGGTCGACCTGCGCCCTTGCAAGCTGCGAGAATTTCGCGAGCATTGATCCATGCCCATAACGAGCATACGGCTGAAAAACTTCAAATGCTTTGCCGATAGCGGCGAGATTCCTCTTCGGCCGCTTACGGTGATTTTTGGGCGGAACAATACGGGGAAATCGTCGATCCTTCACGGGCTTTCCATTTTCTGCCAATCTCTCGATTCAATGCAAGGAGCCCGCGGAAGTCTCGCCCGACTCAATCTCGATGGTTCCCTCCACATGGCCGGGTCGTATTCGGACTGCGTTCACAAGCATGATATGAAAAAGCGAATACGTGTAATCTTCGGAATCCAGTATTTAGCTCCTTCCAGGCCATGGTCTGGGCGCCGCTTTGCTCCACGGGTCGCAAGCTTTCATCGTGTAATGTCGAATAACATTCGAGGTTACATTCATTTTGAGTTTGGCCAAGACGAGCCACAACCTCCCCTACTCATGGAGTCATTGGTGGAGATCCCTGAAGGTAAACTGGCCCCAGTTCATTGGAGTTTGCGAAAACGTGAAGGGCGATACATTCCCATGCTGCGCGTTGGCAAAAGCGACGTCTCAATCAGTGATTATGTACTCAACGACAGTGGGCCTTACTTCGGGAACGCTAATCCCTACCTGTCTAATGTGAGTAGGTATTGGGAGGAAAAACCCAACCGACTTCCTTTGGGAATTGCCGAAAAAGTATTCGATGAACTTAGAGACCACTTTCAAAGGATGCGCGCGATCGGGGCCTTTCGTCAATCACCCCTTCGTAGGTACGAGTTTCAAGGAAGTTCGAATCTGCCTGACCCAGCCGGCGCTAATGTGATCGCCGCGATCATTGCTGATTCTCTTCGTGAGGGCAGAGCCGAGCGAAACCGACTCTTGAAGGCGATTAATCAATGGATGGATCGAGTGGGTCAAGTTCGGTTGATGCCTGTGAGGCGCATTTCAAAAATTGCCAGACTGTACGAGCTTCGACTTCGGGATACCGACTCTGGAAGATGGGCCAATTTCGCTGACGTGGGTTTTGGAATCGCCCAGGCTTTGCCTGTAATCGTGGAAGGTTTGCGCACACCCGAAGGTGCGATGTTTCTTGTGCAAGAACCGGAAATTCACCTTCATCCCGACGCCCAACTTGCGATGGCCGATTATCTCGTCGGACTCGTCAAGGCACGGCGCGGGGTCATCGTCGAAACACACAGCGAGCACATGGTTCTTAGATTTCGAAATCTCCTTCTTTCGAACGCGCGAAACGGTCGATCCGCCCCAAAGCTGAAACCGGAAGAGGTGAGCTTTGTGTACGTCGACAAGGACAAAACCGGAAAGAGTCATGCGCGTGCTCTGGAGTTGGACAACCTCGCTCAATTCAAAGATTGGCCTAAGGATTTCATGGAGGAGGCCAGTCGTGAACGGCTCGACATTTTGGAGAAAATGGCGCGGCGGATGAACAAGTGAAGTCCGCCATTTTGGAATGCGTCGTCGACACAACGGTGCTTCAAAAAGCCAATGCGCCTATCACTGACGCCAAAAAACAAGGCAAATTGTTCCGTCAGCGCCTCGCTGTTCTCAATGCCATCAATGGGTCAAAACTGATCGCCTTATTTAGCGAACGCCTCATGCAGGAATACCGTGAACACGTCCATGAACCTCGAAACCTTGTCGTAACCGAATTCCTGAATCTCATCTCATCTCCAAGACCCGGAAAAGCCCTGAAAAACTACAAGACTCCCTGGTCGGGTCAAGACAGGTCGAACGTCAAGATGTGCCGATTTCCAAGCCACGACGTACACGTTCTCCGAACTGCTGTTCGACCCAATCGCACGTTGCTTATTACGGAAGATGGTCCGATGTTGAAGAGCGCAGATTGTATTCTCAGACGGTTTGATGTCAAGATTACAGAGCCGTAGTGCAATCCTCTCGACCGTCATGAATTCAGCGAGAAAACCACGAACCAGCTTGCTTTCCGTGTGATCCCCCTGTATCCATTCTGTGCATGAGATGGACTGAATTTTTTATACCGACGGCCAAGGAAGCGCCGGCGGATGCGTTTGTGGCTTCGCACCGGTTGATGATTCGGGCGGGGCTGATTCGGCAGGTGGTGGCCGGTGCGTATACGTATCTGCCGATGGGCTATCGGGTGTTGCGGAAGATCGAGGCGATCGTTCGGGAGGAGATGAACCGGGCGGGAGCGATCGAGTTGCACATGCCCGCGATGCACCCGATCGAATGGTGGGAGCAGACCGGACGGGTCGAGGCCATGGGCGACGTGCTGGTGCGGTTGGGCGGTCGTGGGGACGATTGGCGATCGCGGACGGTTTTGGGGCCGACGCATGAAGAGGTCATCACCGAAATCGCTCGGGCGTATTTGAATAGTTATAAGCAACTTCCGGTCAACTTTTATCAGATTCAGACGAAGTTTCGCGGTGAGGCGAGGCCAAAGAGCGGGGTGCTTCGCACGCGCGAGTTTTTGATGAAGGACGCGTATTCGTTTCATTCGGTCAAGGAAGGCCCCGGCGGGTTGGATGAAACGTATCAGAAGATGTACGACGCGTATTGTGCGATTTTTTCGCGGGCGGGGTTGCCGTATGTGGCAGTGGAGGCGGATTCCGGGCCGATCGGGGGCGATGCATCGCATGAGTTCATGGTGCGGACCGATGCGGGTGAGGATTATCTGGTCGAGACCGATGACGGGTCGTATGCGGCCAACCTGGAGCGAGCGGAGGTTTTGGCGATTTCGAATGAGGGCGATGGCCGGAATGAGTCTTTGAAAGAAGTTCATACACCGGGGTTGTCGACGATTGATGATGTGTCGGCGTTTTTGAAATGCAAGCCTGCCAAGATGATCAAGACGATCATTTATGAGGCCAACGGTGAGGCGTTGGTGGCGTTGGTTCGCGGCGATCATCAGGTGAATGAGGCCAAGCTTTCGCGGGTGGCGAAGGTCGGGCGAGTGACACCTGCTGACCCTGCGATGATTCGCAAAGTGACAGGGGCTGACGTTGGCTTTGCCGGGCCGGTGGGGTTGAAGGCGCGGATCATCGTCGATCAGGCCGTCAGTGTGATGCACGACGGCGTAACCGGCGCGAACAAAACCGATTATCACTTGACGGGGGTGAATCCCGGTCGGGATTTTGCGGTGGGTGAGGTCGCGGATATTCGCATCGCGGTGGAGGGCGATCGAGCGCGGAATGGTCGACCGTTGCAGTTTCGAAAGTGCATTGAGGTTGGGCACGTTTTTAAGTTGGGGACGAAGTATTCCGTGGCGATGGAGGCGACGTATCTCGATGCCAATGGGAAGGCACAACCGTTTATCATGGGGTGTTATGGCATCGGGTTGAATCGCATCATGGCCGCGGCGATTGAGGCCTTTCATGACGGCAAGGGGATTCAGTGGCCGATGTCGATTGCACCGTTTCAGGTGGTAATTTGTGCGTTGGATGTTCGTGAGGCAGAGGTCATGTCCACCGCTTCGCGCTTGCACGACGAACTTTCCTCCGCCGGCGTCGACGTGATCCTCGACGACCGAGACGCCCGCCCTGGTGTGAAATTCAACGACGCCGAACTCCTCGGTTTCCCCATCCGCGTCACCATCGGTAAGCGCGGCCTGGCCGAAGGGATCGTTGAAGTGCAAGAGAGGCGCGGAGGGGAGATGCGGAAGATCAGTCCAAGCGAGGTCAAAAACGCATTAAGGAACTTGGTTCATCACCTCGACAATTCGGAACCAATTTGACGTCGTAAACCCCTAAAACCGACTTTTATCGCCGGTGCGTCTCACTATTGGGGCACAAAAAAAGAGATTTTCCGAACATTTCCTTTCGTGATTGCGTAATAGGGAATAGATGGAGAGTTCTCATGCATTCTTTCATTCACATTTTGGAGTGTGCTCATGACAGCGGTTTTTGGTTGGCACTGTCGAATTCTGACACTGATCGAAATAGGCGTCATAGTTAGCCTCGATAGTCAAAGTCGGGCGGAGTGCCCTGAGCGATGGCTGACTTGGCCGGAACAGGGATTGTCGGGTGTCGATGGAAATGTCTTAGCGTCCATTCTGTGGGATCCTGATGGAGATGGTCCGTTGCCGACGCTGCTAATAATCGGAGGGCGGTTTCGGATTGCTGGAAATGGTGGGGCGAAAAACGTGGCAGCTTGGGACGGCAAAGAATGGCACGCCATGGGTGACGGCGTCAAAGGCGCGGTCTACAGCCTCATTATACATGACGGACAATTGATTGCCGGATCGGAATTATGGACGAAAGAAGAAGAGCGGGCGGAAACGATCCTTAGCTGGGACGGAATGAATTGGGTACCGCTTGGCGGACAATTGGAAGGACTCGTGCGCGCCATGGCAATTTTTCGTGGGCAGCTTATCGCAGGTGGATCATTTGCAATCCAAGGACTGGAAGGATACTACCTTGCTGTACAGTGGGATGGGATTCAGTGGCTACCGATAGGCGTCAACTTGCTGGGGGATATATCAGCGCTTGCGGTTTTTCGAGATGAGTTGGTCGCAGGTGGTTCATTCAATTCGATTGGAGGCGTGTCGGCAAACGGGGTTGCCAAGTGGAATGGCAAGGAATGGCAGCCATTGGGTGATGGTGTAACGAACCCCGGAGGCGCGAGCGGAGTCTTGGCACTGACCCTCTATAACCATGAACTCGTCGCTGGCGGAGGCTTTTCCAACGCAGGGACGGTGCCAACAAACTCCATTGCAAGTTGGGATGGCAGTGAGTGGCGGTCAATGGGCAGTGCGGTGGAACGAAACCGTATTGTTTACGACGTTACCGAATATCGAGGAGAGCTCGTTGTCATTGGAGAATTTGACAGTATTGGAGAAGTTCCCAAGTGGGGTATCGCTCGTTGGGATGGTATTCAATGGCATTCATTCAAACAAAGTCCCGTTTTGGGTTATGGCAGCAGCCTCGGTCACTTCGACGGCGAGTTGATCGTTGGTGGCACAATCCATGGCACGTCTTACGGAGTGGTTCGTTGGAACGGTGAATCGTGGAGCGGTTTCAACATCGGTGGAACCATTGGTGGAGTACTGGCGTTTGCGGAACATGCCGGTCAGCTTGTCGCGGCAGGTGATTTCACGAGGATAAGAGGAATAGAGGCTAACGGCGTTGCACGGTTGGATGGGACCCAATGGAAGGCGCTCGGTAGTGGTCTTGATCTACCCATTAGAGCATTAGGAGTGCATAACGGAGAATTGCTCGCCGCAGGGTCCTTTAGCGGTCCCGGAAGTTCTGGAAATTCTGATCTCGTCCGGTGGGATGGCTTGGCGTGGCAGGACATTGTTCCAGCGATTTCCGGGTGGATTACGGGTTTGCTGGTTCACGACGGCAAGCTTGTCGTTATTGGAGACACGCAAATTCACGAAGAAGGACAATTGACGCGCTTCGATGTTGCAGTCCTTGATGGTGATGAATGGCGTGGTCTTGGAAGGCTCGGTGGCATTGTATATGCGGCGATCGTTTATCAGGGCGATCTGATTGTAGCCGGAGATTTTGAAACCGCCGATGGCGTTGAAGTAAATTCAATAGCGCGGTGGGACGGCGTTCAATGGCAACCACTTGGTACAGGGCTCGATCGTGAGAGTCTACGCAAACCGCATGGTAACGCCTACGCGGCGGCCATTTACGATGGAAAACTCATCGTCGGAGGGAATTTTGAGAGTGCCGGTGGCGTTGCGGTTAGAAACATCGCTCGATGGGATGGTAAGCGGTGGGAACCATTGGCTGAGGGATTGTCTGACGTTCGTAGTCTTGCGGTCCATGATGGGCGGCTCATTGCCGCAGGCCATTTCGAATCGTATGACTGGCCTGAAGTCGACTCCATCGCCAGTTGGAACGGAGATCACTGGGAATCCGTGGGCAGCACTAGCTGCTCGGCGCCAAATGTGATGACGGTTTTCGACGGCGATCTCTACTTGGGTGGTAACTTTTTTTCAGCCGGTGGAATCGTCTCCGTAAGCTTGGCACGATTGGGCAAGACATGGGGCGACATTAGCGGAGACACGGAATTCCGGTTGAATGATCTGGACGACGTCGTGAATTGCTTGAGCGGGCCGCTGACCACGCCGGCCGATGGCTGCGAGTGCGCGGATGTGAACGAAGATGGACATGCGGACCTTGCGGATATTGCCGTATTACAGCGGCGGTTTAGCAGGCCGTAAGATGGTGCCAATTTCTGTCACTTAATCTACATTACCCCAACCCCAGCGCTTCGCTGATGGCCGGGGCGAATTTGACGATAACGCCGGCAAAGACAACGCTCACCATGCTGACGAGTTTGATGAGGATGTTGAGGCTTGGACCGGCGGTGTCCTTGAAGGGGTCGCCGACGGTGTCGCCGACGACGGTGGCTTTGTGAGCATCGCTGCCTTTGCCGCCGAAGTTGCCTTTTTCCACGTATTTTTTGGCGTTGTCCCAGGCGCCGCCGGAGTTGGCCATGAAGATGGCGACGGCGAAACCGGAAGTGAGCGCACCCGCGAGAAGTCCCATTACCCCTCCTACTCCGAGAATTAAGCCCACGAAAACGGGAAGGACAATGGCCAGCGCCGATGGGACGATCATTTCTCGCTGTGCGCCGCGAGTGGAAATATCCACGCAGCGGGCATAGTCGGGCGTTCGCGTGTTTTGAAATTCGACGGGCTCCATCGGCCAGTTTTTCGGATCAGCGGCCTCCGTTGCACTGAGACCTTTGGTGGCCATGACGTATTCGCGGAGTCGTTGAAACTGCATACGACATTCCAACATCATGCTAAACGCGGCACGGCCCACGGCTTGCATGGTCAGCGAACAGAACAGGAACACCATCAGCACGCCAGCGAAGAGTCCGCAAAGGACTTTGGGGTTCATCAACGTGACGTCGTAAAAGGCCATGTATTGATGCAGCGAAGCTTTGCGAGATGATACCAGTTGAAGTTCGATGGGACCGCCGGATGCGTCTTTGAGGGCGGCGGTTTGGACGAAGCTCTTATCTTTTCCCGTTGCCAAGAGTTTGGGTAGTTTTCCGCCGGCCCAACCGTCGCGCAATACTTTGGCATCCAGCGTCGCACGGGCTTGATCATTGAGCAGCATGTAGGCGTCGAAGCAATCTTCCGTGGTTCCCGCGTGCCGTTTTTCAGCGAATTTACCATGCCCAATGTAATAAACTTCTCCCACGCCAACGTTTGCAGCATGTCCAAGATCAGGAGCGGAATGAGTCAGAAAGGTCATGGCTTCACGAACTTGGCCGATGCGGACTTCCTCCACATAGGCGGCCAATAACGCAAGCGCGGTCAATGCGGCTGAACCGATCGCAAACCCTTTTCCCGTCGCGGCAGTGGTGTTACCGAGTGAATCCAGCGCGTCGGTTCGTTGGCGAACTTCTTCGGGCTGATGGGTCATTTGGGCATTGCCGCCGGCATTGTCGGCGATGGGACCATAGGCATCGGTCGCCAAGGTGAAACCCAACGTCGCCAACATTCCGACCGCGGAGAGGCCGATACCATACAATCCAAGCACGAACTCATTTCCACCGCCCGCGAACGCGAACGAAAGCAAGATGGCGATCATGACGATGGTCAACGCTGCCCAAGTGCTTTTCATTCCGGCGGCGATGCCGGCGATGATCACCGTCGCCGGACCGGTTTGACCTTTTTCGGAGATGTCCTTGGTCGTATGAAAGTCGTAACTGGTGTATCGCTCGGTGAATTGGCCGATCCCCCAGCCGGCCGCGAGCCCGACCACAACCGACGACGCTACGCCGAACCAGCTCACTCCTTGCACGCCATAGAGCAAGATGAAGCACACGAGGTAAGTCGCCAACACGATCGCCCCGCTCGATGCAAGCAGTCCGCGATTGAGCGATCCCATCAGCTGGGCCATGCTCGCCCCTTCTTCGGTTTTCACCAGGTTGATGCCACACCAAATGCTGGCGACGATTCCCGCGCCGGCAACAACCATCGGCAAAACGATGAGCCTAACGGCGTCGTGTGCGATCATCGAGGAATTGCCCAGCGCATTCGCAGCCGCCACGCCGAGAGCCGCAGTTGCAAGGATGGATCCGGCATAGGATTCGTACAGGTCCGCTCCCATGCCGGCTACGTCCCCGACGTTGTCTCCCACATTGTCGGCAATGACCGCGGGATTGCGCGGATCGTCTTCGGGAATGCCGGCTTCTATTTTTCCAACCAAATCGGCCCCCACGTCCGCGGCTTTTGTGAAAATCCCTCCACCGACACGAGCGAAGAGTGCCTGCGTGCTGGCACCCATCCCAAAGGTCAACATGACCACGGTGATTTCATGCAGCGACATGCTGCTGAAATAGTAAAGAGCGCCGAACCAGCCGCAGATATCGAGGAGTGCGAAACCCACCACGACGAGTCCCATTACAGCCCCGGCTCGAAACGCGACTCGAAGTCCCTGGTCCAAACCGATCCGCGCCGCCGCCGTCGTACGATGCGACGCCATCGTGGCCGTTCGCATGCCGATCCAACCACATAAACCACTGAAGAATCCACCGGTAAGAAACGCGAACGGCACGAGACCATGCTGAACATGCAAACCGTAGGCCATC
The DNA here is from genome assembly GCA_038043045.1 of Planctomycetota bacterium. Lineage (GTDB taxonomy): Bacteria > Planctomycetota > Phycisphaerae > UBA1845 > UBA1845 > JBBTCX01. The sequence goes on along the minus strand of JBBTCX010000251.1, from coordinate 32,368 downwards.
CACGCAAGCAGGCCCGCAAGCAGCAAAAAAACAATTCCCACGACGCGATATTGCCGGAAGAGATAGGCCATCGCACCCTCCCGAACATAACCGGATATCTTGATCATCAGTGCGTCGCCTTGATCGGATGCTTCGACGACCTGGTGACATTTCCTGGCCTGCCAAAGACCGAGTCCGGCACAGACCGGAGCGAGATACCATAGGAACGGCAGAAACCAACTTGGCCGATCCGATGTTTGAACCAATTCAGGAGTGCTCGAAGTTGCCGCGAGGGGTGGTTGAGGCGTCGGCTCTTGCGCCACTGCATCCATAGCCAAAACGCCAAACAGGACGAAGGCCATTCTCAAGGGCCATGCTCCATTCGCTCTCCCGGTCATCCGATAATCTCCACGTATGAATAAGGGAGGGTGGATTCTTCCAAACCGCGATGCCTTTAAACTCCGGGTTCTATTCGAACTTGTGAATGAACCAGGCGCATCGGCAGGAGGTTTCCTTGACGATCCATCGACCCGACTTACAATCATTCCCGCGTCGCGGGTTTAAGGGCGGTATCCTAGTCGAGACAAGCGTGGCGGTAAATGAGCCTAGGCACCGCGCTTCCGACGAGAATCATGATGGAAGATCAAGGCATCCAGATCACCAAGCTTCGCGATTTGATCCGCGATATTCACGACTTTCCAAAACCGGGGATTGTCTTTAAGGATATTACGCCGCTCCTGGCCGACCCCTCGGGATTGTCCCTCGCCGTCGAATATCTCACTCAGCCCTTTCGACGCTTAAACGTGAAGACCGTGGTCGGCGCCGAATCGCGCGGGTTCATTTTTGGAACGGCGGTAGCGAGAAATCTTTCCGCCGGATTCGTTCCGATCCGCAAACCGGGAAAGCTCCCATCTCGCACCCGAAGCGAATCGTATGCACTCGAGTATGGAAACGATTCAGTCCACATTCACGACGATTCGGTCAAACCGGGAGATCGCGTGCTCATGGTGGACGACCTATTGGCCACGGGAGGAACGATGTCCGCTTGTTGTCGATTGGTGGAATCGCTCGGCGGGCACATCGTGGGCATCGCCTTTTTGATTGAACTTTCGTTTCTCAATGGGCGAAGGCAATTAGGAAATTATCCCATCCACACTATTTTGAAATACGAACACGGGGCGTAGGTGGAATGCATGCCGTGGGAAGCGTGGACAACCGTCGGCGTCGTAACCCTGGTCTTGGTGTTGCTGACGCTTACGCAGATTGTTCCTGACATCGTTCTCGTAGCCGGTGTGACCCTTCTCCTCGTAACGGGAATATTGACGCCGGAGCAAGCACTTTCGGGCATGGCCAATGAAGGCATGATCACGGTGGGCGTGCTGTACGTCGTCGTGGCCGGTTTGCAAGAAACCGGGGCGTCGGGGTGGATAGCACAGAAATTTCTCGGAGAGCCCAAGAGTCTATTGGGTGCACAACTGAAAATGATGTTCCCGGTCGCGGGCGTGAGCGCGTTTATGAACAACACGCCGGTTGTGGCCATGTTCATGCCCGCGATTCGAGACTGGGCCAAAAAATACGGGCTTTCCGCATCGAAGCTTATGATGCCGCTTAGCTACGCGGCCATTCTGGGCGGGATATGCACGTTGATCGGCACGAGCACCAATCTTGTCGTCAACGGTCTGGTCAAGGACATTGCCCATCAAGCCCCGTTTGGAATGTGGGACATCACCGCCGTAGGTGTGACGTGTTCAGTCGTGGGCATGTTGTACATGGTGACCATCGGTCGTTTGCTTCTACCAGATCGCAAGGCGGCTATCAGTCAAATGCAAGACCCGCGAGAATATACGGTGGAAATGCTCGTGGAGACGGGCAGCCCACTGGTAGGAAAAACCATTGAACAAGCCGGGCTACGACGCCTTCCAGGAATGTTCCTTGCGGAAATCGAGCGGGCAGGTCAAATCATCCCAGCCGTGGGACCGGAAGAGCGTCTTCAGGCCGAGGATCGATTGCTGTTCGTGGGCGTTGTGGAGTCGGTGGTCGATCTTCAGAAAATCCGCGGACTCAAACCGGCCACGAATCAAGTGTTTAAGCTGGACTCGCCACGACTCAAACGTTGCCTGATCGAAGCCGTGGTTTCGCCGAGCTGCAGAATTTTGGGTCAAACAATCCGCGACGGACAATTCCGAAAAATCTACAATGCCGTCGTCATCGCCGTATCCCGAAACGGCGAACGAATCAAAAAGAAGATCGGCGACATCATCCTGCATACGGGAGACACGCTGCTTTTGGAAGCAACGCCGTCCTTCGCCGAGCGACATCGTAACTCCCGTGAGTTCTATTTGGTCAGTCCCGTCGAGAATTCCAATCCGCCGTCGCACGAACGCGCGATCGTCGCCATTCTGATTCTTTTGGCCATGATTGCTGTCGTGACAGTCGAATGGATGGATATGCTGCAAGCCGGCATGTTGGCCGCCGGAGCGATGATCGCAACGCGTTGTTGCACGGCCGCGATCGCCCGCCGAACCGTCGACTGGCAGATTCTCATCGCCATTGCCGCGTCCTTCGGTATTGGGCAGGCTCTAAAATCAACAGGCGTGGCGGCTCTGGCGTCTAACTATTTGATCGCCCTGGCGGGTGGCAATGCCTGGGCAACGTTGGCCGTCGTCTACGCCGTGACCATGATTCTGACGGAGTTGATTACGAACAACGCCGCCGCGGTTTTGGTCTTCCCCTTTGCATTCTCCGCGGCGGAATCGCTTGACGCGAGCTTCAAGCCCTTTGCGATTGCGATCATGATCGCCGCGTCTTGTGGGTTTGCATCGCCTTTGGGATACCAAACCCACATGATGGTCTATGGACCCGGGGGCTACCGATTTTCGGATTTTGTGCGGGTCGGCCTACCCTTGGATCTTGTCATATGGGCGACGGCCATGATCGCCATCCCCTACTTTTTCCCTTTCTAAGTCCGGACATCGGGCTATCCATCGCGTGCGAGAAAAGATGCTCGAACCAACGAGTAATTTGTCATTCTGCGTGCACGCAAGTCGTGACCAGGTCAGGCGTAAGGGTGAATTCGGAATGTCGGATCGATGGCCCGACTTACGCTGCTTTTTCGAAAGATTGGAATCGCAACGTGCCATCACGTGGCGTTGCTTCGACAGCCATTCGCTGTGGGCGCCTCTTCGGTATTCGACCACCGATTCAACACTGCACCATCAAGTTTTGTGTCGTTTGAAAGAAGAGGTTATTTGTCCTCCGGTTTGATGCCCATGCCTTTTCGGTCCGGGTACGCCGGGCGCTTGGGTTTTACATAGGGTTTGCGAGCGATTTCAGCGAGCATGTGCTCGATCGCTTTGTCAAGTTGCGGGTCGCCGCCGTTGACCATGAGCGCCGGGTCGTCGATGACTTCGATGTCGGGGTCGACGCCGTGACCTTCAACGCCCCAAGTGCCGTCGGTTTCGTAAAATGCGAAAGTCGGCGAGCTGGTTTGTCCGTTGTCGATGAGCTGCGGGTTTCCGGAGATACCGACGAGGCCGCCCCAAGTGCGGGTGCCGATCAACTTACCCAGGCCGCGCTGGCGGAAATAATAGGGGAAGCAGTCTCCACCGGAACCGGCGAGGCCGTTGATCAACATGCACTTGGGACCTTGTTGGGAATCGGGCGGCCAAGTCCAATCGGTGCCTTCGCGCCGGGCCCAGTAATTGGTGACTGGGCGATTCAGGAGTTCAATGAAGCGAGTGGGAATCTGTCCGCCGCCATTCCAGCGCTCGTCGATGATGAGGGCGTCCTTGTCGGTTTGGCAGTAGAACTGGCGGAAGAGGTCATTTTGGCCGTTAGTGCCAGTGTTTGGCACATAAATGTAGCCGATCCTGCCGCCGGACTTTTGATCCACAAGGGCACGCTTTTGTTCGATCCAAGCGCGGTAGCGAAGTTCGTCATCGCTCTTGAGGAGTTCGACCACGACCTGTCGGGCGTCGGAATCGATCTGGGGTTTTGCGCTGACAGTCAATGTCACTACCTTGCCGGCTAATCCCAGGAACGCCGCCCAGGGATCTTTCTTGGCGTCCACGGGAACGCTGTTGACCGCAAGCAAATAGTCGCCGATTTTGACGTCGACGCCCGGTTGACTGAGCGGCCCGCGAGCATCCACATCCCAAGCGGCCCCTTCCAGGATACCGACGATTCGATAGGCGCCGTCGTTCCATTCAAATGTGGCCCCCAACAGGCCGACGGGTACAGTGGATTCCGTTTGAAAGTCGCCGCCACCGCGAACGTAAGCGTGTCCGACGTTGAGTTCAGAGATCATTTCGCCGATGACGTATTCCACGTCTTCGCGGGAGGCACAATCGGCAACCATTTTCTCGTATTGTTTGCGAATCGCTGGCCAATCCACGCCGTGCATGTTGGGGTCGTAGAAATAGTCGCGCTGAATGCGCCAAGCTTCGGTGAAGAGTTGCTTCCATTCGATTCGCGGGTCGATACGACCGGTCATGGCCGACAGATCGAGCGGTTTATCGAGTTTTTGTTCGGCTGCGGCGGTGACGATGGCCAACGTTTCTTCTTTGCGAACGATGATCTTTTTGCCATCGGCGGATATTTCAAAGGCCCCGATTTCGTCGAGAACGGTTTTTTCTTTTTTCTCTTCGTCTTTCAAATCGAAGATCTTGAGGGACGGTTTGGCGGTCGTTCCACGAGCCGCTTCGCGGACATAGAGAAGTTTGCCTTCGTCGTTGACGGCGAGCCAGGAGAAAGTGCCCTTATCCACTGGTAGAAGAACTGCACGGCGCTCGAAGCCTTCCAACTCGATTTCTACGGGCTTGGGAGGTTCCTTCTTGTCAGATTTTTCATCTTTCTTGTCGCCCCCCTTTTCATCCTTGGCGTCAGCGGTCTTGGTGGCATCGGCGTCCGTTTCCTTGGGTTTGTCTTCTTCTTTCTTTTCACCGTCCTTGGGCTTTTCTTCTTTCTTGTCGTCCTTCTTGGCGGCGTCTTTTTCGTCCTTATCCTTTTTTTCCTTTTCTTCTTTTTCCTTGCCCCAGAGTTCTTCATCGCTCTTGGGCGCCCAGGGTGAACCGACTTTGGCTCTTAACGGAACGACGGCGAGAACGGATGTGTCGGCGTAGATGAAAGTGGTCCCGACATCTTCATAAGCCGGCGTGCCGAAGTTGCGTTGGCTCGTGAAAAAGAGGTAATCGCCCTTGCGATCGAACGTCGGCCACATGTCGTTGAACATGCCGGAGGTAGCCTTCGTTTTCTGCCCGGTCTCGGTATTGTAAATCCAGATCGCGCCTCTCGTATTTGCTTGATTGAGCACATAAGCGAGCCAACGAGAATCGCTGGACCAACTGACTCGATCGGACGGTTGGAATGGATCGGTGTCAATCAGTTTGGTTTCTTTCGATTCGATCGTGTGTAGGTAAAGTGCGCCAGATTTATCGGAGAAGGCGATATGTTTGGAATCGGGGGACCAGTCGGGAACTTTGCGATAGATTTTTCCGTCGGAAGTGAGTTGGCGGGTTTCTCCGCGGCCTTTGGATTCGGTGATGTAGAGTTCGTATTCGCCGGTCGCGTCGCTGAAGTAGGCGATCCACTGTGCGTCGGGACTCCATGCCGGGGTGCGCTCGGCCATTCCTTCGGTGCGGGTCAGATTTCGGGGCGTGCCCTTTTTGGCGGGCACGGTCCAGAGATCGCCGCGAGCTTCGAAGAGCGCGCGTTCGCCGGTCGCTGAAATATCCCAGGATTGGATAAACTTGGCGGCATCAAAATCCTTGGGGCGAATGGTGGGTCTGTCGCCGGGAATCGTAATCTCGATAGTGCGTGATTGACCGTTGGATAAGGACACGACTCGCAGTTCCGGTCCGAGTTGAAAAATGATTTCGCCGGAACCATCGGCTCCTGGTCCGACCGACGGCCACTTGACGTCGAAATCCGTGAATTTGGTGACTTGTTCCCGGCGATTGGTGGCTGGATCGTAAGACCAAATGTTTAAGCGGTGATCAGGTCCAGCGTCGGACATGTAGTAAACCTTCGAGCCATGCCACATGGGCTGGGAGTCAGTTCCTTCCCAATCTGTCATTTTTTTGGATTTGTTATCCTTGAGATCGAACAACCAAACGTCGGTGGCCATCCCGCCACGATAACGTTTCCAGGTGCGGTGATCGGCCGTGTGAAGGGTGTAAGCCAACCAGCGACCATCGGAGCTAATCGATCCGTTGGCCCCGTAGGGGACGGGAAGTTTGGCGGGTAAGCCGCCGGTTGCGGGAACGGTGTAGAGTTGCATTTGTCTCGCCAGACCGCCAAAACCGTTGGTGAAATAGATCAGTCGGCCATCGTTGGTCCAGTCGCAAAGTGTTTCGCCGGCGGGATGATGGGTGAGTCGGGTCGACGTACCGCCATCGACGGGGATGGTATACAGGTCGCGGTTACCCTCATAGTTTCCGACGAAGGCGATTGTATTTCCGTCGGGACTGAAACGAGGGAAGGTTTCCAATCCCGCCGGACTGGTCAGCGGAATGGCCATCCCGCCGGTCCGTGGCGCGACCCAGAGGTTATTGGCGTAGAGGAAAACGACCTGGGTTGCGCTAATATCAGGATATCGCAACATGCCCGCGTGGGGCCGATGTCCGCCGGCGGGTTGGGCGATTTCAAGAGCTATTTTGTCCGAAATCTGGCGTGTGGCCCCGACATTATCGGCCGCACAAGCCACCAGCCCGCACATTCCCACGGTTACTCCGAATGCTAAACCCATCCGCATAAAATCACACTCCGAAAGAACTACCCATGGCCACCAACCCGTGAATGACTCCGTCCAATTAGCAAAGTCACAAGGCGGAGAGCTTCTACTACGAGAGTCGTTGGGCTGTCAAGCCGGTGACAATTTCACACAGGGTTGATAAAATGGATGAGACGGGTCGGAAATTCGTTGCATCATTTGGTGGATTCTGGAAAATCAAACGGAGGAGGCGCAAGTCATGCTGGGTGCGTGGTGGGGATTGATTGGGTTTGTAGTTGGGGTCGTCGTCGGAATCGTTGTGGGTTATTGGCGACGGCAAAGGCAACTGGCGGCGACTACGCAATCGGCTGAACGTGCCCAACAAGATCAGGACCGTATGTTAACCGCGGCGCTGGCGGTGGCGCAAAACGAGTTTGCCAGGGTTTCTCGGGAGGCGCTTTCCGCCAACACGAACGATTTCTTCAAATTGGCCGCGGAGAAGTTTCAAGACCAAACCAGTTCCGTCGACCAAACCCTGGATAGCAAGAAAAAACTGATCGACGCCAAACTGGAAGAGTTGACCGGAAAACTGGCCGGCGTGTCGCAGCTCATGCAGGGCATCGAGCGGCAGACGGTCGAGCTTCGCGGATCCCTCTCGAGTCGGCTGGAGGACCAGACCCGTGTCACTCATCAGCTTCGTGAAACCGCCGGTAAATTGCACGAAGCCTTGGCCCATCCTCAACGTCGCGGACAATGGGGCGAGCGCATGGCCGAGGATGTGCTTCGGTTGGCCGGTTTGATTGAAGGGATCAACTACGTCAAACAATTTTCAACCGAGGCCGGCCGTCCTGATTTCACGTTCATGTTGCCCGATGCCCAAAAGGTACACATGGATGTGAAATTCCCGCTGGCGAATTACCTGAAAATGTTGGATGCACCCGACGCCACTGCGCGTTCGAACTTTGCCGATTCGTTCACCAGGGACGTTCGTAAGCGGGTGAAGGAAGTTACGGATCGGTCGTACATCGATCGGTCAGACGGCTCCTTGGACTTCGTCCTCTTGTTCATACCGAATGAACAAATCTACTCTTTCATCCACGAGCATGATCCGGATTTGTTGGACAGCGCGCTACGGCAAAGGGTTGTTTTGTGTTCGCCGCTGACGCTGTACGCCGTGTTGGCGGTGATTCGCCAGGCGATGGACAATTTCCGAATCGCGGAAAACTCCGCGCAAGTCATGCAATGGATCGCCGATTTCAAGCGGGAGTGGGTTAAGTACGTCGAGTGCATGGAAAAAATGGGCGAACGACTGGAGGCCGCCAGTCGAGAGTATCATGCGTTGACGACGACTCGATTCAAACAACTGGACAGGCGATTGGATCAGATTGATAGGCTCCGACCAGAAGTCGTTGAAAACGTTTCCGTCGTTTGAAAGCTGAATTCTTCGTGTTTTACCCCGTTGACAGGCGAGACCGATCCCCTAGCATGGAGGGTGGTTTCGAGCGTATGGGCCAGGATGGTTTCAGAATAGCTGGATTAGATGAGGTGATAGAAGGATAGTGCAACGTTTTTCGACCTGGGTCCGTAATTCAACTGCCCTGCCGATTTTTTTCAAGTGACAGCCAAGACCGGTCCAAAGCGCGGATGGTGTTGACGGACTCATGAGTAAGCTTCTTTTGCAGCCGGCCATTTCGAAGAAGATCGCCACGGCGCGAGCGCCCTCCAAAATCAATCTGACGCTTGGCATTGAGGGGCGTCGGCAGGATGGTTATCACGATCTTCGATCCATCGTCATGGGTGTAGACCTGTGCGATCGGGTTGATTGTACCCTGACATCCACCGCTGAACTCACCGTGGATTGTTCGAATGAGTCGATCAGGGGCTCGGCCAATCTGGCGTACCAAGGAGTCAAACGTTTTTGCCACGCGGTAGGCGTCGAGCCCTTTCTTCGCTTCAGCATAGAGAAGGCGATTCCCATCGGCGCGGGTCTTGGTGGAGGAAGTAGCGATGCCGCAGCCGCTTTGCGACTTGGCAACTTTCTCGTTAACTCCGGGAAGTCGGACAGCGAACTGGCGGAAATCGGGGCGACCGTTGGATCCGACGTCCCCCTGTTCTTTCATCTGCCGTCAGCCTTGATGACCGGGCGTGGTGAGCGCGTCGAATCGGTTACTCTAGCGTGGAAGGGATGGGCGTTGTTGGTGTTTGTCGGTCCTGCCGTTTCTACGGAGGCGGTTTATGCAAATTGGCAGCCCGCCGAGGTCACTCGGCGTGATCCGATATCAGAGGGTCGCATTCTGCAAGCGGATTCCGCGGATGAACTCATGACCTTCGCCCATAATGATTTGGAGCCCGCCGTTTTTCGGGTATGTTCAGCCGTGGGGCAAGCCATGTCGAATCTGGAGCGGCATGGGCTTGGTCCATTTCGCGTGAGCGGCGCGGGCTCGGCTTTGTTTCGTTTATATGATGAAAAAGAGAAGGCACAACGCGATGCGGCCAAGTTCGAACAACTAGGAATTGGGATTGGAACGGCCGTTGTTGCGGCCCCGACTTCGCCGGGGTCAATTGTTTCTTAGGAGACTTTTATGCAGATTACTGAAATTCGAGTGAAGCTAATCAACCGTCGTGAAGATCGTTTGAAGGCGTATTGTGCGATTACCTTCGATGACGAATTTGTGGTTCGAGACGTCCGCGTGGTGGACGGAATCAACGGACTTTTCGTGGCTATGCCCTCGCGCAAGGCGTCCGTACCGTGTCAGCGGTGTAATTACAGAAACCACATGCACGCCCATTTTTGTAACGACTGCGGCGGGCGACTAGCCGCAACGCCCAACTCCGATTCCGGCGGACGCACCAAGCCTCATCGCGATGTGGCCCACCCGATCACGCCGGCTTTTCGAGAGCTGTTGCAAGCCCGCGTAATCGAGGCTTTTCGAGAGGAAATGGAGCGAGCCCAAGAGCCCGATTACGATCCGAACGAACCGGAGAACGAAGTAGAGAACGAGGATCAGGAGACCGAGGAGGTTGAAGAGATCATTCCCCGTGCGGTGGAGGAGGCGGAGGAAGAGATAGAAGAAGTCTTCGATCAAACCTCACGGAATCCCCGGCGACAGGGTTCCGGTTCAGTGACTGAATATGACGCCCTTATCGCCGACTTGAGGAAGAAAACAGGCGGAGTGGAACGAGCACCCCAACCGCCACAGCCGGTACGACGGACCGGTGGACATGTCGTCTCTGGAGACTCCCGTCAAGGAATCGCACCGACAACGCCCCAGCAGCGAAGCAAGCCACAGAGTCGACCACGAATGCCCTCTTCCGACGATTCCCTTGGCAACCAGGCCCCGCGTACAAGACCTGCTGAAACCCGTTCCGAACAACCTGCGCAAATGAGAACGCCGCCTCCGTCCCCACCCAAAGTTCAGCGACCGGCGGAGGCTGTAGTACGAGGACAGCGACCTCCGATAAAGTCAGAAGAAACCACAAATAAAACACCGGTCGCTTCGGTTCCAAGAGCGGTCTCGGCGGAAAAAGTGACGCCCGCTCCTGTGCGACCACCGGCGCCTTCGCCAGCCCCTGAAACGGGAGCCACACCGTTTGGTGCCGGGATTTTATAGATCACCGAGGGACGACCAAGTCGGCATTAGAATGCGTCCTGAAACCGAAATCCCGGGAGTCCGCGCGGCCTAAAGCCTGCGGCTCACCGGGGTTGTTTTAGGATGCACTCTTAATATGAACCGCCGACGGAAAAGCCAAACACTTGTTCCTCGTCCTCGCCGTCCTGCGACACGGGCATGCCCAAGGTGAATTCCATCGGAATTCCGCCGAAAAGATCGATGGTCAGGCGAATTCCGACTCCGGCGGCGGCTCGATAGGCTCCACCCCCCGCAGTACCGGTATCGAGAAACGTCAGACCTCGAAGGTTGTCTCCGTAAAGGGGAAAGGAGTACTCGCCGCTGGCCAGAAAAAGGAAATCGCCACCGACGTTGTTCTTGTCCAGGCCGTCTCGCGGACCAACGCCGCGAAACCGAAATCCGCGGATGGACCCAATCCCTCCCGCATAGTAGCGCTCAAATACCGGTGCGTCACCCACGATGATTCCCCCCTCGGTTCGTAAATGCACCACGCTTTTGCGATCCAGAGCGTCTCGGTACACCGTCCAGAATCGTGAGTAACCGGACGCTGCTCGTCCGAAAATGTGATCTCCTCCCAGCGCCCCGACCTGTTCATACGACAACCGAAGACGGTCTCCCGTGGTCGGGACCAGACGATTGTCCGTGCGATCACGAACGATGGAGCCTTTTACGCTGGTCAGAATATTGGTGCCCTTGTCAGCTCGAATCTGATCGGAAGCGAACAAATCGACCTCATCGATTTCAATGTCCTCGGCTCGGAGGGTGACCTCGCCGGACCATCCGCGCAGTCGGCCTCTTTCTAATCGTTTGCCGAAACTCACCGTCGACCCAATTCGCCCTTCGGAGTATCCGTCCCGGTCTCTCTCGAACAGATACAACCCAGCATCAAACCGAATCGGTCGATCGAGAAAATAGGGTTCGGTGAAATCGATACTGAATCGGTTGACCTCGGTGCCCGGTTGCAGCTCGATGCGCATGCGTTGCCCGGACCCCGTGAACGACTTGAGCTTGAGGAACTCCGACCAACTTCGCGGCGTATCGAACAAATCGAAGTTATTGAGATCGAGGATGATGGAACCAATCAACCCGCTGTTGCTCGTGACGCCCACGCCAAACAGCAGGTCACCGGATTTATCCGATTCCACAACATCAACGACGAGATCACGCACGCCGGGTGCGTCGCCGACGGGAATCACCCGGGCCGAACTGAAGATTCTCGTCTCCACGAGCTTCTTTTCCGCATCCCGCATTTCTGTGACGTTCAAGAGATCGTCCGGGGGGTAAAGGTTGAGCGCACGGCGAACCACCTTGTCTTTGGTGTTCGTATTTCCACGCACCGCGACGCGTCCCACGCGAAAGGATTCCCCTTCCTCAATTTCCAAGGTGATTTGCACCAGGCCCGGCGCGTTGGAGAACACGCGGTTGGCTCGAACCAGTGCGTTAATGTATCCCAATTCACCGTACTGAGTCTGAATGGACTTCACGTCGCCATCCAGCGCCAACTGCTTCACAAACTCACCCGGCTGGAGTTTCATCCCGCCGCGAAGTTCGTCCGTCGAAAACACCAAATTTCCCTGAATCGATAAGTCTTCAACTCGATAGCGAGTGCCTTCAACGATCTGAAAAGTCAGAGAGATGGATTGACCATCAGAGGTCGCCTCCTGACGAAAGTCGACGCGCGCGTCCAGAAACCCTTGGTCGCGAAAATAATTCTGCAACTTTCCCGCGTCCGTCCGGACCTGCTCTTCGTCGAATGCCCCCGTTCGAAAAATCCAAATGGCCGTCCTGGATTCGATCTGCTTTTTCAGCTCGCGCTCGGGAAAGGTCGTATTTCCTTCAAACACGATTTCCGTCACGCGGACCCTCGAACCCTCTTCGATTTTGTAAAAAAGTTCCCCACTCTGATCGAGCAAGGTCTGATCAAACGACACCTGGGCGTTGGGAAATCCGATTTCTTTATACTTGGCCAAAATGGAGTCGCGCCCGTCGCGAACCGCGAAACCATCCACCGGATCTCCGATTTTGATACTGACCGCTTCTTTTAATTGCCCGTCACGAAACTTCCTGTTTCCGGCGAACTTGAGTTCCGTGATGACGAATCGTTCGCGCAACTCGAACGTGACTCGAACTCCGTCCTTCTCCTCGTGAAGGGTGTAACGGGCGGAAAGAAACCTGCGAGTTCGTAACAACTTGGCGACGGCTTCGTCCAACACGGATCGGTCGAGTGACGCCCCCACCGGAACGCCGGCTACGTCCTGGGCATACCCGACGGATGCTTTGCGCAGACCTACAAACTCGACGGTCTTGATTGAGGCAGTCGAAGCCACCTGAGCCGAGACCACCACGCCCGGCACAAGCCACGCCCACAACAAAAATCGCCACCCGATGCGCGACAGCCCGCCGCAACATCCGGTTTGCATGAACCGTTGCCAATTCTTCAAAGCCACATTCCTTGTGCGATCCCCTTTGGCCGGGAACTCACCGCGCCGAGTTCCAGCCGCCCGGTTTCGATGCGATGATACACCGGTCCAAGTTCCGAGCCAACCACAGCGGTGCTGAGAATCCTGGAGACTGCACGCCGGTCAACCCGTCTTGTGAAACGTTTGAGTTAAAAGGATACGGTCTGGACAATCCTCAAACGCCGCCTTTTTGCATCCGATAATCATGATGTGTCGAGGTGCGCGAATTTGGGAGCCATTCAATCATGCCAACAGGATTAACTCCTCAGCAAATGAGTTTTACCTTCGGGCAGATTGCCCTCAGTCTCTGCCTGTCTTTCGCCTTGGCGTACCTCGCCGCCGGCGTATACCGCAAAATGTGCGCGGGACCGGGCCATTCCCTTTCTTTTTTCATTACCCTGATTGTTACACCCATGGTCGTGTGCATGATCATGATGGCGATCGGTAGCAACGTGGCCCTTTCCCTTGGTTTGGTCGGCGCTTTGTCCATCATTCGTTTTCGAACGGTCATCAAGGACAACCGCGACATGGCCTTTCTCTTTTTGACAATTGGGATCGGCCTATGCTGTGGATCAGGCGGCTACGGCATCGGCTTAATAGGTACGGTCTTCGTCTGCGGAATCCTTCTGGCGATTCACGCCGTGGGAAAAACTCGTCTCGTGGCTTCGGAATACTTGCTGGTATTTCGACAGCGGCACTCGGACAGCAACGAAGCCAGCCAATTGCTTCATGGGCTCGTGTCTTGGTATCGACTCCACGGCGCGGCCGACCTGGGCGAGCATGAAGGCTGCGAATTCACCTATCGCGTGCGCCTCGGTTCAAGCGTCGCCCCTGAAACACTTCTCGCAAAATTGCGCTCCACCACCGGCTTATCTCATTCCGTTCTCATCAGTCCGGAGAGCCAACTTGCCATCTGATCCTCCAACTCCAAGTCGGCGATCTCGAATGTCGAAATCTGAAAAAATTCTCGGAATCAGCGTAGTGCTAATCGTTATGCTTGCGGCTTTGACTTTTGTGCCCGGCCTCGCCCAGGCCAGTCGGGAAATCCTAGGCACATCCTCATGGGGCGGTGCCATCAACAGGCACTTGAATCCATTTCGCACCCGCCATGCGATGTATCAGACAGGATTGCCGGTGTATGATTTGAAAATCGACACCGGTGAGTTTCGTCGAATTGAATCGTTGGTCGATGAAGCCAAATCCCGAGGCCGACTCACCGACGATCTCAAACTATGGTCCAAAGCCCAGTTCATTCACGATGGCACGGTGAGAAGGGTAAAGCTCCGCGTTCGCGGAGACGGTGCGGAACATTGGGCGCAGACGCGTCGATCTTGGCGAATACGATTTCCTCAAGATGCTCCACTGGACGGCCAACGAGAGATCAATCTCATCGTCACCACCGACGGCAAAGGCATCACCGAGGCTTTCACCAACGCCGTTTTTCGCACGTTAGGCCTGATCACGCTCCGCGATCGGTATTGCATACTTCGCATCAACGGGGTCCCACAGGGCGTCTACTATCAAACCGAGCACTGGGACGCACCGCTCTTGGTCCATCATCAACGACCTGAGACCACCATTTTCCGCAACCCGGGCGGCGGTTGGGAGTCCGGTTCTTTCCGTGAACAAATCACGGACGGAAATAACGTGGCTTGGGAAGCGTTGGAGGCGCTTCTTGATTATGAAAGAGATCCGACGCCGACTCGCCTGCAATCCGCACTCAACATCACCGATCTCGACGACTACCTGAAATTCCTCGCCGGTACTACATTGTTCTGCGCCGACCACACCAGCCTGGTCACCGACAACCACCGTCTCTATTACGATACTTCGCGCGGACTTTTTTACCGCATCCCGTGGGACCTGGAACCGCAACGCATTCCCACCATCGAACGATTTGATCTCGCGGATTGGCACGCGACGTTTGACGTCTTCGCCCGTTGGCCGATGTCCAAGATGCAGATTGCGGTCCTGCAAGACCGCACCCTTCGAACCAAGCGGAATCGCATTCTTTGGAATCTCGTTCGAGACGACCAACTCCTCCGCCTGTTCGACCAAACCTATCACAATATTGACTTCGCGTTTTGGTCCGACGTTCAAAGTCGAGGCGATGAGGAAAACCGACTGACCACCTTCCGCAACCTCGTAGCCCATAACGCCAAGCTGATTCGCAAGTCGCTCTCTCGAAATCAAGCCGAATGGACCCTTCGAGACGCACAAAATGAACCGGACACCACGGCGCTGAGACTTACCGTGAATAGTGCCGCCGGAGTGTCACTGCGCGGCATGATCCTGACGGAAATGGAACCCCGCACGGTGATCGAACTCTACAAGGATTTGGACGAAAATTCGCGGATCGACGATCTCGAACCGCTGATCGCCTCCACAACCGCCGACTCGAATGGGTCCGCACATCTCACCACGCCGGACGAGTTGATCCTGCCGGAAATGACCCTCGCGGAAGACTATCCGGCCTACATCTACGATCCCGGCGACTCAGAATACCGCTATCGGGCCAAGCCGTTGCGCACGGTTCTATTTCCCAAAACAGGCCATGCAAACTATCTTCTTAGGGGGGGAAGCGAGAAGAGTGGTCATCAACCGAGCCGCGACCGTGAGGGAGCGGTTTTTCCCCGCCCGCACATCACGCTCGATCTTGCCAACGCCGCAACCGACGAAACCTATCGTCCCAACGAGCTTCAGATTCGAACCTATCATGCCGCGGATTCAATCAACCCACTTGAAAGAACGCGCGACCTGGGCGAGTTCCTTGCCGAATACACCGTTTTTCAACGAGTGCCTGACGATGGCACATCACAAACGATCGTACTTCGACCGGGAAACCACAAGCTCGACAAAACAATCGTTATTCCAAGGGACACGACGCTGCATATTGAACCCGGCACACGCATCAAAATGTCCGCACGCGCGTCCTTGATCGTGTTCGGACCGATCCTAGCGGAAGGAACGGAGGCGGCCCCTATCGAAATCGTTGCCTCGGACGGCAAGCCTTGGGGCGTCTTTGCCTCCGTGAAACCCAACTCGCCCTGCGTGTTCAAACACGTTCATGTATCCGGCGGCAATACCGTCGACGGCATCACCGTCCAGGGCATCACTTTTACAGGCGCGCTTGCCGTACACCAAGGCGACGTCATCATGGACCACTGTCGCATCACCAACAATTCAGCCGAGGACGGGGTCAACATCAAAAATGGAAACGTCACCATAACCAATTGTTACTTCGCCGACAACGCCAGCGACGCCATGGATTTGGACTTCGTCACGGGCACTGTCATCGGCTGTCACTTCGACCGCAACGCCGGCGATGCGTTGGATTTTTCCGGTTCTCGGGCCGACATCGAACATTGTCGCATGGAGAATTCCGTAGACAAAGGCATCAGCGTCGGCGAACAATCCGACGTAAGCATCACCGACTGCCTGATTCAAAACAACGCCGTGGGCATCGCGGTCAAGGATTTGTCCAACGCCCGGATTGAGCATTGTACGTTTCTCGGAAATCATCAATTTCTTGCCGCCTATCGCAAAAAAGCGGTCTTCGGCGGCGGCCAGGTAGAAGTTCGCGCTTCCATCCTGGCCGACATCGGCGAAGGACCCAGCGTCGACGGATGGTCGTCGATCACCTTCTCCGACTGCCTTTCGAGCATGGGGGTTCATCCACCAGGATGCTCGTTTTTTTCGAAGGATGGAGTGGATCGACTAAGGAGTGATGGCTTTGTCGCAAACATCGACCCTGCCCAGTCTCGAGGCCCCGGAATCCTCGCTCAACCGGTCGACTTGCAATAAGAGGGAACCGAATCCATCGTTTTCCAGGTCGATCGATTCCGCGCCTACCTGGCGATTCGAGTGGAAATATGTCTTGCCTTGTCACTTGCGGAGCGCCTTTCGTGCGGACCTTTACGCTTTCGTCAATCGCGACGGCAACTCGAACACCGACGGCTATTATGAAGTCCGCAGTCTGTATTTCGATTCTCCCAATTGGATTTGCCTGAACGAGAAATTAACCGGTGAAACCAGAAGATTCAAACTGCGCATTCGAGCCTACATTCGCGGCGGTCGTCCCGTTGCCCCTTGCAAGCTGGAGGTCAAATGGCGCGACGGAGAACGCGTATGCAAGACGGGTTGCGTGATGAATGAGAAAGCGTTCACGTCCTTGCGGTCCGGGACGGAATGGACCGAACGGCTAAACACTCATTCAAAACTACCTTCCCCCGGATTGGCAAGCTTCCAATACCTCCGGCAACGATTCAGCATGCGCCCGGTCATCAACGTGCAGTATCGCCGCGAAGCCCTGATTCCCAAACTAGAACGAGACTGTCGCATCACTCTAGACGAGGACCTTTGCGCATGGCGTGCGCGATACCTTGACGATGGCACCGGTCATCGACAGAGCTTGATTCCAAGGTCGTATTCGGTCCTGGAGATCAAATGCGGCACGCACGTTCCCTTTTGGTTGGATCGGTTGGTGCGTAAATACCGCCTTCGACGACAAACCCTGAGTAAATACGCAATCGCCGTACTACAGTGTTACCCCGGACCAGCGTCGTGTGACGAATGGGGCGTTTTGGAATGAAAGTCTAGAACGGAACGTCGTCGGCCCGAGGGTTGTAATGCGGTTCGGGACCTTCGAATTTTTGCTTGAACCTGCTTGTGCGTTTGTCAAAAACCAAGGGCACGTTTCCGGTAGGACCATTTCGCTGCTTGGCGATGATGATTTCCGCCAAACCTCTCAGTTCTTCCTTTTCCGGGTTGTAGTATTCATCTCGATGAATCAACAGCACAACGTCGGCATCCTGCTCGATCGCTCCGGATTCACGTAGGTCACTCATCTGCGGCTTCTTGTCCGCGCGACCTTCGGGATTGCGATTCAACTGGGCCATCGCAATGATGGGAATGTTCAACTCACGAGCAAGGGACTTCATTTGCCTGCTGATGGTGGAAATCTCCACTTGGCGACTCTCGCTGCTTGGAATGTGCATGAGTTGCAGGTAGTCAATGTAAATGGCTTGAATATCATGCCGCTGCTTGAGCCGGCGAGCCTTGGCCCGAAGCTCCAGCGGAGTCATCCCCGGCGTGTCATCAATAAAGAGCGGGGCCTCATGAAAATCTCCGCATCGATGCAGCAAGTGATTGATCTCCTCTTCCGACATCATGCGGCGCCGCAGCTTTTGCGAGTCAATATCCGCGTGAGCACAGACCAACCGTTGGGTCACTTGATCAATACTCATCTCCATCGAATAAAACACCACCGGCTTGTGTTCGTCCAGCGCCGCCGTCCGAGCAAGATTCAGCCCCAACGCCGTCTTGCCCATCGAGGGTCGACCCGCGACCACGATGAAATCTCCACGCTGAAACCCGCTGGTGTATTCATCGAGTTGAAGGAATCCCGTCGACAGTCCCGTGCAGACTTCGCGCTCCGCGGAATCAAGCTGCCGCGCCAATTTGTTGACCGCGTCACGAATCGCTATGGCTTGACCCGTGACCCGACGCTCGGTCACGATGAACAACTTTTGCTCCGCGCGGTCGAGCATCTCGCGCGCATCGATGAGCCCGTTGTGGGCTTCCTCGCTGATTTCACGAGTGCACCGAATCAGATCACGAAGCATCCCCTTATCACGAACGATGCGAGCGTAGTGCTCGGCATTGATCCACTCACCAAAGCTCTCGGCCAGCTGGACCATGTACTCTGGTCCGCCGACCAATTCCATCCAGTCGCGCCGACGCAACTCGTCCGACACGACGATCAAGTCGATCGCCTTGGTCGGATCGTCGTAAAGGTCCAACAAAACTTCGAAGAGACGTTGGTGCGCCGGGAGATAAAACCAGGATGCATCCGAACGATGGAGAATGGGAACGACCTCGCCGATCGCCTCCCGGTTCATCATCATCGAACCGAGCAGCGCCATTTCGGCGTCGAGGTCATGGGGAGGTAAACGATCGGCGGAAAGGTCCGCCCGCCGATCAGTTCTCGGTTTCGTCGCCATCGGATTCGGCCTGCTCCCCTTCCGTTTCCTCCTCCGCATCCTCCTCGCCGGTCTTATCCCGAACGATCCAGAGTTTTATGGAGGTACGCAGGTCCGATGCCAAGCGAAGCTCGATTTCGGTATTGTCCAGTTGCCCAATGGCATGGGACAATACAATCTGATCCGATTCAACGAAATATCCTTCCGCATGAAGCGCGTGAGCGATTTCCCGCTTGCCGACGGAACCGTAGAGCACGCCGGCCTCGTTCGCTTTGGCCTTGATGGTGATCTCCACGTCCTTCAACCGTCCGGCCAACTTTTCGAGCTCGACACGTTGTTGAGCGCGCTCATGCTCGGCGACGCGACGGGCCTCCGCCAATCGACGAACGTTGACGTTCGTCGGCTCGGTGGCCAATCCCTGCGGCACCAAAAAATTACGGGCGTAACCGGAGGACACATCGACAATATCCCCCACAATTCCCAACCGGTTTACATTCTTGCAAAGTAACAACTTCATATCTTCGATTCACCTATCTACGTTGCGAAGGACAACCGCTTGATTGGCCTGCCCCATCTGTTCCTGTTTCAAAACGGAATGTCGTCATCCGGGGCCGACGGACCCAATTCACTTCCTCCGGCGCCGCCAAAGCTCCGATTCCCCGCCGATCGTCCGGCAGGGGCGTCGCCCTCCGATTCCGTTCCGCCGCGACCGCCGCCCAAAAACGTAAAGTTCTCGACCACAATTTCGTGCTTGCTTCGCTTCTCGCCTTCCGCAGTCGTCCATTGATTCAGATGAAGCCTTCCCTCCACCAACACCGGACGACCCTTGGTCATGTATTGATTAAACGTCTCGCCCGCGCGACCAAACACCGTGCAATCGACGAAGCAGACCTCTTCTTTACTGGCTCCCTCGCGGTCCTTCCATTTATGATTGATCGCCAATCCGAACTTACAAACGGCCATATTCGATTGGGTGTAACTCAACTGCGGATCACGCGTTAGGTTACCAACCAAGATGACTCGATTATAGCTGGCCACTGCGACGCTCTCCGAAGTCCGACAATCTCATTCGGCTACCTTTGCGTGCCCATCAAACCCGAACCGGGAATCCTACGCGCGATCGGCTGTGTGACGCTGGCCTCGCCGATCGCGGTCCCCACGACGACCTCCATCGCCCCGATCGAAATTGTCCTCCCCGAAACCAACGTCCATTTCTCCGTTGGGCGCTCCCGACCGTCGGGGTCGGTCCGTGGTCGCAACCAGTTCGGCTCCGTGCGCCGCCACTGCCCGCTCCATCATGTCCGGGGTGACCCCATCCGCACGCAACACCAAGATGCGCAGCACGGTTTCTGAAATCTGGCAATCCCGTTCCAGCCCGGCAATCCGATCCGTCGGTGCCTTGAAATAGGTCAGCCAATAAACGCCTCGCTTGCGACCCTTCAATTTGTACGCAAGCCTCCGTTCATCCCACTTCTTGCTAAACAAAAGCTCCCCTTGGGCCCGTTCGAGGAGACGACGGATTTCTCCCTCGCAATTCTCCACCGACTCTCCAAAAGTGGGATCAAACAAAAACATGGCCTCATACTGATTCAAGACATTTGCTCCCCAAAAAACCAGCGCCGTTAGATCCGGCGAACGTTAGTCCTCCGGCGGGTCTCCGTTGAACCGACTCATCGTTGCTTCCGCGCCACGATGAACCCAAGACTCGATCGCATCCGCCGCGTACAAAACCGCACGATTCACAACCGGCATCTCATCCCTGCAAAACCGCGAAAGCACATACTGCGCCGGATCTCCAACCGCCGCTCCGATTCCGATCCTCAGTCGACTCCATTGATCCGTACCCAACCGATCGACCACGTCCTGCAACCCATTATGACTTCCGGCTGATCCTTTCATCCGCATCCGCAACCGTCCTACCGGCAACGCCAGATCATCCGCGATGACGATGAAATCCTCCAACCCAATCTTGTAAAACCGCCCCGCCGCCACCACCGAGTCACCGCTCCGGTTCATGAACGTGGTCGGTCTTAAGAGTACAACTCGCTCACCCTGAAGTTCCGTCGCGGCCAACCGTGCATGAAACTTCTCGCCGGCCAACGAAACCCCACATCGCTTGGCCAGTTCGTCGACCACCTTGAATCCCAGGTTGTGGCGTGTGTCGACATACTGTGCACCCGGGTTTCCAAGGCCGAAGATCAATTTCACGAATCCGACCTAACCGCCTACTTCTTTTCGCCTTCCTCCGGTTCATCCTTGCGCACACGACCGATGCGCTCCGGCTCCGCAGGTGCTTCCGCTCCCTCGACCGGCGCTTCCGCCACCGGCGCGACCACGAGCTCTCGCACCGACGCGATACGATCCGTCGGACTCGACACCGCCTCAACTCCCGGCGGCAAGACTAAGTCCTTAATGAGTAGGGACTGCCCCAGGGTCAAATGTCCCACGGCCGGGTGAAGCGTGTTCGGAATCTCGGTGACCAAGCACTCCACGTCGATCTCGGCCAAGTACTGTTCCAAGACCCCGCCCTCGGATACGCCCTTTGGAATACCGCGCAGCTCAATGCCCACCTTGACCCGCACACGTTCATTCAGGTCCACCCTGGTGAGGTCCACGTGAATCGCGTGCTTGAACAGGTGGTCGTATTGAACGGCCTTGATCAGACAAGGCTTGACCGCTCCACCCAGCTCCACTTGCAACATTCGCGCTCCATGCTTCAACGCCAACTCCATATCGTGGCGGGTGAACATGACCGCTTCCGGCGGTTCCTTATGACCGTAAATGACGCTTGGTAACTCCCCCAGCAGCCGGACTCGACGACTTTCCCGAGTACCGATTTTTGTCCGAGGTTGACCTTTGATTGTTATCATTTCCATGGTTTGTTCTCAGCCTCCCGTCCCGGGCGAGCAAAACAGCTCGCTGATCGATCGATGCTCGTGAATCCGTCGAATGGCTTCGCCGATCAAATCCGCCACCGACAGAATAGTCAAATTCTTCAAAGCCTTCAAAGTCTCCGGCTTCATTGGAATTGTATCCGTTACCACAATTTCCGTAAGCCCCGCCCCGGCCAATCGCTCCACCGCAGGACCCGAAAACACCGCGTGTGTGGTCGCCACATAAATGCCCGTCGCACCATGTTCCCGAACCAGTTTCGCCGCTTCGCACACCGTCCCAGCCGTCGTGATCATGTCGTCGAACATCATCACGTTCTTGCCTCTTACATTTCCGATCATCTGAACGGCCACGGTCGAATCCGCCGACACCCGCCGTTTATGAATCACCGCCAAATCCGCCCCAATTCGAGAGGCGAAGTCCGTCCCAAATTTCACGTTGCCGACATCCGGCGATACAAAAACCGCGTTCTCCAAATTCCGAGTCTGAATATGCCGCGCCAACACCGGCGCCGCCGTCAAATGATCCAACGGAATATCAAAAAACCCCTGAATCTGATCCGCGTGCAGGTTCATCGTCAGCACACGATTCACCCCGGCTTTGGTCAACATATTCGCGACCAATTTCGCCGTAATCGGTGTGCGACCTTCCGATTTTCGATCCTGTCGAGCGTAACCGTAATAAGGAATAACCGCCGTGATTCGCTTGGCACTCGCCCGCCGCAACGAGTCAATGAAAATCAACAACTCCATCAAATTGTCATTCACCGGCGGACAGGTCGACTGAACAACAAAGCAATCCTTACCGCGCACGTCGTCATCAATTTTGACCAGCGTTTCGGTATCCGGAAACCGACTCACCAACGCTCGACCCAATGGAACTTTGAGATATTTGCAAATGCTTCCTGTCAAGCTGGCGCTAGCCGACCCGGCGAAAATCACCATCTGGTGAATATCTCGGTCAGCAGATCGTTGCAGTTCCCAGCTCACGATGCACCTACCCCAACACAAGCAACCCCCGCCGAATCCGGCCCCACGTATCGGTCATCTGCCACGGTTGTGTCACTCGCAACATGCGCAAACGGACCAATCCGACATCGATCCCCGATTCGACTCCCCGCTCCAACAAACGAAAACGGCTGGATCGTCGTATCCCGACCAATTGTCACATCCGCCTCAATCCACGTCGTCTCCGGATCAACAATCGAAACTCCTTCTTCCATCAACGCATACTGAATGCGATCTTCCATCAACCGGCCCACCAACGTAAGGTCCAAACGCGAATTGATCCCCGTAGCATCTTCCGACGGAACGCACGCAATCGCCGAAACCGTTTGACCCCTCCCGCGAAAAACCCGAACCGCGTCCGTCACATAAATCTCGCCCTTCGTTTTGTCAGGTTTCACTTGGTCTAGGCAAGTCCACATCGACGAGGCGTCAAAACAATAGTAGCTGGGATTCACCTCGTGAATCGCACGCTGCTCGTCCGTGCAATCCCGATGTTCCACGATCGATTCGATCGATCCATCCGCCGCTCGGATAATGCGACCATACCCAGCGGGCTCTTCCAAAATCGTCGTCGCCAGAGTCAACGCGTCCCCCGATTGTTCTCGCTCCTCGATCAGTTGAGCAAGCGTCTCTCGCCGAACCAACGGCATATCCCCAGCAATAACCATTACGTTGCCGACGAATCCATCCAACGCCGATCGACAACACAACACCGCGTGTCCAGTCCCCTTCTGTTGAGTTTGTTCAACCCAAGTGACCCCGGTTTCAGCTTCAAACTTCCCGCGCACCAATTCCTGCCCGTGTCCTACCACCACCAGAATGCGATCCACACCAGCCAGCCGACACGCCCCCAATACAAAACTCAACATCGGACGACCACAAACCTCATGCAGCACCTTGGGAAGTTCGCTCTTCATCCGCGTACTCTTCCCCGCCGCCAAAATAATCGCCGCCGTCTCGCCCACGCATTCAACCCCGCGTTCCACAATGTCGTCCGGAACCGCCGGTCTAAACCCGCACGGTTTCCGAGCCGCGGGCTTCAGCCCGCGCGACCCCACGTCACAGGGTGGCTTGGCCAAACCACCAAACAAAACTGCCAACTACCCGGCCAGGATTCGAACCTGGAAAACCAGGATCAAAACCTGGTGTGTTACCGTTACACCACCGGGCAACAGGCGTCGTCCTGCCCTGCTCAGTAGAAAACTATTAAATTTTCACTTTATCTAATCCGCATGAACGCGATGGGCACCGCGGCAGCGGCTACGAAACCGTGACCTGAGCGTTCCGCCGCGAAGAGGAACTCCCATCAGCTTGAAAAAACCACCTCTCCCAAGCTCGTCCACCTTGTTACGTAGTATCAGTAAACGACAGCCAAAAACCACCGTCTACCAGCAATCCGTCACACCCTACCGATACCCCTCGTGCCTGTCAAGCTGTAGTGATTCCAGGACGAATTCCAAAGTCGATCGCTTTTCGCATTTTCCCACTTGTAAAGAAGATACTAAAAGTATATTTTAACGGTCTGGTTTTTCGGGCTCAATCGGGCAGGAAACATTTGGGAAACTTCGGATGAATCTCGTTTCAATTAGCTACCTCCTGACAATTCAAAAGGATTTGGCCAATTGAATTCCAAAACCGCATAGTTCATCCGCGTTACCCAAATCTCAAGCGAAGTTGTTCAGGGATCATGTTTCACCCCTGCGCAACGCAACACGGGAAACGCTGTAGGGAGAATCACATGGACGCACTCAAACTTCTCAAAAATCCTTTATTTCTTTTCGTAGTCGTTCTATTTGGTTGGGGGGCAGTTGAAATTCTAAAAACGCTAGGCGGCCCCAATCCGCCCCCCCTTTACGCCGTCGCATTCGTGATTTTTGGATTCGTCTTACTTGCGATCGGCGTAATTCTTCTTTACTACCGCAATGAACAACGGAAAAGCGAATTCACCGAAGAGTGCCGTCAGCGCGACGTAGACAATGAACGACGGAAAATCGAATTCGCTGAAGCGTGTCGCCAGCAGAAAGAAGACTTTGAGAATCTCCGTGCCGAAAATGAGCAACTCCAGTCCAAAGTGAACAACCCCCCCATCAACATGATTGGAAAAGGCCAATACGGCGCCTTGCTCAAACAGTGGAACGATTCCGGCGAAGGCGAAGTTCTACTCTACAACATCGAACTTCAAAGCTTCACCGATCGTGAATCCATCAGAAGAACCTGGGGAGGCCTGAAAGACCTAAAGAACATCAAGCAAGTTTGTATCCTCCTTCCCAAATGGAAAATCGAGCGGTGGGAACAAGCGGTTTTGACCCACTCTAGTGATTTCTTCGCCGACCCGGCCAATCAACGCTTTCACGTGTGCGAGTTCGAAGCCAGCCTTACGGTCGGCGAAGGACCTTCTCCCACCGGCATCGCCTTTGCCATGTACCGTTACACCGACGCTCAGGGTTCTCTTCACCCCACCGTTGTTTGGTTCGTTTTGTCCAGACCGTTCGCCATTCTTCAAGACCACTATTACAACCTGGATGCCAAATGGTGGGACTACAAACATATTCTCGCGGTCCGCGACCGAGAAGACTTGCGCGCCAAAGCGATCGCCATCTGGGAGCCCATTTACAACCCCGGACGATCCCGCGATGTGATCCGTGTTCTCGAGGATTCCAAACCCTTAGAAATCATCGAGCCCGAAGCCTTCTTTCAACGCATTTGGCTTCCCGAGGACAAGAAAAAAGAGCGACTCGCTCAACTCGACAATAACCGGCAAAAGGCATCCGAATCACCATCACCGATTCCCCTCGACAAAGAGGAAGGAATCTTTGAAATTCGATACAACAACGGTGACCTCATTGCCGGACATTACGAAGGGATCGACGTCGCCCAACGAGTGGCACGCCCCGGCGTCGTCTGGGTTGGAGGGTTCACCGAAAAACATTATTCCGAACTCTGGCGCATTTTTGAACATTGCTTGAAGCACGAAGAGGTCGTCCGTTTCTATTATGAAGTAAGTCCCCCGATCGAAGATGTGACCATTACACGCTACTGCCAGGACATGCGCGAGGTCTTGCTTTATGTTAATCGTCAAAACGTCGTCATCAAGAACCAACTGGTGGTCATCGCCCGCAGCATCAACGGACTTGCCGCGGCCCTGGCCGCGTCAGATCCGGAAATCCGCAAAATGCTCTCTGGCGTTATTCTTGTCGCTCCGGTGTTCGATGTCGTCGAAATGATGGACAACTATCGTCAGCATCGCGGTCAGGGACATGTCCGAATTGAAAAAGCCTGGCGCGCCGCACCAGGCTACGTCAACGGCGTGGAATGGGAGCAGCCTAGAATGCAGCGGAACGACGGGTCCGTCCAAGGCGGTTGGCTCGAATACTTCGGCTACGAGGTCGGCCTACAGATTGTCGCTGATATCTGCCGACATCCGGTCGAAACCTTCCGACTCGACGGATTCAAAAACGCCATCGCCAAAATCTCCGAACATTGCCCGGTTTACATTCTGTCGCACCCCAAAGACCCCATCACAGGCAGCGAACGTGCACTGGAGGCGCTCCATCGTGGGGCCGAAGGATCCATCCTCATCAAAAACAAAAACTTCAAATATATCCCCATCGAAAGCAAACACTTGAAGCCCGAAGAAATCGAAAAAGGCTCTTACCCCTTCCGACGTAGTGAACCGCGCGAAGTCCAAACCGCGTTGAGAAACATCCTACTTCGACTGGGGCTCCCGACCACCAAAGACGATGGGCATGCAGCGGACGGCTTTAGCGGCGCTCAATTGTAAGCGATTCCGATTGCCTTCAACGTTGTGCAACGCGCCCGGTTTCGCTTGTTTCCCAGGCACCCCATTCTTGGCGAAGCCAAGGGTGGGGGACGAATTCTATCACACCCCCGGCAGTATCAGCGTAAACGTCGTCCCCACGCCGACTTCGCTGGCGACGTCAATCGTTCCGCCGCCGTCGACGATCAAACTACGGCACAACGCCAGCCCCAGTCCGCTGCATCGCGGTGGAGCGTGGTCATCGCAAGACTTGCTGCTCTCCAACGGCTGAAACACATTCGGTAGAACATCCGCCGAAATTCCCGGCCCGGTGTCACTCACTTGCACTCGAACTCGATCATCCAGTTTTTCTGCACAAACCCGCAATCGCTTATTCCGATGCTTCAGCAGGGCCTCCCGCGCATTCACAAACAAATTGAACAACACCATGCGCAGATGAAGTGGGTCAAATCGCACGAGCAACGATTCTTCCACGTCGCATCGAAACGAAATCCCGTCCTTCGAAAAATCTCGACACAGCGCCAACCGCGCCTCCTCCACCGCCACCCGAACGCTGGTGTCAACCGGTTGACCCGTCTTCGCAGCACCAATCGCCAACAAACGGTCCGACATGACCACCATCGTCTTGAGATTATCCACCGTGCGAAGTAGCGCCGTCTGCATCAACTTGCTATCGTTTTCCTTCAATGCATACTCGGCCATTCCCAAAACCGGGGTCATCCAATTGCTCATTTCATGTGCAATGGTCATCGCCGCCGTTCCCAAACCGGACAACTGTTGGGCTTGACGAATCTGTGCTCTCAACCGATCGAGTTGCGATTCCAAATCGGCCAGTTTTCCTTCGATCAATCCTGTCGAAGGACTCTTTGTGTTAAGGGTTCGGCGTTGTGTCGGCATCGTAGTTGCCATTGGTAGCCTGTCCGATCGTAAGCCCGTTGCATTCTTGAGCGTAAGAAGTATCGGTGCGCTAGGTGTCTCGCCATGACACCAACAAGTTGCGCTCGTTTTTGGTCAAGAATGCAACCAGACGTTCAAACGTCCCGGTCTACCAATTTGATTTCAATTTAGATAGCGATAGGTCTATAAATGCG
>JBBTCX010000251.1:0-4833 GCA_038043045.1 Planctomycetota bacterium | reverse complement strand
GGCGTCCCGCCGGATCCCGCTTTCCAACCGGCGCCATCTCCCCCATTGCACCGGCTTGAATTACAGGCTCCGGCGGGTCGCCCGCCGAGGATGAAGCTGTGTATCTTTGTCCCCTTTGGAGTTTGAGAGTACCTTTTTTTACCCTTTGAGCCTTCCTTGGCTTTCCCCTTTTTCCTTTTTTCCCTTTTCTATCCCCAAGGCCATTGTCCCACTTCAAATGTCTATAGGACATCCTGCGTGCCAGAAGCCTGAGGCCTGAAATATTTTTCACACAAAAGATCATAACTATCTTTACTGCAATATGTTATGTTTTCGGTAGATTCCATGCGTTTCTAAAAATCCGCGACAATCCATCCGGTTATAGGACTTCATTGGGTACCCAAACTGGGTACAAGTGGGTAATTATGGGTAAGAGTTTTTACCAATTGCGGAGTTTTTAAAAAACTATAACGCGGATCATGTTTGGTCGAACACCCCGACCCTGGCCCGCCCCCCTGAAAGGAGTAGGCGGAATGGAAGGTCGACGACTGCCCTACGGGTGGCACGCGGTGACACGCAAGAGGTCTCTTGCGCCTTCCTCGATGTTGGAACAGCGAAGCAGACTCTCACCGACCAGCATGGCGCAGGCGCCTGCGGCCTTGATTCGAGCGACGTGGCCTGTGGTGGAGATTCCACTTTCCGACACAAACGGGGTGCCCGCCGGCAAGAGCTTGCCCAAACGAGAGGTCGTCGACAAGTCGGTGATCTGCCTGGAAAGGTCGCGGTTGTTGATTCCCAAAACATATCGATCAGAGTGCGGTGGACCGAGCGCCTCCAAGACCGCGCGCAGTTGGATTTCATCATGAACTTCAACCAACACCGCCATCCCCAAGGTACGGGCGGTCGCGTGCAAGGATGACATGGCCTGACACGAAAGGATCTCCGCTATCAAGAGGACGGCATCCGCCCCGGCCACCTTGGATTCGTACACTTGGAGCTCATCGAGAATGAAATCTTTTCGAAGCACGGGTAAGGGAACCGCCTCTTTCACTTCGCGGATGAATTCGAGTCGACCTTGAAAGTACACGCGGTCGGTGAGCACACTCAAAGCCGCGGCGCCGGCGAGATAATAGGCGCGGGCAATGGCAACAGGGTCAAAGTTCGACACGATGACACCGGCCGACGGTGAAGCCTTTTTGAGTTCAGCGATCAATTGAATGCCATGCTCGGACGGGTCGGTAACCGCCCGAGCAAAGTCTCGCGGCGGTTCGGTTTGCTCTGCGTCACGCCGAAGGCCCTCGATCGAACACAGACGAAAAAGCTCCATGACTTCCTCTTGTTTGGTGGCGACGATCCGCTCCAATATAGTCGTCACTCATGATCTCCCTGTGGCACAACCTTGCCTCGGCACAGACGCCCGATTCGCTTGAAATCGCTCAAGCCGAATCGACGCCGCCTTCGTTGCCCGGCCCTCTTCAGCAAGTAGACGACATTGTAAGCATCGTCGCCACCGTTGGCGCAATCTTGTTGTGCGCCGCATGGCTGAAGAATCGAAAGGACCCCTTGGAGAATTCTCCGCAAAGACCCAACACATTCACGGCGGAGACCGTGGGATTTGCCGTCGTCGGCTATGCGATTTCCGGAATCATCTTGACCCTGGCGCTCGGCGAATGGAACGCGGAGAATCACGTCTCGATTCGATCTCAGTTCGTTGGAATCGCAACGCAACTTGCCGCGATCCTCATCTGCTTCGTTCTCATCGCCCGCCAATTTGAAGGCGGAATCGTACGGTTCATCATCGGGACCAAACCCAATGTCAACAAAATGGCATCGATCACCGGCTTGAGCCTGCTCCTCGCCATCGGCTGCTGCCCGGTCATTCTTCAAGGCACGGTCTGGCTTGTTCGACTCTTCGCCCCGGATCAGGACTTTCCAACCCACGCCACGCTGGACGTTTTGCAAAAGGAGAATCAACCCTTCGCGGTCGTCGTGTGCTTATGGCTGGCAGCGGCGGTCGTTGCACCCGTGGCCGAGGAAACGTTCTTTCGCGGAATCCTACAACCGGTCGTTTCGAGCCTCTCGAAAAACCGCTGGCTAGGCTTGTTCTTCGGCGCAATGGCCTTTGGATTCGCCCACTCCCAACAGCCGCACGCCATCCCTGCGCTCATTTTTCTCGGCATCCTTTGCGGCATTGCCTACGAACGAACCGGCTCAATGCTCGTCCCCATAGCCATTCACTCCCTGTTCAACTTCAAAACCCTGATTTGGCAAGCACTTTCCACCTGGATGACAACAATCCAGCCCGCTCCCTGATATTGACGACCCGCCTCGATTCAATACTGTAACCGCGCACCGGAACGGGACTCATCCGGTCTAACCTCACCGAAAACAGGTGTCGTACTGGACGAATCGCAATGCGGCGGCGGGAATGAACCGATGATGAGAACGATACGATGGGTTTCGACGGCAATGTTGAGCTTGGGCCTGTTTGCCGGGTGTGTCGTGGATCGTGCGAACGTTGGAGGGACTTCCATGTGGGATTTGAATGCAACTCGATTAAACCGATCCGCCGCGGAGCTAAACAACTCCACCGCTGAACACCTCGCCTGGGCCAAGGCTTTTCGGCGACAGATCGCTGAGTCCCAACGCCCCCGCACGATTGAAAACACACTGGTGCCTTACAACGAAACACTTATGCACCTGGACGCGGCGACCTCCGAATGCGGCCTGTTTCGACAGGTTCATCCCGAGAGCGCCATGCGCGAAGTCGCCCGACTCGGCGAACAAGACGTCGTAGCCTACGCCACGGAGTTAAGCCTCGACCGCGATCTTTATGAGGCGTTCAAAACACTGGACATTTCTCGCGCCGACTACGCAACCCGGTTTCTGGTCGAGAAGCGCCTCCGCGATTTCCGCCGAGCCGGCGTGGACAAGAGCGATGACGTTCGCAAGAAGATCAAGGACCTTAACGAAGAACTCGTTAAAATCGGCCAGGAATTCTCCAAGAATATCACCGACGATGAAAAACGCCGTGAAATCGTGCTGGGATCAGCCGCCGAGGCGAACGGTCTCCCCAAAGACTGGCTTGAAAAACACGCCCCCGGTCCCGACGGAAAAATCCACGTCAGCACGCGCACACCCGATTACGTCCCCTTCATGACCTACGCCAGAAACGCCGACGCACGCCAAAAACTCTTTCACGAATCCCGCAACCGAGCCTACCCGACCAACGTCGATGTTCTCTCCCGCCTCATCGCCAAACGAAACGAACTCGCCCAACTCCTCGGCTATCCCAACTGGGCAGACTACATCACCGAAGACAAAATGATCGGCGCCGCGGAAAACGCCGCATCCTTCATCGACAACATCGCCGAAGTCAGCGCCACCGCCGTCGAGCGTGATTACAAAATTCTTCTCGACCGAAAACGAAAAGATGACCCCAGCGCTACAAACGTCGCCGATTGGGAGAGAGGATACTACCAAGAACTCGTCAAAACCGAACTATACGCGTTCGATTCCCAATCGATTCGTCCATACTTAAACTTCCCCGTCGTCCAGCAAGGCCTATTCGACCTCACTCAGAAAATGTTTGGTGTCACCTATCGCCAAGTCACCGGTCTAAACCTCTGGCATGAATCCGTCACCGCATGGGACGTGATCGAAGATGGAAAAATCATCGGGCGGTTCTACTTGGACCTGCACCCGCGCGAAGACAAATATGGCCATGCGGCGCAGTTCGACTATCGCACCGGCGTCGCCGGGAAACGCATCCCCCAAGCCATACTCGTTTGCAACTTCCCCAATCCCGCCGACAGCAAAGACGGCGTCGCCCTTATGGAACACGACGACGTGGTGACCTTCTTCCACGAATTCGGCCACCTCCTGCACGCCCTCTTCGCCGGCCGCCAACAGTGGATCGGCAACAGCGGCATCAGCACCGAGTGGGATTTCGTCGAAGCCCCATCGCAAATGCTCGAAGAGTGGTGCTATCAATACGACTCGCTCAAACTCTTCGCCAAGCACCATCAAACCGGAGAAGTGATTCCGCGCGATCTCGTCGACAAACTTCGCCGCGCCGCTGACTTCGGCAAAGGACTCAGCGCCGCACACCAAATGTTCTACGCCGCTGTCTCACTCAACTATTACAACCGCGACCCCAAATCCCTCGACACCACCAAACTCATGATGGAACTACAAGAAAAATACAGCCCGTTCGACTATGAACCCGACACACACTTCCAGTGCTCCTTCGGTCACCTCGACGGCTACTCGGCCATCTATTACACGTATATGTGGTCCAAGGTGATCTCCAAAGATTTGTTCAGCCGCTTCGAACACGACGGCATCCTGAACGCCAAAACCTCCCGCCAATATCGCAAAACCATCCTCGACCCCGGCGGCTCCAAAAAAGCCACCGAACTCGTCCACGACTTCCTAGGCCGACCCTACTCCTTCGACGCCTTCAAAACCTGGCTGAATCGACAGTGATGGTGAACGAGAACCCGAACAATCGGTTTCGAAAGATTTGGCGCTTCAGAAGATAGACGGCTGAATGCCATGAAGAGTCGCGTAGGTCGAGGCATCGACCCGACACTCTTCGCCATTCTGGATTCGACATTCTTCATTCCCGCACCCTTGACTTTTCCGTAACCTATGTTATAATACTGTACGGTACGATGCAAACCGCGGCCGTCATGCAGCGGTCCATCGTAAGTCGGGTCATCGACCCGACATCCTTCGCTTGTATGAAATAAAAAGGCTTTTTGCAGAAGCTTCTTTTGCTCGTAAACTGTTGCGGCTAATGGAGTTACGTGCGTTTTTGGTGAAAACTGAGATTGGCGATTTGCCAAGGGG
>JBBTCX010000250.1:0-2406 GCA_038043045.1 Planctomycetota bacterium | reverse complement strand
TTCGCAGCGCCGGGTCGTTTCGGGTGCATAGCGGGGCGAGGTTCGATTTCAAAGGCGGTACGATCCTGGAGGATGGCCACGGCGTGATTGTGGACAATGGTTTAGTTAAGGTCTGGCCGCAGGCGACCGCGCCGGCCAAATTCACCTTGCGACATGGTAGTGTCGAGTTTGAGGGCAACGTCGCCGTCGGGCAAACGCTCGTGGTCCAAGGTGTTGGAGGCTTCGGAGGTGGTGGTGCGTATGCTGAAGTCAATCTCGACCCCGGCGTTATTTTCACCAACAACGGTACGATCATCCTCGATTCCATCCTAGGTCCATTCGAAGCCGAATTGATTGTCGGTGACTTTGGCTTGGACGGCATGATGGTCAACAACGGTACCCTCTTCTCGGTTCCCGGCACAGGGGGTTCCCGCGCCTTGAGGACCGAACTTCTGGACAACTTCGGATCCATCGTCGTCGACGCAGCCATGAACTTGGCTTCGTCGAACGGTTTGGTTCGAAACCACGGTCTCATCGTGGTGAATCCGGGCGGCGACTTGAGCGTTGTGGGAGACTCCCAAGCTTTCGACCAAGTAGCCGGTGCCATTCAGGCCCAGCCCGACGCAACCTTTGTGCTTTCAGGCGTTGGGTTCGGTGACCTTCCTCAATTCATTTTTTCGGGCGGAGCCATCGAGCAAGGCACCGTTGCCATTCGCAATGGGACCTTGACCTTGGAGCCGAGTGCGGTCGGTCGAGGTCATTTCACGCTTTGGCGCGGTTGCGAGTTGGACGGGGAAATCGGGCCAAGCCATACGGTCATCGTGGAGGGTAGCAATCGTGGCGGCGCGGATGCCTACCTCACAACGCCAACAGGTGGCAACTTGACCAATCGGGGAACGCTCATCGTGGCCACGCCGGATGCCCTCTTTGGGGCGTCCATTCAGTTGAACCAGGGTTGGTCATTGGTGAACGAAGTCGGTGCCGCGTTCGAAGTGAATGCCGGGGCTGGGACCAATCCCTTCATCGGAGCCGCCCTTCGGAACAAGGGTGTAACCAACGTCCGTCGTTCGCTGACTCTGGGCAACAACAACGACACTCACCAGAATCAGACGACCGGCGAGTTCAACTTGTCCAACAACGCGGTGGTCACGTTCCAAGGCAATGCGGCCACGCCCTTCACGAACGCAGCCGACGCCCAGTCCAAAGGAGTCGTTGGCGGGATCGGCCAACTGAACGTGGGTGCGGGGCGAATATTCCAAAACGCCGGGCGAGTGGAACCGGGCGGTGATGCTGCGGCCGGAACGCTCTCGGTCACCGGCAATTATACGCAGACCAGCGGCGGCATCCTCAACATCGAACTTGGCGGAACCGGCCAAGGTCAATTCGACACACTTTCCGTGAGTCAACAAGTGACACTATCTGGCACGCTAAACGTCACGCTGTTACCGGGATACACGCCACAAGCGGGCAACAGCTTCACGGGGGTCACCTTCGCCGGTCGAACCGGTGACTTCGCCACGGTCAACCTACCCACGCTGACCGGCGGCTTGGTTCTCCAACGAAGCTACACCCCCACCGCGATGGTGCTGACCGTTGCGACCACCCTCCCCGACCAAGCGCTTCCGCCCCACAAACCCAACCGCCGACCGATTCGCCGTTGAAGGGGCCAACCGCGCCCTTCAAGGGTGATGATGCGTACGTTACGCAAGAATACACCTCCGCGCACCATCTACAGTACCGTGTTGAAGAATCGGGCTTTGCGGGCGTCGGCGTTGGTGCGAGGGGCGACGGGGAGGTGGATACGGGTGCGGGCGGAGGGGGTCATGCCGAATTCCTGTTCGAGGCGGGTGAGCTGCTGGGCGAGCTTGTGAGCGATGGCCACCTGAGGCCACTGTACAAAGCACTTGAGATTCGCCTTGTCATCGCGCAGTGGGTACATGTCGCCTTTCCTTTCGATGAACTCCTCGGCTTTCCGCCAACGGGACCAGAGTCGGCAATAACGAGCCAAGGCATCTTCGTCGATGAGTGTGAGGACGCGCATCATTTGCAGTCGAGGAACCAATTGATCCCATTTGGCCTTGGCGTCGAGGTCAAGCCATTTTGGGCGATCTGGTGTTCCATCCGGACCGTTCACTTCGGCGGCTTCTCGATTGGCCGTGACCAGTTTGCTGCCGCGCAATTTCAAGAGTGATGTTGGCGTTGGTTTGGGACCGCGACGACCCATGCAACTCTATCCTCCCTTGTATCCGTTGACCCTGTTCGAAATGGCATGATTCTTTTGCAAGTCGTTCCAGAATCATCGCACAGCCGGGGGCGGATGTGCCGCTTCAACTTCGAACGAATCAAGGTACCCCCCCCTATATCAAAACCGACGAAAATGTGTGCGCGCTTGCCACACGGTCTACGCCAACAGGCCCCAAGGAAATG
>JBBTCX010000249.1:0-6542 GCA_038043045.1 Planctomycetota bacterium | reverse complement strand
TCCTGGCAGAACGATTATCGGCAAACACGCTACAGAAAAAAGAGAAGTGCTCTAAGCGAAGCGAAATTCAAGCCGCTGACGGATGATGAAAAGAAGACCTTGGTATCCTGATTTAGGATCGGGATACCGCAAACATGGAGGTGTTACAACATGGCACTCACAGCCAATCGAGAAGTTCCGCATCTGCCGGACAAGGAACTGAGGGAGTTTCCGGTCGCGACCGCGGTCAAGATTTACAAGGGGGCGCTACTCACTACCCGGAGCACAGGATTTGTCGGGCCCTTCGCGGATGAAGGGACCGAGCAATTCGCGGGAATTGCCTACGAAGAGGCGGATAACACCGGCGGGGCTAACGGGGCGAAAAAGGTGCGGGCTTATACGGAGGGGGATTTTGAGTTGCCGCTTTCGGGTGCGGCGCAGACGGACCTCCACGATCTGGTCTATGGCAGCGCTGATGACACGCTGACGAAAACGGCCACGGCTCATACGCGAGTCGGCAGGATCATGGGGTTCCCCTCGGCGGGTAAGGTCCTCGTACGAATTGATGAGGCGTTGGGCGCGACCACGCCGTGACCAGAAAAATTAAGACTTGTTCCGCAGTCAAGGATGATGGCGGAACTCAACAGCATGGAGGCTTTGCATGGCGATCATTGACACCGGATTGGTCCTGGCGGGGGCCAGGAGCGAATTTGCGGGGATTTACGACGCGATGGATAAGGCGGCCGCGTATCGGGAACTCGCCGAACGGATCGTCTCCACCAAGGATGTGGAGAATCATAGATTCCTCGGTTCGGTTCCTCCGATGCGCGAATGGGCCTCGGGTCGCGTCGCGCATGGAGTACGCGGGGAGCGCTACGATATTACCAATCTAAAATACGAGCTGACGATGGAGATCGACCGCGATGAAATCTCCGACGATCAGACGGGACAGATTATGCGGCGCATCCGGGACATCGCCCCGCGCGCCGCACAACACAAGGACTTGCTGATCGCCACGCTGCTGGAGAGCGGGGCCACCGCCGGATTTATCAGTTACGACGGGATCACGTATTTCAACGACGCCCACGTGTCGGGAGATTCCGGCAACCAGGACAACACCCTGACCTTCAACGTCGCGGACGCGGGCAATGTGCCCACCGTGGCGGAGATGAAAGATATCATCAAGCTCGGAATCCAGCAGATCATGGGCTTCAAGGACGACAAGGGCCAGCCGAAGTTCATGATGCAGTCGGGCATGGCGGTCGTGGTGCCGGTGGCGCTGTGGGCTGTGGCCGTCGAAGCGCTCGGGGCAACAATCATCAACAACACCACAAACGTGCTTGCCAATATGGCGCGTTTGATCGTGATGCCGCACCTGACCAGCGCGGTGAACGTGTATATTCGCAAGACAGACGAGGGAGTCAGACCTTTTATTTTCCAGGATCGCGAGCCGTTGGAGATCAAGGCGGCCATCGCGCCGACGGAGCAGAACTCGCTGGAGGAGTTTCTCAAGGAAAAATACTACGTGGGGGCGCGAGCCAGGTATGCGATGGCGTACGGCGATTGGGCGAAGTGCGTGCGCGTGGTCATCAACTAGGAAACGAACATGGGGTTTTTTCTGACGGCGGCGGAGGTGGTGACGTACCTTGGCACGGAACGTGCGCGGAACTTCACCACCGACGCCGGAGCCAGCCCGGACACCACGGTGATCGATACGGAGATCAACATCGCCGAGGGGATCTCCAGCGGATACATCGTGCAGCGCGGCGACGTGCCCCTGCCGTTTGATCTGCTGGAGCTTCCGTCGCTGGGGTCCACGCTGAAAGGCATCGTCCGCGATATCGCGGTCTATCGGCTGGCTACTCGCCGACCGCCCGTGGCGGAGGAATGGAAAAAGGCCCATGAGGACGCCTTCTTGTGGCTGGCGAAATTCGCGAAGCGCGAAATCACCAGCCCGGACATCACGGCCTACTCGACGATCGCGGCCAGCGGAGGAAACGACGACGCGATCAGCACGCTGAGGGATACATGATCCGGCAAGCCGGTTCGACCCTTACAGGGTCGTTGGGCGCGTTGACGATGGGGTCCCGTGGCGTTGCCACGGTCTGTCATGTTTCAGCCTTGCAGGCTGAGGACGGCGACCCGGCAAGCCGGGATTTGTTCCACGAGAGGCGACGGAAGTAGCAATGGCGTTTGCGGTCACAACACGGATCGAAATCGGGGGCGACAGGGACCTGTTTGAACGGGTCTCGAATCGCCTTCGAAAGCCGTCGGTGCTCATGCAACGCATCGGCATCCTGGGGATGACCCGCGGGGTGGAACGGCTCACCCAGGTGCTCGCCCAAAAGCCCGAAGGCGAGGCCGTGCGCACGGGTACGCTCTACAACTCGATCGTTTCGGGAATCAAAGGTCGCGGGGGCGGAAACACGATCTTTGATCTCTCCGACCACGAGGTGTCGGTGGGGAGCAACGTTGCCTACGCCAGGCAGCTACAGCAAGGCGGGCGGATCAATCCGAAAAACGCCAAGGCGCTGGCGATCCCTCTGCCGGTGAAACTGAAACGCTCGCGACTGTCACCGCGTGACATCGATCCGTTCCGAACGGAACTGCGCTTTATCCCCAACCGGGGCGGAGGGAAGCCCAACATCATCGGGTACCTGGTGGACGATTCGAACTTTTTTAAGTTTCGACCGAAAGGCAAGCGTCGCAAAAAGGGCGAGCCGAAACCGCCGCCGCCCAAGCACACGGGAGTGCTGCTCTTTGCCCTGGCCAAGTACGTGGACCAAGAGGCGAAACCGTTTTTGTTTTGGGATGAGGACGACAAGAGAAAGATCAACGATGAATTGGTGCCGACGTGGTTGGGACTGAGACGATGACATGTTTCAACTTTGCAGGCTGATCATGGGGTGACGCGATATGGCACACGACAATAGCATAGCGAGCCTGACCGAGGACTGGATCATCGCCCGAATCAAAGCGATCGAGGTGAGCGTCGGAGTGCCGCTGTTTGACCCCGACAGCGTGGGCCCGTGGGAAGGGAGCGCGGACAACGCGACCAAAGATTTCGCTGATGAGTTCATGGAAGGGGAACGGCCACGTGTCGGGCGAGTGATGTTCTTCCGCGATGAGGTGGAAGACCTCGAAGCGGGAATGATCCAGGTGTTCACCCACTACGCCATTTTGCTCGGATGGCGAAACGATCGATTCGGGGCGGCGGCGCGGAGGGGCGACGGAACCATCGTGGGGATCAACCGAGTGCGGGATCTGTGCCGCTATGCGATTCATTCCCAGCGACCCGACCAGACGGATGGAACCACGTACACGGATATCGTGGAGTGGCGGGGATCGGAAATCGTGGTGGCGAGAAAAAACCTGTACATCCTGCAATGCCACCTGAGGGTGCGGGAAGTGCCGGTGTAATCAGGAACGAAGGGACGGAGAGACATGGCCAATACCAGGACGTTTGACGAAGTATTTGATTGCACGATCAACGGAGTGCAGATCATTGGCACCACGAGCATTGAAACCCGACAGGGGCGACGGACCAGCATCGCCGCAGACTCGGACAACACCTCGGGCAGTAACATGATCGCGGCGGCGAGGCAGTTCGTGGAAGGCACGATCAACACCACCGACGCGCTCAAAATCATCGACCTGATCAACGCCGCGCCGGGAACGGCGACGTGGAAGGGACGCAAGAGCGGGACCGCCAACTGGGGACAGGGAACACTCACCGCCCCAGTCATCCACGGGGCGAGCTTCAGCGCCAATCAGGATGGGTTCGCTTCCTTCAGCGCCAACGCCACGTGCCGATTTCCGGCTTCGGGCAGCGTCATTCACGATATGGAAAAGTGGGACGAGACCGGAATCGCGGCGCCGATCTTCGCGGTTCCGCAACGATTCTGGAGGCCGCACACGCTGCTACACGGGGCTCTGGCGGTGGGGCATCTGGTGTCGGTGGGATTCTCGATGCAAGCGCGGCTGCTCACGGACAGCGACGGACCGGACATCGGGGAGACCGTCATCGACGTGGGTGACTGGGAGATTTCGGTGAACGTCACGGTACGCGAAAGCGCGGAAAAAAGCGGAGACGTGAAGTACGACATCCCCACGGAACTGTGCGAAAACGCGATGAATAACCTGACCGTGATTTTTCAGCCGATTGCCACGGCGACGCCCAAGACTCTGACCATACGCAACGTTTCGTTTGAGTCGAAATCCAAACAGGGGCGCAGAGGATGGACGGACCACACGATTTCGGGCCGGTCGCAGTTCGCGGATCCATTGACCCCGTTCACGTTGCGAACCATCAACGACGGCACGGCGGTAAACAGGATGATTAACTTCGCCTAGCGGCTGAAAGCCGCAATTGTTTCCCAGGAAGCGACGACGGGCCCGAACGATGAATGGATTTTGGACCCCAAAAGAACAGGCTGGAGGACCACTGCTCAAGAGGCAGTGGCACAGAGTGACAGACGATGGCTGACCAGGAACTGAAAATACATGCGGGGCTTGAGGGCGGGGAGCAAACCGCCGCGGGGTTGCAGCGCATCACCGAGGAGCAGAAAAAGCTCGCGGAGGCGACGTTGCAAAACGCGGAGGCGAATCAAGACGCCAAGGGTGAAGCTCAGCGAATTGTTGACCAGTACAACGTCCAGGGACAGGCCACGGAAAAGGCGACTACCTCGCAGCGCGGACTTAATCAAACCCTCTCGGCCCTGGCCAGAGTCGCCGGAGATATTCACCCGGAACTCGGGGCGCTGGTCGGCGACTTGGCGTCGATCGTGCGAACCTCGCGGGATGCGAGCGGCGGTCTCAGCGCGTTCGGATCGGTGCTCAAAAACATTTTCTCCGGGGGAATCGCCACCTTGGGATTCGCGGCGCTGACCAAGAGCATCGCCGAGGCCCGCGCCGAAGCGGAGAAACTTCGCGGGGAACTGGAAAAACTCAAAGAGATTCAGACCGAACGCACGCAATCGATCTTGGAATCGTCCGACGACATCGATCGTCTGAGTCGCAAGAGGCGAGAGGGCGCGTTCACTGACGTGGAAAAAGAACAGGCGGAACGGTCCCTGAAAACGATTCAGGACGCGGGGCGAGTCAAGAAGGGAGATGCCGGGCTTTTGCAAAACAACCTCGCGGCGCTCAGCGGAATTCTTTCCGACTCCGACATCGAATCGTTGACGCTCGTGGGCGTGGAAGTGCCGGTGGATCGCTCGCGTCAACAACGGGAACATTTCGCCCAGCGACAACTCCAGCGGCGATCGGGAGAGATCACCCAGGAGCGACAGGACGTGGCACGCGAGAAAGCGAGGCGCGCCGCAGCATCACAGGATGAAATTTCGTCAGGCGATATCACCCTGGGAGAGGGCAATGTTCGCAATCTGCTCAATGACATCGCCCCGAACGTGAGCCAGAAGGACGTGATTGATCTGGCGCGGCGACTGATTGAAGCTCGATCGAGAGCCCCGAGTTTAACTGAGGACGAACGATTAAGGGCAATCCAAACCGAAAGAGCGCCATTTCTGCGAGGTATTTTGGGGTTTGACGAGGCGGGCGGGTCCACGGCGGAACGGGACGCGGCGAAGCGATTGGTTGCGGCGATTGAAAACCTTTCTGAATCACCATCGACCGAGACCATCCCGGCGTATGAGGTAGATCGATACAAGCAATTGCTCGGCGAGGATACCGGTAAAGTTCTTCAGCGATTGGGTAATCCGAAAGTCCAGGGAGGGATCACGATCATCAATAACAAGACGGAATACAACAAACGCGAACTCAACGTGGGACGACGGGAGCAACAGGAGGCGATCACCAACGGAGCGGTGCGAACGGATTAGCAGGAGGCAACGATGCGACAGTGTTCGACCCTTACAGGGTCGCGGGGGGTTGGGGTGACGGGTACCCGTGGCGATGCCACGGGCTGTCATGTTTCGGCCTTTCAGGCCAGGCAAGCCTGGTTTTGTTCCAGCGGAACCGACGACGAAGCAGTTGTCGTAAAAGGGTGAACGAATATGGCGACACCGACATTTGGCGGAACCAATGGCGTACCCGAGCTCGACATCGGCCAGACGGGGTCGGCGCGGAGGGCGGCGGGAACGGCGTTTTGGGTGGGGCGAGTGATCGAGGGCAGCGACAAAACCCTTTCGGTGATCAACCCGCTGGGGCCGCAAAACGTGATCGTGCGCGACGTGTCGGGGTTTCGCGGGCGGACGGTGCGGTGGGAAGGACACTTGAAAATCGACAGCGACGCGACCCTGGGCGTGATCCAAAGCGAACTGGCCCAGCGGAAACACGCCAGCCCGAGAAGCACGGGACTGTTGGGAACGCCGAATCTGACCCTGTTGCGAGCGACGCAGTTAATAAACAGTTTCGGGCGGGTTCTGTCGGCGAGGGCGGTGTTGGAGGATTTCACGACCGGGGTGATGCGGCGGATTACGGGGAGCGGAACGTTGAACTACATCACGGAATTGAATTTGGAGTTCACGTGTTTTAGCTAACAGAAACCTAACTCTTCAGCCGTCTGCGGTTCGGCCGGCGCGAAAATGTTAAAATAGGGAATT
>JBBTCX010000248.1:0-6785 GCA_038043045.1 Planctomycetota bacterium | reverse complement strand
ACGTCAGCATCACATCCCGATCCATTTTCGGGCACTCTGTGTCACTGCCATACTCGGCCTCGAACATTTCCAGAAATCCCTCGACGGTCTGACTCAACAATCACTGGGCTCCGTTGCACAAGATGTCCGTCAACGCGTCTCTCGAAGTTTTAGCCGGCACAGCCAACCGGGAAGTAGTGTTCTCTTTCATTCGGCGCATCCCTCTTCCCTCAGGGGCCGATTCGGTGCTTGAAAACTCGCACCGACCGTACGCCGATTTTTTTCATCAAGCCATCCACGACATTTGTTTGGTTGTACCTCCCACAAATAGTCCATCACCCGCCTGGACATTCTTGCGCGGCAGAGTCGAAAAAGTGCTACGTGCCGGCGTTGGCGGCACTGCGTTGCTGTTCCTTTTGTGCCTCAGCGAGGATGGGGTAAGAACTTTGACCGGCTACGGATGCCAAGCATGGGACGCCCGTTCCCAGACCCTTCAAGTGATTTTCCCACATCGTCGACCCAGTTCGTGGGTCGAGACAATAGGTGTAACCGTCGACGGATGCGATGAGGCGATCCGTATCCAAAAGGACGGCGACGAAACCGGTGCCTTTCGGCGCTTTCCATGACCAGACGATGTCACCGGTGTTGCGGTCCAAAGCGGCCACGCGAGAGTTAAACCCGACGAATATGAGATCTTCGATTTCCATACGCTTTGTGTCCTTGGGATTCGACCATCGAATTCAAAGAGCACCTCTATTTTACCGTAACCGTCGAGTGTTTCTCAACCAGATACATATAAAGTCGTTCCACGTCTTCGTTTTTCAGGCGAATGCAGCCCATTGAAGTGCTCTTGCCGATGCTGCCCGGTTCGATGGTTCCGTGGATACCGTAACGTTCTTGGCCAATCGCGTTGCCCTCGATGCCGACCAGGCCGATCCATCGTTCTCCGAGTGGGTTTTTGGCGTCGTCGGCAGCGATGATTTGGCCGCCGCGCGGTGGGTAATACGTGGGGTTGACCAACTTCCCGGAAACCTGCCACTTCCCGGTCGGCGTGCTACCGTCGGCGCCGAGGCCCACTTTGAACTCGGTGACCAGGGTCTTGTCCAAGTAAACTTCAAGGAGAAAGGCCCGCTTGTCGGCCATTGCTGAAAAAGGTCCTTGGATCACCTTGATCGTTTGTCCGGCGCGGACGAGATTTTTGTCGGCGATGCCGTTCAGGGCGGCCAACAGGTCGGGCGTGACCTTAAACTGTGCGGCTACTTTGGCGAGAGAGTCGCCGGGTTGAAGAACGTATGTCGCGGTCAGCGAATCATTCTCGAAGATGCGAGGGGAAAGAACTGTCTCGCCTCCCAAGCGAATCAATTCCCCTCGCACGCGTGACCGAATCGGTTCTTGGGGCTGAAGGTCATAGGCTTCCTGATATCGCATCCGGGCGGCGATCAATTCGTTACGCGAAAGGGCTTCCTCAGCGGAAACGACCAAGGATGTTATCCGGGAGGCATTTGAAACTGGAGCGGGAACGGACGGAACTTCCTGTTGGGGTCTCGACTCGGTCGACGGAGGCGGATTCGGATTCGAAGGGGGTTTCGATTCCTCGTTTGAGCCGGGTTCCGCTTTTTTTGCGGGGTTTTCGGGGGATGGGACCGAATCTTGAAGAGAGGCGGAAAGGATAGGACGGGCGGCCAACGAGCGGCTCGCCGTGGCTTCGACCGACCGATCCGCGGTCAGGAAAACCCACCACGAAAGACCGGCTCCGCAAGCAAGGACGGCGACAAACATCCAATTTTTCGCCGACGATCTCCTACGCCGCCGTGCCATGTCCAGCCTCCTTGCATTCGGGAATTCGGAGCATAAAAACTCGCGTGTCGACGATCCAAGCGATCCGCCCCCACGAGCATAGAATCGTGGCCGACAAGTTCAAGAGGAAAAGCGTGTAAACTCATGCAAAAAGCGCGGGGCGATACCGAAGAGAAACTCACAGGTGAGTGGGGAAACGATGGTGCGGTCTATTTCCATATCGACCGCGCCTTGACGGAAAGACAAGGCACACGTTCAATGGGTGGGGAAGCCATGAAAAAGGAATATGCTTAGGCGTTCAAACATCACGGAAAACGAAAAAGATGTTACATCAATGGCAAGTGGAGTCGGCCAGCGGACGTTGCGCGATCACCGGACGGGTGCTTGAGCCGGGCGAGTGGTTCTTTACGGCGCTTTTTGAAGAAGGCGAGTCGTTTCGACGAGCGGATTATTGCCAAGAGGGGTGGTCAGGACCGCCGGAAGGCTGTTTCTGTCATTTCAAGACCCGGGTTCCTATTCGTGAACAGAGGAAAAAGACGTTTGTTGACAGCGAAATGTTAATTGGTTTCTTCACCCGATTGGCGGACGAGACGGAGCTGCTTCGTCGGCAGTTTCGTTTTGTTCTCGCCTTGATCTTGATGCGAAAGCGGGTTCTTCGATACGACGGTTCGACGACGACACCGGATGGCGACGTGTGGAAAATGACCTTTCCCCGCGACGGGTCGACGCACGAGGTGATCAACCCCCGCCTGACCGAAGACCAAATCGAAGGCGTGAGCCGGCAACTCAGTGCCGTCCTTCACGGTGACATGGGCCAATGGACGGACCCCGTGGAGCCGAATTTGCCTCTGCCGGAAGCGGAGAATTGACGGCCATGCTCGCAACGAGGCCGTCTTCGCGCCATTCCAAGCGGACGAACCATCTCGCATTTTCAATGTGTGCTGTCCTGATGTTGAATAGTACGGCTTGCGTCCGTCCGATTCCACGTGTCACCTTGGAACCCATCACACTGGCCCTTGCGGCGGGGATCGTGAATCGAAACATTGCCTCCGTTTCGGGGACGTTGCGTGCGGTGGGAAGCGTCGACGGTCACTTTGCCACACCCGAAGGAAATCGGCGAAGTTATCATCTCGATGGCACTCTGTTTTTTCTTTCGCCGGGTTACATTCGATTTGATCTTCGAACGTTTGGCGATACCCAGATGCTCTTCGGTTCGAACCGCGACCAATACTGGTGTTATAACAAACACGACGATTCCTGGTATTGCGGGACACACGACGGAACTTTGTCTCAACCCCACAACCTGCCCGCTCGACCGGATCAATTGGTGGCTGCTTTGGGGTTGACGCCGATCCCGATCGACACTCATGGTCGCTCCACTCATCCTCGTTTTCGCGCGGTTCAGCGAGTGGTCGATGAGGCCCAACAGGTTCTTTTCATCGCATCCCGTCCCGGAGGGCAGGCGGTGATCGAGCGAGAGATTTGGTTGGATCGTTATCCGCCGCAACTCGTGCGACGGGTCGTTTACCGTGATACCGATGGGGTGGTGGACATGGAGTCGCTTCTGGATGACTATCGTCGCATGGGAGAG
Organism: Planctomycetota bacterium; assembly: GCA_038043045.1. Lineage (GTDB taxonomy): Bacteria > Planctomycetota > Phycisphaerae > UBA1845 > UBA1845 > JBBTCX01. Next base: position 3,418 of record JBBTCX010000248.1, on the reverse strand, counting down.
GATGGTCCGCTGTTGCCGATGTCGATGACCGCTCGTTGGCCGAAACTCGACGCCGATATGCGCTTCGATGTTCGGCAGTGGTCTACGGTTTCGCAAGTTGGACCGACTTCTATTCAGTTTGCGACGCCGAAGGACTGCGCCAACGGAAAGAGCATGGATCAACCAGGTGGGTAAGAAAGGTTCTGGAAGAGAATGTCCCATTTACGCGTGACCGCGCCGCCCGATGTGTACAGACAGCGCCGCGCTCAATTGGCCCGCCACTTGCGCCGCCCGCTCGTCTTTCTCGCGGGGAAAGCCCGTGGTCGAAACTATCCTGACCAAACCTACCCATTCCGCGCGGGCAGCAACTATCTCTACTTCGGCGGTCCATCACTCGAGGGCGCCTGTTGGTTGATCGAACCTGGAAGTGATGGTGACAACGGATGTCATCTTCTCCGGGTGCCGACCACTTTGGATGACGCCGTATGGACCGGCGAAGCTGTTCCAGACGCCGACTTGGCCGCAGTTGCTGGTCTCTCATTGAATCGAATCGGCGATCCTACCACGTTACCCGCGTTGCTCAAGGATCGATCGGCAGGCGCAATCTGGCCACCTTGCTTGACTTCTACGCAGTGGGTCGCGTCGCTCGGTTTGGAACCGCCGCACCCCGATGAACTTTTGCCGATCATCGACATGCGTCTCATCAAAGACGGTCACGAAATGTCGGCCATGCGACAAGCGGCGGATTTCACTGTCCAAGCGCATCTCGCCGCGTGTCGACTGGTGGCACCTGGTCGCAGCGAGTTTGAGATCGCCGCCGCGTTTTCCACGGCGCTCCTGCAGAACCGATGCGAGCCATCCTTTGGCACACTGGTGACCGTTCGCGGCGAAGTGCTCCATCCGCCTGGGTATCCAAACACCATTCAATCGGGCCAACTCTTGCTATTGGACGGCGGCGCCGAAGAACCCGGCGGTTACGCCTCCGACATGACTCGCACCGTTCCCGTATCAGGCCGATTCACCGATATCCAAAAACAGATTTATGAAACCGTCTTGCGTGCACAGGTCGCGGCGGTGAACGCGTGCACGCCCGGTCGGCGATTTCGTGACATTCACGATTTGGCCGCACGAGAAATCTGTGCCGGCTTGGTCGACTGCGGTTTGCTACGCGGACGACCGGATGATTTGGCCGCTCGAAATGCGCACACGTTGTTCTATGTTCACGGCCTAGGTCACCTTATCGGTCTCGATGTCCACGACATGGAAGACTTCGGCGATCTGGCCGGATATGCACCAGGCCGCACTCGGCGCAAGGAATTCGGCAGCAAATTCCTTCGCCTCGACCGCGATCTTCTCCCCGGCATGGTCGTGACCATTGAACCCGGTATTTATCTCGTTCCCGCCATCTGGCGAAACCCGTCTTTGGTGGGTCCGTTTTCCGATGTAGTGAATCGTTCGGCGGTGGACAATTTGTTGGATTCCAAGTTCGGCGGAATCCGCATCGAGGACACCGTTCATATCCGCTCCGCCGACATGAGACCGGAAGTCCTCACCGCGGTCATGCCCAAAGATACCCAAGGCGTGGAAGCCCTGATCGGGCGAACTCCACCATCCTGACTTCATTTTCGCGCAAAAAAAACGGGCACGCTTTCGCATGCCCGTTCCACACATACAATGTTCTAGGGTAGAGTGAAGAAACCGGAGGTCGTTTTTTGCGATTGCCTTTATTGATTGCTGCTTTCGTCCAACATCTTGCGAAGCTGGGCGTTCTCGCGTCGCGTGGCCTCCAGATCAAATAGCAAATACTTAATGCTGAGTCGCACGAAATCGATGCTCTCTTGCAAACTGTTCACCGTCTCCTTGAGTTGACGATGGCGCTCGCGCGTTTCCTCCGCCAGCGATTCGAGCTTTCCGCGCTCACCCTCCGGCAAGGTCCCGATTTCCGCGATCAATTCAGCCAATTTTCGTTGGAATGTTTCCTCGTTCATGGAACTGCCTTTCCCCGCCAATTCGACCCGTGAACACTCTTCTTATTCTATCCAGCACTTCCGCTTTTGCACACAGGTCTGTTTCGCGGATTGATGCTTTTGAAAGGGCAGGGGTCATGCCAAATCTGACCGTGAATTCTGTTTTAGGAACTTGTCGAATAACATACGTGTTGACCGAAGGTTACGTCAGAACCGACCGCTATTCGACCGAAAAATCGTCATGACGGCTGTGAGGGAATGTTTCAGAATATCAACAATGGGGGATGAGGTTGAAACGCCGAAGTCATCTTGCATTACCCCACGGACGGGCTATTGGCGCGGTTGTCCGATAATGTAAAATGGCGGCCAAACCGCGAGTCCGAGGTTTCGGAGGTGAGTTTCGTCACGGGACCTTAGATTATGGGAGAACGATCATGCAACGTTTGGCATTGATTTCGGGTGTATTGTTTATCACTTTGTTCGTCGGTGGGTGCGGGGATGTGCGCGACTTCAACAACTCCGTCGAGGAATTGTTTACGGACGTGCAGCAATCCATCGAGCAAGCGGTGGCCGATCCGCTTGGGGCCAAACCCTTTCCCGTCATCGTGGGCGGCGATAGCGAGAAGCTGTACTACGCCACCAGCTTGACCGACGTGCGACTCAACTTCCCCGGCGATGGGAATGACGTGGTGTTTCCGAGTTTTTCCGGTCCAAGTAATCTCTACCAATACGCGGATCGAGAGCGAACGCTTCTACAACCCCTCGTCCCGACGGGTGCCTACTTCGGCCTAGCAACCGATGGGCGCTTCATTGTTTACGCCAAAGCACCGCCGAGCAATGGTCCCAGCGGCAAGCTTCACGTGATCGACACGCTCACAGGCACCGATCGCGCCTTGTTCCTCCCCAGCAATGAACCGGGCTTGTTGTTGGTCCATCCCTCCGTCAAAGTCAGTGCGGGCCGAGCAGCCTATTCCTTGCAAGATACGGAAAACGATTCTTTTGTGCTTCGCGTGAAAGACCTTGCGGGCTCCGAGCCGACGATCGAAGTCGAAAACGTGGGCTCGACATTCTCTCTGGACAACGATCGGTTGGCCTTTATTCGCCGAAACGGGCCCACCTCGGATTTGGTGCTCAAAGGGCTTTCCACCGGCGAAGACATCGTGATCGAGGGTCATTTGGACGACGGGCGCGTTTTGGGATCGCGCATCGTGATGAGCGACAACAGCGTCGTTTGGCAGGATGAGAATTCGGGGCCGATCTTTCGTTACGATATTCCCACGGGCGAAACCCGCGTATGGAAGGACACCGTAACAGGGTTCTTGGTCGGGGCCACGGATGAGTTTTTCATCGTAGAAGAGTATGTCTATCGATCGAATCAGGCCGATCAGATCCGGGTGACGCGAACCGATTCCGCTGGCGAAGTAAGAACCTTGGCCACTTTTGTTGAAGAGGGGCTGGCCGGTCAGACGCAG
>JBBTCX010000247.1:0-2879 GCA_038043045.1 Planctomycetota bacterium | reverse complement strand
GTGATACCGACAAGGCGACTATAAAGTTGCATAATTATGATACACTACACTAGATACATCGACACGATGCGGTTCAGCTCTTCGAGTTCAGTCTCGATAAGGTAGTTTTTGGCGATGGTAACGTCGGCCTTGCGGATCGGACCGGCCGGCGCATTCTTCCACGTCGTCATGCCCATGTTCGGCTTTGCCACGCTGGCCCGCTGGCGAACAATCTCCGCCGCCGTGTGGCCGTGGATGGCCCAATGCAGCTTGTTTTGAACGGTCGCAAAAAACTCCTTACTGATCTCGGCGTCGGCGTCGTAGTCGATGCTGGTGGCATAGATGTCAGTCACTTTTTGATAGAACAGCCGTTCACTGGAGCGGATGTCGCGGATGCGGTCGAGCAGTTCGTCGAAGTAGTCCTGACCGATTGTGCGACCGGCCTTGATTCGTTCATCGTCGAGCACAAAGCCTTTGACGAGCAGTTCGCGGAGTTGGGCCGTGGCCCACTGGCGGAAAAGTGTTCCGCGATGGGACCGGACGCGGTAGCCTATGGCGAGAATCATGTCGAGGCTGTAGTGGAGAGTGCGGTACTGCTTGCCATCAGCGGCAGTTGTCAAGTATTCCTTGACAACTGAAATCTCATCTAATTCCTTCTCGTCCAGGATGTTGCGAATGTGGAGGCTGATGTTCTGTTTGGAAGTCTGATAGAGTTCGACCATTTGGCCTTGATTGAGCCAAACGGTCTGACCGTCAAGGCGAACCTAAAGGTTGAGCGCCCCATCCCGGTAAATAAGCATCTGCCCGGGAGTCGGTTCACCGGCCATTGTTCACCTCCGCGAGCACCTGCTCGATGGCGGCGTCAAGCTCGGACGACTGTTTCATTTGCTCTAGCAAAAGGGCCGTCAGTCGCGGAAGTTTTTCCTCGAACGGCTCGTCGTCGCCGTCGACTTCTGCCGCGCCGACGTAGCGACCGGGGGTGAGCGCATACTTATGCTGTCGCACCTCATCAAGCGTGGCGACCTTGCAAAAGCCAGCCATTTCGTCGGGGACGCCCGTTCGCCTGAACTGGCGGTACGCCGATGCGACGCGTTCCAGTTCGTCGTCGGAAAGCTGCTTCTGTTTGCGTGAGCCGGGGATCAGTGAGCCGAGCTTGCGACCGTCGATAAAGAGGATCTCACCCATCCGCTTGCGGAAGCCACCTTTGCCAGCGCGGTTTTTCGACAGGAACCACAAAGCGCAGGGAATCTGTGTGTTGGCAAAAAGCTGGCCCGTCAACTGAACGATGCAGTCCACGTAGTCGTGTTCGACAAGGGTCTTACGCACTTCCAGTCGCGCGGTTTCGCTGTTAGACAACTCGCCCGTGGCCATTACGAACCCGCCGGTTCCGGTTTCTTTGAGGTGGTGAAGGAAGTGCATGATCCACATCGTGTTGGCGTTGCGGGGTGAAAGAGGCATCTTCTCGCCGCCGACGATAAGGCGCGGGTCTTTGTCCGGGATCTTGTCTGCACCCCAACCGTTTTCGCCCTTTGAGCCGTCGTTGAATGGCGGATTAGCCAGAATGTAATCGGCCTTGATGGTCGCGTGTTTGTCATCGCTGTAAGAGTTGCCGAGTTCGATCTTGCCGTCGATACCGTGGATGAACAAGTTCATCCGGCAAAGTCGGTAGGTGAAGTCTTTGGATTCCTGGCCGACGAAAGAGAGCTGGCGGTTGTGCTTCGTGAACAGGTCAGACTGCACGAACATGCCGCCGGACCCGCAACACGGGTCGAATACAACACCGTGGGTCGGTTCAAGCATGGCAACGAGCATACGAACGATACTGGCGGGGGTGAAGTATTCACCGCCGCGCTTGCCCTCGGAGTTGGCGAACTCGCCGATGAAGTATTCGTAAATTCGGCCTATGAGATCTTCTCCGCCGTGGTCTTGCTTGAAAATGTCCTTTGAAAAGAGGTTAATCAGGCCGCGCAGATTCTCGGAAGCGAGGTTTGAACCGGCATAAATGCGCGGCAGCAAACCACGGAGCTTTTCTGGATAGGTCTTCTCGAGCAGTTCCAGAATGTCGTCGAGCTTGACCTTTATGTCGTCGGACTGGGCCTGCTGCACGATGTTGGACCAGCGCGCCGTTGGCGGAACGATGAAAGCACCAGCGCTGCGGTACTCGTCAGGGTCCTCGATAATCTGCTTGACAGCCTTGGAGTTGGTCGTGTGGTAGTCGCTTTTGGGATCGGCGATGAGCTTCTCAAGCAGCTCTCGTCGGCGCTCATAGCGCAGCGACAAAAAGCGAAGGAAAATGATCGGCAGGACATAACGTTTGTAGTCTGCCGGCTCGATAGAGCCGCGCAGATTGACTGCAGCCTGAAACAGCTCCCTGTTGAGGTCCGTTACACTGGCCGCTCCTGCTTCACTTGCTGATTGATGCGTAGCGCCACCCTTGTTCTTGCGTTTAACCATGCGCGAACTCAAACCCTGCGACGGAATCGTCCGACGGTCCGGGATTTCCCGATGGAGGCCCGAAAAGACCGTTTCCCGTTTACTAAACGGAGAAAGTTACCATAACCCCAGAGTCAATTCCAGAGGAATCTTCAGTCGATTTCAGTAATCTGCGTGGCGGCGGATTCTTTCAGTTGGACCGGCACCGGAAGAGACCTCGCGCGACTTGATCGTAACGAAAGGAGGAACCCGGCAGACTTCGGCACTTGTTGGATGTATTTGCCTCAATTTCCGTTGCTTCTCCCAATCGGATTCTGCGCACACGGGCCGTAATGTCTTCTCGTAAACAAGCTCCCGACCCCGGGTCACCTGCGGCAGGAACAGCAACTCCTCCTGTATATCCGGCGCCAGGGAGCATGTCCCGTGAATAGTTGAAAAAGAGCGGTTCTCCTTCGGAGCCTACCACG
>JBBTCX010000246.1:0-3456 GCA_038043045.1 Planctomycetota bacterium | reverse complement strand
ACATTCACACCGGCGTGCAAGTCGGTACGGTATCCGGCGCGGGTGGATCACATGCGGCAGTCTGGGCCGGAACGGCCGAATCGCTTGTCGATTTGCACTCCTTCCTCCCGGTGTCCTTTGCATCTTCATCCGCCAGTGGTGTGGAAGTGGATGCCGGCGGCGTAATGATAATCGTCGGCACCGGATATAATTCCGCGACATCACGCAACGAAGCTCTGATGTGGAAATCCGTTCCGGGACCCAATTGTCTCATCGACCCAGACTGTGACGATGCCAAGGCTTGCACGATCGACCATTGCGACGCCCAATTGGGCTGCACTTGGACTCCCGTTCCTTTGTTCGGAGATATCTTCCCCACGATCGGTGACTGTCTTGTCGACATCGACGACCTTGTCTGCATGTTGAACGGGTTTGCGGAACCGCCGCAATGTCCGGCAGCCGACATCATTCCCTGTGGCCAGGGAAACGGCACGATTGATGTCGACGACTTGATCGCCCTTCTATTGGCTTTCGCCGACGAACCTCTTTGTCCATGAAAGGCGCCCCCGGGTAGGCCACTGCGCCTTGGCCCGGCGTGGATGACCAGAGTCAGCGGTTCGTAAGTGTGAGTGACACGAGCTGTCTCTTAACGGCTGGTGGCGCGAGATCGACGCGGCGCCTTGGCCTTTTCGGGAAAACTAATATCGTGGACCGAAGTTTGAAGGAGAAACCCATGGAAGCTCTCACGAACTTTCTTCCACCGGAAGTGCCCGCCACAGGGGTGATCATCGCTACAAATCGTGTTCCCAAACGGGCAAGGCCGGCGGTTGGAAAGAGTCGACTCAAAAGGCGCCAAGATATCCATGAGCAACGTCGCCTTCGGCGATTTGGTCATCCGAAACCCGCCTCCACGACCGCGTCGCGCGTCCAACACCCCCGCCCGAACCAAATCACCCAATACAAATCCGAGATACTTTTGCGGAATCCCAGTATCCTTGGCGATTTGACTGGTTTGGAGTGGCCAGCGATCCTCGTGCTTCACCAAGTAGATCATCGCCTGCAAGGCGTATTCACTCGTTCTTGTCAACATAACAAACTACCTGAACTTAAGGATATGCCAAACCCCGCCGATTAGGAATACCGTTCTTCCAGCCACGGATCGCCGCGCATGTGATATCCACCTTCCTCCCAAAAACCGGCCATGTCCTTGGAAAGAAACTCCACGCCCATCACCCACTTCGCACTTTTCCAAAAATAGAGTTTCGGCACCACCAACCGAACCGGACCGCCATGCTCCGGGGTCAAGGGTTCGCCATCATGATGCGTCGCAAAAAGACAATCCTCGTCCGCAAAATAAGACAGCGGGAGATTCGTCGTCCAATGATCCCGCGCCGGACCATGTGCGTGAACCAAAACATGAGTGGCCTTTGGTGAAAGTTGCACCAGCTCCAAAACCGTCCGCACCGTCGGCCCTTCAAAAACATTGTCCAATCGTGACCACTGTGTCACGCAATGAATATCGCACTTCACCCGATTCTTGGGCAAAGCTTGAAATTCATTCCAGGCAATCTTCAACGGGTTTTCAACCAGACCGAAGAGGGAAAGCGACCAATGTTCCGGATCGATATACGGCACCGTTCCCGCATGAAGTACCGGCCATTTCAGCTTCCCCGTTTGTTTATCAATGGACCGAACGGCCGTCTGCCCCGGCGGAACGCGATTTCCGCGAAGGGTATCGGAACTGGCGATCATCTCCGGATCATTCATGGTTTCTCAACCTTCCAAGTCCTCCGCATCGGTTGACCCCAATACTCCCAAAGTCGCCCAAACTGGTCACCACGCAAAACCGAGCTATAACAAGGGGAGCAGTGGATTGCAAAAACAATCGTGCCATTGGGAATTCATGATGATTCACGTTCATCTACCGTTTCTAAAAGTATTGTTTCTTCTTTGCGTGGCTGCTTCTGGAACTCAAGCGGCGCATATTCCTCGACAGGACCGGATATTCAGCGGCCAAGAGACGCATGTCCTGATCCTGCCCGGCATCACCGGCGGCCGCGCACACGACGCGCAAGATCTTGCCGACGCCATTTCGCGGGCATACCCGGACCACGTCACCTTCCAAATCTGGGACTGGACCAAGGTCGATCCCTCGCGCCGAATCGTCTCCGATCGACTTCTCAACGATAAACGAAACCGTAAACGCGCCGGAGTGCTTGCTCAACAAATCTCCGACTGGCGAAAAACCAATTCGGACACTCGTCTTGTTTTGGTGGCTTTGTCCGGCGGAGGCCGAATCACCTATTTTCTCTGTGAAGACCCAACTCTTCCACCTGGTCAAGTCTTTGATGCCATCATTCTTCTGTCCGTTGCAGTATCTCAAAAGTGGGACCTTCAAAACATGATTTCGCGATCCAGACGTGGAATTTTTAATTATGCAAGTGAAAGGGACTCGGTGTTGAAAACTGCCCATTGGATCGGCATTTCAAAGCCAATCGGGCTACACGGGTGCAAAGAGTCGCACGCTCCAATCAAGGAACTCGCATGGAATCGGGCCATGCGAAAGCTAAAAAACTTCGGAGGACATCTCGATTGCACCAAGCGCCCGTTTGTTGACCTATGTTTGATGCCATTGATTCGCGCTGAAATTCGTGACTGGCCCGCAGCATGCCATGGTGCGAAAACCGATGAATTATCGGACTGCCGGCACGTCCGAAAACCATGAAATTGCGCGCATTTTCATGGTTATTGGACCTTTTTTTGAGCCCTTGGAATTTTCTAACGGATGGGTTGTTGAGGGGTCTAAACACTCGGATGAAAATGAAACGGCCAGGACCCCGAATGAACCGTGTGGTCTTCGGTTTTGGCGAAAGGAAAAAGAGGAGATAAACCCATGTTGACCGGAGTGCTTTCGAAATGGACCGTTGTGGCGGGAGTCGTGGTGACAAGTCTTGTCACTTGTACGTCGGAAGTTCAAGCCGATCACCGACGTCACGTGCGCTATGAACGAGCCCCGGTTCGCGTTCATCATCGCGATTATGCGCCGCGACGTGTGCAGTATGTTTCGCGTCCACGAGTGGTCTCCTATAGTCCTGTGTATTACAGACCCGTGGAGTATCGGACCGTGTACGTTGATTCGCCGGTCCGCTACTACGACGAAGTCAGTTACTCGGTTCCGAGCTGTTCGCGGGTTCGATATTCCAGGCCGTACGGGTTTGGTGCAAGTTATATCAGCGACCGTGGACGGTCGTACTCGATCCGCTTCGGGCATTAAGACCCGGCGCGATTGCCCTGCCACCCAACACGAAGCACGGATTTACCGATTGACTTTTTGAAGCTTCCGGGTTCAAATGTTGTTGGGTGGCGCGAATTGTTCGTATGAGGAGAGAGCAGTTCAAAATGTCAAATTGCAAAAATCATCGAGGTCGATTGAGTTTTGTCGTCGCGGGAGTTCTTTTGCTCGGGGGGGGGGGGGGG
>JBBTCX010000245.1:0-9321 GCA_038043045.1 Planctomycetota bacterium | reverse complement strand
CGCCGGCAAACGCCTGTCCGTCAAACGGTCGATACAGACGAACCTTCACCACTCCCACTCGTTGCCCACGAGCCACCAAATACTCAACAGTTTCATCGACGGTTTCGGCGCCGGAACCCATGATCACGATGACTTTCTCGGCCTCGGGATGTCCGACGTAATCAAACAAGTGGTACGCCCGCCCGGTTTCATGCGCGAATTGATCCATGACCGATTGGACGTTGGTTGGGCACGCGTTGTAAAACGGATTCACCGCCTCTCTGGCCTGGAAAAACACGTCAGGATTCTGAGCAGATCCACGTAGCACGGGTCGATCCGGATTCAAGGCGCGACTTCGATGTTCGGCGATGAGCTTGGGATCGATCAGCACTCGCAAGATTTCGTCCGAAACCGGTTCAATCTTCATCACTTCGTGCGAAGTACGGAATCCATCAAAGAAATGCAGGAACGGGAGTCGACACCGATACGTAGCCGCATGGGCAATGGCCGCATGATCCGCCGCCTCTTGAACGCTTCCCGATGCCAACATGGCAAACCCAGTGCCACGAGCTGCCATCACGTCGCTTTGGTCGCCGAAGATTGACAGGGCGTGAGTCGCCACCGTTCGAGCCGAAACATGAAACACGGTCGGGGTCAATTCGCCGGCGATCTTGAACATGTTGGGGATCATGAGGAGCAATCCTTGCGAAGCGGTAAACGTCGACGCCAAGGCTCCGGTTTGGAGGGCGCCATGAATCGCACCGGCTGCTCCCCCTTCGCTTTGCATTTCCGTAACGCTGGGGACGGTTCCCCAAAGGTTGGGTCTGTTTTCCGCCGCCCACTGATCCGCCCACTCTCCCATGGGTGAACTGGGCGTGATGGGGTAAATGGCAATAACTTCGCTGAGCCGATAGGCCACCGAAGCCGCCGCCTCGTTCCCATCCATAATATGGAATTGTCGAGCCCGACTCATAAGCCATACCCTTGACGGCATCGCGCCAAACCCGCGTGGACTCCAATTCAGCGGACCCTCTCGTCGAAGCCTGCGGCCCCACGCCATCAAGTACCAGGCAATTGGCGTACCAATTCGTTCAGAAGATGGTTCTGAATTCCTGGCCATGTTGAGCAATGGCAAAACACGCACCTTAATGCGTCAATTCGCGCCACGATATGTTGATAATGCCCGTATAGAATCCCAGGCAGGGTCCAATCGGCCTTGAGAATGGCCAATCGGGGTCGTTTTGCTGACGAGCAAATGAATCCCCCGCGAGAACCGGCGAACGACGGAAGAAATGCTCAAAAGAAGCGGGGTGTTCGATCGGCTATTTTTGCAATCGAACACCCCCCATGTTGGCTCAAGCCTACAAAGCGCGCACCCAAACTCTATTAGCTATGATGGGCGGCAAACACTAACGCGACGGCGGGTAACCCAAGCGCCCACCCCAACAGTCAAGATTGACATCGCGGCGACACCTAAGAAAGAAACCGCCGGACCTTTCACGGGTAAATTACCTACCAATACACTTACGTCATCTACGAGCATGGTCATGACGTTGCCGGTGCCTTCGCCGCGATAACAGAACCGGAACTCTTGCGGATTGCCGTTGAGGTTGATGGGGAGGGAAACAGGACTGCTGTTGTTGAAGCGGGCTTCGATGATGCCCTCGGAGAACAATACGTCTAACTGCAATTTGACCCAGTCATTGAGTCCGTTCGGGCTGGCGATGGTATATAGCGGGGTCGAGGCCGGCGTGCCGCCGATTCCCAATACGGCGAGGTTTGCAGTGGTGTCGGTAAACTCGATTCCCCACGCGTTGGCATAGTTGTTGGCGCCGTCGCGGTGTTGAATGACGAGCTTGGGTTTTGTTGCCGTGCCTCCGGGAGCGATGGTTTCAAGATTGACCCAGAACACCCATTTGTAATCCAATGTACTTGGGGCAACAATTCCGGGACTGTAAAACCGATTTTGAACATTAGCGGCATCGACGTCGCGGACTCTGAGCCAGCGCGTTGATGTTCCCCGCGGTTGGATCATGCTGTCAAAGTCATCCGCGGCGACAACCGTGAAATCCGCCGGATTCGCACTTGTGTTGACCACCACCCAACTGGGCAAGGTCAACACGCCGTTGCCAACCGCCATCGATTCGAAGTCTTGAATTCCTGACGGATAACCTACTTCCGCTTGAACCAATGAAGCGGCCATTCCCATAATTCCGAAACACAACGATCCCCGTAGACCCCTATTCGTCATATCCAACCTCCCATGAAAAACCCTGTAACATGCACTCACTCATCGCCAAGTAGAAACCTTCCCGGTGTAGAAACCGAGCGTACCGCCCCCGTAGCGACAAAGCGCAAACCCTTGTGAATGAAAAAGACACTTGTCCCCTCTCTCCTTCTTGTGCCCGAAAGAAGAAGCTCGAACTGGGGGCAAACATAGCACATTCACCGGTTTTGGTCAAGGGGTAAGGTTTTACATGTTACAGATCGTAGATTGTCTGCGGGGTAATCGATCCGCCGGAAATGTAAAGCGGGTGTGCGCAACGCCCGCCTGATGATGAGGCCAGCACCACAGCTCGGGCGGGAAGTTGGATGTGGGGTTGTCGTCTACTTCGTAATAGTCGGCGTGAACTGTTGATTACTGCAAGCCCGGTGTGCTCTTGAGCGATTCCGCCATTTTGAGACCCGCTGGTCCGGCGAGCACAACAAGAATGGCCGGGAAAATGAAGAGAATTAGCGGGGCCATCAGCTTGACCGTCGTTTGTTGAGCGCGCTCTTCGGCCTTTTGGCGTCGCTTGATGCGAAGGGCGTCCGATTGATTCCGAAGGGCTCGAGCAATGCTGGTTCCGAATCGTTCAGCCTGGTTGATAATGGCCACGAGGGATTGAGTTTCCATGATGCCCGTTCGAGTGGTGAAATTGGTCAGGGCTTCTGATCGCGGAATACCCATCTGCGATTCCAGCGTAACCAATTGCAGCTCTTCCGAAAGCGCTGGATGAACCAGTTTCATTTCATCGCCGACCCGCTGGAATGCGGCGTCCAATCCAAGTCCCGATTCGACGGAAATCACGAGAAGGTCCAAAACATCCGCGAGGCCGTTGCGAATTTTTTCGCCGCGTTTGGAAATGGCCATAGTTAGCCAGAGGTTCGGAGCGAGAAATCCTACTCCGGCGCAAACCATGGTGATACCGACGCCTTGCCCGATTGCCGATCCCTTGGCCCAGCAATACAGAATTCCGGCGGCTGCCAGGGCGATTCCAACCACCGTCTTGCTGGCGAGAAACGCGGTGGGGGCGTTTTCCGCGCGAATTCCCGCTTGGGCCATGCGGATGCGGAGCTTTGACATTTCTTCCACATTGGTGGGCATAACCGGTCGAACCGCGAGCGGGGCGACCGAGTTGAGAACGCGCCTAGCGACCGATTCCTTGGCCTGTTTTCGTATGTTAGCGACGGCGCTGCCGCTTCGCCCGGTCATACGGCGTTTGATCGCGTCTTTCCCATCCCCAAGGCCGGGCCAAAGGGAATAGATCACCAAAGCCGCACTGATTACGAAAAGACCCACAAGAAGAAAATTATTCACCGATCAAACTCCCCAGGCGATGACGGTTCGTGAAAACCCCTACACCTTGATATTGACAATCCAGCGAATCATGGCGATGCCCATCAACTGCATGCCTCCGGCGATCATCAGCATGATTCGACCTCGCGGATCGTCGAGCAAGGTATTGGCGTAATCGGGGTTCATTAGCATCGCCCCGAAAAACACCACAAACGGCAGTGCGAACAATACCCAGCCGGACAATCGACCTTCGGCGGTCAACCCGCGAACGAGACCTTGTAATTCGATTCGCCCTCGAATGACCGTGCTGATGTTGTCGAGGACTTCGGCGAGATCGCCGCCGGTTTGCCGTTGAATCATCACGGCGGTCACGAAGAACCTCACGTCCAGTGAATCCACACGAGTGGCCATGGACAGAAGCGCATCTTCAATTTTCACGCCCAAATTCTGCTCGTGATACACTTGGGCAAATTCGGTGGCGATGGGCGGCGGCATTTGTTCATACACTGTTTGAATCGAACCGGCCAGGGAATGACCCGCTCGTAAAGCCTGGCTCATCATTTCAAAAACGTCCGGCAGTTGGTTGATCAATTTGGTCATTCGGCTGCGGCGGCGCATGTGCAACCAGAGCAGCGGCAGCACCAACACCCCTCCGCCGCAGGACACCGATACCACCGGATTGAAATGGAGAACCATGAGCACGCAGGTCAGGAAGATGGCCGAACTCGCCAGATTAACCAGGGTCTGCGCGGCCGACCAATCGACGTCGGCTTGATCAAGCAGTCGCTGCAATTTTGGAACAAACTTGAACTGACCGACGATGGCATCCGCCAGGGTTTTTGCCCCTCTCGCGGCGCCGCGACGAATGAGCGATTCTGGTGTTTTCTCTCGATTCGAGGATTGACCGCGGAGTCGGTCTTGAATCTTCTTTCTGCTGGAAGTGCGCGAATCGGTTGCGGCTTGGTAGATACCGAGAAACAACAACATCGCACCGACCGCGGGAAGGACGTACACCATCCACGCGGGGGCGGCCGCCAACATGAACTGTGTTTGCATCTCTACCATGTTCAGTTCCCTCGCCACCCTTTGCTCTAGTCGGTGTCATCCGACATGATGACGCGGCGTTGAAACAACGCCGTGTCCACAATGCAACCCGACGACTTCAACCGCTCCAAACAAGCCGGACGAATTCCGGTCGAGTTGAAGTTTCCGTAGGCTTTTCCGCTCTTCGTCACGCCGATTTGCTCCCAGGAGAAAATGTCCTGCATGGTGATGATTTCCCCTTCCATTCCGGTGACCTCCGTGATGCTGACGATCTTTCGCGGTCCTCCGGTCAGTCGTTGGGCCTGGACGATGATGTTGATGGCCGAGGCGAATTGTTGACGAATGGCGCGAATGGGCAATTCAAAGCCGGCCATCATGACCATCGTTTCCACACGAGCGACGGCGTCGCGCGTGCTGTTGGCGTGGATGGTGGTCAGGGACCCGTCGTGTCCGGTGTTCATGGCTTGAAGCATGTCCAAGGTTTCCGGTCCGCGACACTCGCCGACGACGATTCGATCCGGTCGCATACGAAGGCTGTTAATCAACAGGTCGCGGATGGCGATTCGTCCTTTGCCTTCGATGTTGGCGGGACGTGTTTCCAGTCGAACCACGTGCGGTTGCCGTAGAGCGAGCTCGGCGGCATCTTCGATCGTGACGATTCGTTCGGTATCGGGGATGAAACTGGAAAGATTGTTGAGCAACGTGGTTTTGCCACATCCCGTACCGCCGACGACCAGGATATTTAAATGACCTTTCACGCACGCTTCCAGGAAATCCCTCATTTCCGTGGTGACCGATTTGTAATTGATATAATCATCCCACTTGAGGGGATCGGTGCCGAATCGACGAATGGAAAGACTGGCCCCGTCGATTGCTAACGGCGGAATGACCGCGTTCACGCGGCTACCGTCCTGAAGTCGGGCGTCGACCATCGGCGAGGTTTCGTCGCAACGTCGTCCCACGCCACTGACGATCTTGTCGATCACGTGCATGAGATGGGAGTTGTCGCGGAATTCGATTTCCGTCAGCTCCAATTTTCCGCGCCGCTCGATGTATACTTGCTTGGGGCCGTTGACCAGGATGTCGCTGATCGCCGAATCGGTGAGAAGAACTTCGAGCGGTCCCAAACCGAAAGTCTCATCCAAGACCTCGTTGATGAGTCTCTGACGTTCATTGAAGTTGAGAAGGGTGTTCTCTTGCTCGGCCAGTTGGGCGACGATTTCTCGCACTTGTAATCGAAGGGTCGCTTCATCGCCCACCATGCGCGTAAGGTCCAGTTGATCAATGAGCTTGCGGTGCAAGCGCATCTTCAGAGCGTTAAACTGCTCCAACTTTTCCTTTGAGACTTTGTTGGATTTGGAGGCCGCCCCCGTCGAAGCCGAAGGCGTTAACGAAGCCGGCGCACCCTGTTTGGGTGGTTGGGGCGGAACGATCGCGGTGTTGTTCAGGCGCTTTCCAAACATGAATTCCTCAACATCCTCAACAAACTTCGTTCCCCGTTATTCCGATGGAAGGCGGCATTCGCCGGGAAATCTCGGCCTGAAACCGCAACCGGAACTGGCCGGCCGGCACCCATTCAACTGGCGCTGCCCGCAAGCATCCGCCCAAGGAACCCTTTCTTTCGAACATCCTTATCATCGGTCTTCGTGTTTCCGTTGTGGAGACGCTGGGCGATATCCTGAATCGCCAAGCGGACCTTGCTTTTCGGACTATGCGTCAGGAGCGGTTCACCCAAATTGACCGCTCCGCTGACGGTGGCCCAATCGTGAGGAATCGAGGCAAAAACAGGCAGGGCCAAGGTCGACGAAACGTCATCAGGTGACAACCCTCCGTCATCGCGGCAAACACGATTGCAGATGACGTGCATCCGTCCCATATTGCCGCCGCTTTCTCGAACCCCTTCCAACAACCGCATGGCATTGCGTACATGAGGGACCAGCATTTGGAGAACGAGAAAACTAGAGTCGGCGATATCCAAGACCGCCTTAGCGCTGGGATCGGATCGACCCGGACCGTCCGCCACCACATATTCATTGAATTGCAACAGCGAAGTCAGCAGCCCTACGCAAGAAGCGGCTGTCATCGTGTCGGCTTGAACAAAACTCGAGGGTCGACTGAGCACTTGGAGACCGGTCGGGTGTTTCACGACCGCTTTGGCAATCACCGAGGGTTCCAATTGTTCCGGCGAAGCGCACAAGTCCGCCAAAGTGTAGGTCGGCTCCACGTCGAGAAGAGTGGCCGCTTGACCGAATCGATAGTCTAAGTCGACCAGGATCACCGATCCTTTCGCGATTTGAGTGAGTTCAACGGCAAGATTCGTAGCGAAAGTCGAAGCTCCGACCCCGCCCGCGGCACCGACCACGGCGATCAACTGCCCCTGCTGTCTATCTTCTCCTCTTTTTAAGGCGACTTTCTCGACCGCCTCTTCCAAGGACTTGGGTTCGATGGGTTTGGGAAGGAACTCGCGTGCTCCGGCGCGCATGGTTTTCAAAATGAGTTGGCCGTCGGTGGAGGTGGAGGCTGCAAAAAAAACAAGACCCGGCTCAGCGGAGGCCACCTCACCCATCACGGGCAAGATGGCGTCCGGCGCCGGGTCTAGATTAACCAACACAACATCGACGGGGAACTGTTTCACGGCTTGGGCGAGGAGGGCCGGCTCCTCGACCTCGGCCACGATCTTGATCCCTCCGACTTTTTGAACAAGGCTTCGAAGCTGTGCTCCGAAGCTCTCGTCCGTACTCAACAACATGAACTGAATGTCTCGCCCCATCGACTCCGTTTCCTGCCGCGTCGCGGGGCGCTCAACCCTGCCCCTCAAACCCATGTCGTTGGCTACGGCCGTCGATCCACAGGCTCGTTGTTGGAGCGGGTGCGCGATTGAAGCTAGCGGATCAGTTCGACCGGCCGCGTCCCACCAAGCCGGCGGAAAATATCGGCAAGCTGGGCACTGTATTGATCGATCGTGCCTTCCGCGTGGAAATGCTCGCCATTTCCAGTATCGGCTATTTCCTGCATCAAGCTCTGATTGCCCTCCACACCGACGCTGACGGCGAAGACGGAAATCCCAAGGTCCGCCGCGGCTTGAGCGCGATTCATGGCGTATGCATTACCGCCCGATTCATCACCGGTTGCGCCCGATTCCGTCACGTTCGCGTTTCCGTCCGTCAGAAGAATGATCATTTTCTTGGACGTATGACGAGCTCGCGTCCCGGTCAATTCCTCTATCGCCCGTTGCAAACCGCCACCCACGTTGGTCCATCCGTCATAGTGCGAAGCCTGCATTTCTGCGAGCCGGTTGCTGACCGACGCATAATCCCGGGTCAGATTTACCTCATGGCGACCGGTCGTCCCATAAATCTCCAACGACACCTGGTCGTCCGTATCGAGATCGTCGATGAACGCGGTCAAGTAACCCACGGCCTCCTTGACTGCCTGCATCGGCTGCGTTGTAGTTTGCGCAAGCTCTGGAGTCTGCGCATTGCTGGGACGTCTTTCCATCAGATAGTTCACAAAGGTCTTGACTCCGTATCGATAACGAAGGTTGGAGTTTGCGTAGTACATCTCATTACTCGTCCCACGCATATAGTTGTTGATGTAGTCCAACCAAATCGTCCCCGACCCAGACATCGACTGGCTGAAGATCGCCTCTCGCCATTCCGTTTCGGAACTACTGATCCAGTTATTGTTGTTCCCCGCGGCAGCACCGCGAGCCTGCCAGAGACCGCCGGCCAATCCGCTGTTCCAATAGGCCAACCCCAAGGCAACGGCCACCCGATAGGGGTAACCGCCGCTGGCATCGTAGGTTCGATCCATGATCGCGTTGACTTCGGCGGCGCTGTACCCTTGCGCGGTGATATTCGCTCGAAGGGTCGCGTCCGTCCAATTCGAATTGTACGGAAGGCGGATCAAACCGGCATCGGTGGTCGGGTTATAACTCGTGGTAACGGGATCCGTTCCAAAACCGAGATTATTCATGTATCCCCAGGTCGGACCAGGCCGCGCGCCAGGACCGGACGGTACACAGGCACCGCCGCTACACACATTCCCGCCCGCACAGGTCACCCCATCGCAGGCCGCGACATCATCGGAACCGCCCGGCAATCCGTCCCACACGTCAAACAGATTAATTTCGATGGACTGGTAGTTTCGAAATTCACTGTCATCGGTGTGTGACGCGGAAAGATCCGCAACCACCGCGATGTCGCGAGGAACCATGATGGCGGTTGCCTGAGAGGACATCTCGGTTGTGGAACGTCCGAAGATTCTTGCAAAATAAAGGGCCACCGGTCCATTCGGTGAATCTTCGGTGTGACGCAACCGAATGTTGACCGCATCAGGAGCGATATCCGTGGGCGTGAAATCGTACTGCCGGGTCGTGGGGTTGTACGCAGCCCGACCAAAGACTATGTCTTGGGCCGGATCCAATTGAACTTGGTGACCTAAGACCGCGTTTCGCTGGACGTAATCCAGAGCAGCTTGTCGAGCGGCCTCGGTTGGATCCCCATGGCTCCAGTCCGAAAGTTTCGAAGCGGCCGCCAACGCGGCGGCATCGCAAGACCGTTGAAGATCGGCCTTGGTGTTGTACATGGCCCCGAGATCCACCGTCAAAGCGGCGAACCCAATCAAAACGACGAACATGACTGCCACCTGAACGGCAACGACCCCCCGTCGCCGTTGCGGAATGGCTATCCGGAAAAGACGCGCAAACATGGTTCTCCCCCCCCATACTGAAGTGTGCT
>JBBTCX010000244.1:0-3641 GCA_038043045.1 Planctomycetota bacterium | reverse complement strand
TTGAAGTTGTCGAACTTCACCCCGGTCTTGTCGGAGTACATGCCGCTTTTGCCCATCCCGAAATCCGTGGATGAACCATAGCTCAACGCCGACGACTGCCCGCCAAGCGCGACATCGACCGTTCGCTGCCTCTGGGTGACACTGATCGTGTAGGCCGTGCTGTCGTTGATGGTCGCCGCCGATTCCTGCAACGCCGATCCCCACGAACCGCTGGTCACTTTGTAGAGAGCGAGCTTGCCCGTGCTGCGATTGAGTACAACACTGTAGTAACTGTTGCTTCCGTTGTGCGCAAACACCAGACCGGCTTTGTTGGAGGATGAACTCGTGGGGAAGGTAATCGTGAGTTCGTAATTGATGACATCGAGCTTGGCATCGGCCAAGAGCACCGCATCGCCGGAAGTCAGGGTATCGACGTTGACTTGGTTGCTCGAAATGCTCCAGGTTCCCTTGTCCTGGGTCCAGAAGTTGCTGAGGCTCGTGGTGAACGGCTCGTTGACGATCCGCGTCGCACCGGCGGGATTGGGATTACCGGCCGTGGTGATTTCGTTGGTGGCGTTCACGGCCTGAGTGAGACTGCTTGTCGCAGCGTTGACTTTGACTCCGCCATCGGCGGCGGTGAAATTACCCAAAAGGTCCATGCCGTAGGTCTCAACTGTATCGCTTAATTGTACCACATTGGAGGTGTTCAGGATACCCCGTTTCGCATCGGTGAGGCGATTGAGGTTGTCGTAAGTGAAGGACTGGCTGTTGGCCTTGTACAGCGTGTCTTCAATCGAAGTCCGGTTGCCGTTTCGGTCGTGGCCGTATTTCAGGCGCGCATAATCGACGGGGCTGCTGGAAAAATCAATATACTTCATATCAATGATCCGCCCGAAGCGGTCCAACCCCTTGTAGTTTCCGCTGGTATCCTGCCAGCAATCGAGCTTGGTGTCGTTGCCGAATTTGCCGGAGTCTTCATCGTGAACCCGGCGAACGAATCGGCCCATCCCCACCATGTCATATTCGGCGAGGATGTCGCCCTTGGAACCGGAGTTGTCCTTGCAGATTTGGCCGACGCGATTGAAAGAGTCGTTGATGGTGTCCTGGAAGGTGCTCCCACCGCCGGAATGGGTGTCATACCGTGACACTCCGTGAAGGATTTGCAGCGAAAATGAGGATGTTAGCGGACGTAGTTCGGGTCCGATAAGGCATAAGTTAGGATTTTGGATGGTGCACGTAACTTGTTGTTATGAAAGGAGTTGCGCTTGAAATCGTGATTCAATTACAAACGCACAGTGGGACTTCATGTCGGACGTGGAAAATGGGTTTTGGGGTGTGAGGCAGGAGGCGTGAGACTTGAGGGCTGAGGAGCAAGTGTCACTAAGTGGCACTCAAGACGACCATTGAAGGCATTGCCGTTCGTGCCTATGTTGAGCGCCTCAGTGAGACGGTGAGCGGCGTCGTA
The DNA here is from genome assembly GCA_038043045.1 of Planctomycetota bacterium. Lineage (GTDB taxonomy): Bacteria > Planctomycetota > Phycisphaerae > UBA1845 > UBA1845 > JBBTCX01. The sequence goes on along the minus strand of JBBTCX010000244.1, from coordinate 2,197 downwards.
CCAATGATACACGGTCGAAGCGATGGAGTCGGTGGTGTCACTGTAACCATTGGTGTCATCATGGTTCAACTCGTACGTGAAAATCTTGGTCGCGCTGCTCGCGTCATCCAAAGTGTACGTTGTCAGATGAACGATGCCTTCGTTGCCGTCGGGGTAATCCGGGGCGATGCTGCTGTACTTGGCCGTATCAAACTGTGTTCCCTGCATCGTCTGTGTGCGCCGACCAGCCCCGTCGTAGACGGTGATGCTGATGCCGGTGTTGGCCCCGTCCGTGGCCCAAACACGATTGTTGCGATCGTAATAGGTGTTGGAGACCAATGCATCGGCGGGCGTGGAGTCGCTGGGATCGTCGTAGGATTCGGTTTTGTAGACCCGGCCCGCCTCGTCGTAATAAGTCTTGGAGAGATCGAGTCGATTGCCGTTTTCCGTGGTGGCCGGATCGTCGCCGGGATCGAGGTTGGTGGTGGCGCTGTATCTTCCCGTGATCGTTCGAGAGGCCATGTCGGAGTTGGCGTAGCTTTCGGCGCCGGTCGGTTCGTTGCCGCCGTCCTTGGTCGGAGTGACGCTGGTCTTGAGTTCGATCTCTTCCTCGGGGCGCCCGTCCTTGTCGGTCAGGGTGACACTGATGGGCAACAGCGTAACGTAAGTGCTCGCGTTCCAGGCCGGATAGGTACGGATTTCGTGGTCCTTGTAAACCGTATAGGTGATCATGCCGACGGCGTCGATGGATTTACGAACACGACCCAGCCAGTCGATGACTGATGAGGAATCGATGTCCAGTGCGGTGCCTGATCCTGTTCTTGAAAACGGTACTGAACCCTCGTTGGCCAGCCCGCCGTCATCCACCCCGTGCCAGGCGGTATCAAGGGCCGCCAGGAGTGAGGATGTATTCGCGTCGATGACGGTGAGATTTTCGACGCCGGTTTCGGTAGCGTAGCCGTGGAAGTTGACGTATCCTTCTCCATCCAACGTCCAGCGCAAGGCGCCGGTGCGCTTGTCGAAGAAGGACTTGGTTACCGCACTGACGTTGGGCCCATTCTTGCCCGTCGAGACCGACGGAAATGTCGTGTCGATTTCCTTGATTTGGATTTTCGCGCCGTCGTAGAAAGTGTAGGCAAAGGTCGTCGAACGACCATCGGCTTCACTAGCCGACTCGTATTGCGTGACGGTCGTGGCCAGATCGGGCCGCTCGGAGATGGTGCGAGCGTATTGAACAAGCGTATCCGGCGTTCCCGAAGAGCCTTTTTTGACGCAGAGTTTTTTGGGAAAGCGAGCATAGGTACCCGTGTCATATTCGATCGGGTGCACGACCCCGGCGCTGCTCCGCAACGTCACGCCGTACGGTGAACTTTCGTCGTAATCGGAACAGGCGGAAGGATTGTAAGCGGCGGTCAGGCGATTCTCGGTGTCCCCGCTGGTGCCGTAGTCAAAGTGCCAGATCAACTCTGTAGTCGGAGTACCATCGTCCTGGTCTTGCACGACCCAGGTGAGGATTTGATAGACCCGGTTCACGTCGAAGATCACGCGGGTGTCGTCGGCCCGGTCGGCCACGCAGTGAATCTTCCAGGTGTCGACATCCGTAGCCGACCCGTTGACCGACCAGGTGTAAGTCGTCGTGCCGGCCGTTCCGCCTCCGCCGCCGCAGCCGCTTCCCGGCAGTCGCTCATCCGTCCTTCTCACCCGTCCGTTGGAATCATACTCATAGATGATGTTGGCGTAGGCCGAAAAGTCGGTGTTGTTCTGCGATTCGGGACTCCCCAAGCGATCGGCATTTTCCGGGTACAAAACGTACTTGAGTTGGTGGTCCGTACCGGGGTTGGTGGAAGAGTTGTAGGTTCCTTTGTAATAGCGGTAATAATAGGTCTCCTCTATGGAAAGAGTGCCGTCGCCGTCGGTCGTGGCTTTGTGAGTGATGATGGACTTCATCAAGTCATCTTCCAGCCCGTAGTCATCACTGGCGCTGCTATGGTAAACGTATTCCACCTTGCCGATGAGATTGGCATCCGTAGTCGTGGTGGTCTTGTAGACTTTCACATATTGCAGTTGTTTGTGATACATGGCTGCGCCCCTTACATGAATAAAGACCGTTTCGAAAAGAAAGAGTCCACCTACTCCGTAGCGGGTTGGACAACACCTTGCATTTTCGTAACTCTTCAGCCGTCTGCGGTTCGGCCGGCGCGAAAATGTTAAAATAGGG
>JBBTCX010000243.1:0-19855 GCA_038043045.1 Planctomycetota bacterium | reverse complement strand
CATGCTCGTTTCCATGTTCATCAACCTTTTCATCTCCTCCATGTCCGCGAAGTACGCGATCATGGCCCCCATCTTCGTTCCCATGTTCATGCTGGTGGGCATTAGTCCGGAACTGACCCAAGCGGCCTATCGCGTCGGCGACTCCGTGACCAATATGATCACACCGTTCAACCCTTATTTTGTCATTCTGCTCGTCTTGATGCAGAAATACTATGCTCGCGGCGGCGTCGGAACGTTGCTTTCATTCATGGTGCCGTACTCCCTGACCTTCGGCGTTGTGTGGACGGCCTTCTTGCTGATTTGGATTCAACTCGGTTTGCCCTTGGGAGTCGGAGGTCCCCTGGTTTATCTTCCCAGCGGCTCCTAAAGGGCGCTAGGTTAGTGACCCACGACATCATTCTTCAACGTCGCGACTGTGGATATGACCTCTTTTACATCCCCTTCGCCGACGTTGGCTGCCTTGAGCGAAGCACTCAAATGATTGGCCACGCGGGTAAAGTGGTTTTCCGTGATCCCGCGACCTTCGTGTGCTTTTCGCATCGATCGACCGGTGTATTTCTTCGGACCGCCCAGCGCCATCGACACAAACGCGACCTGATGCTTTTTCTGCCGTTCCATGTCCGTCGTCTCGAAAAACGGTTTCAACTGCTGATCCGCGAGGACGCGCTGATAAAAATCCGCGACCACCGCAGTGATAGCCTTTTCGCCGCCGAGCTTCTCATACATAGTGGTGACTGCTTGCGTCATGTTTTTTCTCCAAATTTAAATGTTGACGTACGAAACAGCGCGGTACGATACCGCGGCGTTCTCCACGAATCGTCACCCAAGCATACGATATCCGGCGTTCAGCCAACTTGATGCCGAGATATCCCATGCGAAGAAACTTCAGTAGGAATACAAGAATTGAGGGAGTTCTTGGACCGAGATTTAGACCCACGTTTATGGAATGGACGCGGCTTCTTCTTTCGGAGTTTCTCCCAGCCAATTCAACGCCGCTTGGGCGATGGCCGGATCGAATTGCTTACCGGAACCGGTGGTCAATTCCGTTCGGACCTTTTCGAGGGAGTAAGCCGGTTTGTAGCTTCGCGGCGACGACATCGCCGCCACGGCGTCCGCAACAGCGAGCAACCTGGCCCCGAAGGGAATGGCGTCCCCTTTCAATCCCGACGGATACCCGGTTCCGTCGAATCGTTCGTGGTGGTGAAGGATGAGCCGCCGCTCCTTGGATAGAAAACTCGCGTGCTCCACGATTTCAATACCCGTCGAAGGGTGCCGCTTGATAATTTCGAATTCCGCCGGAGTCAGGGGACCCGGTTTGTTCAAGATCGCATCGGGCACGCCGATCTTGCCTACGTCATGGAGCAACGCCGCCGCCCGAATTGTGGCCATTTGCCCGGACCCCAAACGCATCTGCCTTCCGATGCCTTCGGCATTGTTCATCACCGTCAGCGAATGTTCCTGGGTCCACGGATCTTTGGCTTCCGCGGCCGCCACCAAAGCCCGCACCGCCTCCGAGCACGTGACGCGAATTCGCTCCTGAGTTCGGGACGCCCAATGCCGTATTTCGTCGAGATTGTGCGCTGTCGCCGCCCTCGCGACCGGCGGACGCGCCGAAGCGATGTCATTCCATGTCACGCACCGATTGCGCCCCGAAAGTTTGGCGAAAGTCAACGCGCTTCTCACGCGTTTCAGCAACTCCTGTTCGGTTTCAACGAAACCCGATGAACTCTCCACGATTCCGGCGCTGACCGTGATTTCGTAGGACAAGGGTTGGAGTTCGAGCGAACGCAGACGCGTCTGTTGACGGCACGATTCCGCGATTTCCGTTGCCTGCCGAAGTCCTACGTTGGGAAGCACGACCACAAATCGGTCGGACTGATGGGGGGCGACCAAACTGTTCGCCCCGATGTGGCTTCTGAGAACACACGCAAACCAATTCAACACCTGATCGCCAAAGGTCGGCGATATCCGCTCGTTGCACTCTTGAAAATGATCAAGGTCGAACATCAGGCAGCTCACCGCGATGCCTTCCCGTTGGCAACGCCCGCGAAGTTCAGTCAGCGCGCGTAGAAAATCGCTATGTCCATTCGAAACGTGCTCCCTTGGCAAGGTCAGAACCTCACCCGTCGCAACGGCGCAAAGCACTTGGGGCAGCGATTGTGATGGTGCGTTGAGCATGACCGTAACGCTATCGACAACCGAATACGGCGTCGTTAAGTCGTTGTCGGAAAAGCGGTTATGGGCAGGACCGGGAAACCTGAAAGTGTGCGGACCGTCTGAGAAAGCTTCGACCATCGCCACAAGGTGCGTGATGGTCCGAAGTGAATGCGCATACTTGGACGCGGATGCGGTCCATATTGGCGCGGAAGATATTGTAAGGTCCGGCCTGCCCTGGAGAACTAACTCGTCGGCTTACCGCTTTTGGGTTCCGGTTTGATCGAGGGAATCGCCACGTCGCCCATCTTCAAAACCTGCACGAGAAACGCCCATTGGTCGGCCCGCTCTTCAATCTGCTTGGTCAGTGACTTACCCGCACCGTGACCGGCCTTGGTCTCAATACGAATCAAAACGGGGTTCGGTCCGGAATGGGATTCCTGCAAGGCCGCCGCGAATTTGAAACTATGCGCGGGAACGACACGATCATCATGATCCGCCGTTGTAATCATCGTGGCCGGGTACGACGTTCCCGGTTTCAAATGATGCAACGGCGAATACCCATGAAGAACCTTGAACTCCTCCGGGTTATCCGGCGACCCATAATCGGAAGTCCACGCATGACCTATGGTAAACTTATGGAAACGAAGCATGTCCAAAACCCCGACCGCCGGCAGGGCCGCTCCGAACAAATCCGGACGCTGGGTCATGCACGCCCCGACCAACAACCCACCATTGCTTCCGCCGCCGATCGACAATTTCGGAGTCGACGTATACTTGTTCGCGATAAGCCATTCCGCCGCGGCAATGAAATCATCGAAGACGTTCTGCTTGTTGAGCTTCCGACCGGCGTCATGCCACTCTTTGCCGTATTCGCCACCGCCACGAAGGTTGGGAATCGCCAGCACGCCACCCATCTCCAGCCATACGGCGCTGGAAACACTAAACCCCGGTGTCAGTGGAATGTTAAAACCCCCGTAGCCATACAAGTATGTCGGGTTGTTGCCATCCAACGCCAACCCTTTCTTGGCCGTGATAAACATGGGCACACGCGTGCCATCTTTACTCTTATAAAAGACTTGCTTGGTTTCATAGTCGTCGGACTTGAAATCCACGTTCGGCTTCTTGAACACCGTGCTTTCGCCGGTTTCCATGTCGTACCGGAAAATGGTTGACGGCGTCGTATAGCTTGTGAACGAAAAGAATGTCTCCCGGTCGGTCTTCTTCCCACCGAAACCGCCCGCCGATCCCAGTCCCGGGAATTGAACGTCGCGCACGAACTTGCCGGTAAGATCATAAATCTTGACCGCCGTTACCGCGTCCTTCAGATAAGAAGTCACGAGCTTGTTGTTCACCAGGCTGACCGAATTCAGTGTATCCGCCGCTTGAGGAATCACCTCGCGCCAGTTGGCCCGATCGGGTTTTGTGACATCAATGGCGATCACGCGCTTCCTCGGCGCGTCGCGATCCGTCTGAAAATAGAACACAGTTCCGTCGCTATCAATAAAGTCGTACGACGATTCAAACTCTGAAATCAATTCGATGACTTTTCCGTTCTTGTCTTGCAGATCCTTGTAAAAAAGTAGGTTGTTCGGATCCGTGCCTTTCCAAACGTTGATGACCAAATATCGTCCGTCGTCGGTCACTCCGCCGCCGAATCCCCAATCCTTTTGATCCTGACGTTGGTAGATCAACGCGTCTTCGGACTGCGGCGTGCCCAACTTGTGGTAATACAATTTGTGGAAATAATTCGCGCCCGTCAGCTTGGTCGCTTCCGTCGGTTCGTCGTACCGGCTGTAATAAAACCCACTGCCATCTTTGGTCCACGATGCCCCGGAAAACTTGACCCACTTGATGTGATCGGTCAGGTCGTTTCCCGATTCAATGTCTCGGACTTTCCACTCATTCCAGTCCGATCCGGCCATCGACAACCCATAGGCCAGATGCTTCCCGCTCTCGGTGACATCCGTTCCAGCCAGCGACGTGGTGCCATCCGCTGACAGTTTGTTGGGGTCCAAAAGAACTTTGGCCTCTCCATCCAGTTTGGTCACCGTGTACAACACGTTTTGATTCTGGAGACCGTCGTTTCGACTGTAGAAGTACCGTCCGCCTTCTCTAGAAGGAATTCCAAACCGTTCAAAGTTCCATAGATTCGTCAGGCGGGTCTTAATCTTTTCGCGTGAGGGAATCTGCTCAAGCAACCCAAACGTCACCTTGTTCTGGGCTTCGACCCACTGATGGGTCTCGGCGGAATTGTCGTCTTCCAGCCAACGGTACGGGTCGGCCACCTTTGTACCGTGGTAGTCATCAATCTGTTCCACCTTCTGAGTTTTGGGATAGACAACCGGCGCCGCGGCCTGAACCAGCGAAACCGCAAATCCACACAAGATCAATCCGGGCAGAAGTGCAAAACGGATGACGCGCTGATGACGAGTAAACATGTGTCGAATCTTCCTTTCCAAAGTCGGATGTCCCCAAGGCATCAACCTACTTCGAGAGGTCATTCCCTGCCCAGCGGAACATCCGATATTTCTGCAGGGGGTTCTAGCAAATCGACCGTCATTCGGCAAGTTTTCATCAACCGAAAGCCGGGTATTTTCACGAATAGGCCACAATATGGACAACATTCTACAAATCACGAAAAATCGCCGTTAAAGAACAAAGTGGACATGCGTAAGGCACCGGCGGTAGAATTCAAGCAGTTTCCTATAATAGGACGGACGTTATGACATACCGTGCACGTGTGAAGAACGGTTCACTGATTCTAGACCCTCCGATTGCCCTGCCCGATGGATGCGAGGTGGAAGTCACTGTAATCGAAAAGGAGGCGATCCCTCCCACCTGGGGGCAAGTCTTCAAGGATCTCATTGGCAAGGCCCAAGAACTCCCCCCGGATTCTTCGTTGAATCACGACCATTATCTGTACGGTGTTCCGAAGAAATGACGGCTTGTTTTGGGAACACGTCGTACTTTCTCGCCATGCTTGTACCCCAAGATTTGTATCACGGGGCCGCCTGTCGATGGGCCGAAACCTCTCTTTCCCCAATTGTTACTTCTGACTATGTCGTACTGGAAGTGGCAAACTTTCTCTCGCCCCAACCAACGCGCACTTTGTTTGTCGAATTCTTGCGAATCCTTCGAGCGGATTCCCGGATTTCCGTTGTTCCAGCTTCCAACGGGTTGATGAAGCATGGCACTGAACTGTACGGTGCGCGCCCGGACAAGTCGTGGTCGCTGAAGGATTGCATCTCGTTCGAAATCATGCGTGACCACGGGTTATCGGAAGCATTAACCGCTGACCGCCACTTCGAACAAGCCGGATTTTCCGCAATACTGAAAAACATTCGCTGACGGATGAACGAACAAAGCTTAGAGTTACTCCGCAAGCGAATCGCCGGGTTACCCAAATCGCCCGGCGTTTATCTGATGAAGGACGCGGAAGGGCTTGTGCTGTACATCGGCAAAGCCAAGGACCTGCGGTCGCGGGTATCGAGCTATTTTCAACCCGGTGCCGATCTCCTCAATTCCAGGGGCCCCGACATTTGTCGCATGGTCGACAAGGTCGCGGACATTGACTTCCTCGAATGCGAAAGCGAAGTCGACGCGCTGCTCAAGGAAAGCCGACTCATCAAAGACATTCAACCTCCGCATAACGCCATGCTCAAGGATGACAAGACCTTTCCCTATATCGAAATCACGACGGGCGATGACTTTCCGGGTGTCTACGTGACCCGCACCCCCAGACTGAAAGGCAGCAAACTCTACGGGCCATTTCTTTCCGCGACCGCCATCCGCGAAGCCGTCAACGCCATGCAAAAGGCCTTCAAATTCAGGACCTGCGAACTCGATATTCGAGAAGGAGACGACGCACGTCGGTTCTTTCGGCCTTGCTTGCTGCACGCGATCAACCAATGCACGGCGCCGTGCGCGGACTTGATCAGCCAAGAAGACTACGCGGCGGACATCGCCCGTCTTCGCAAATTCATGGCCAGCAAGCGGACGGTGTTGTTACGGCAATTGGACAAGGAGATGCAAACCGCGGCGAAAGAACTTCGTTTTGAAGAGGCCGGCAAACTCCGCGATCGCATCAAAGCCATTCAATCGCTGGAACTCACCGGCGATGTCAACGAAGACGTTCAACCCGAAGTGTTTTATATCGATCCGCGTCATGGACTTGAGAAACTCGCGGAAATCCTCGATTTGGAAACCCCGCCGCGAAGCATGGAGTGCATTGATATCGCCCACTTGCAAGGGCAGGAGATGGTGGGATCATTGGTGTGCTTCATCGATGGTCGGCCTTTCAAAAGCGGGTACAAAAGATTCGCCATTCGCTCAGTCGAGGGTGTTGATGACTACGCGGCGATTCGAGAAGTCGTGACTCGGCGATACCGGTATGCGGCCGAGGGGGAAGAGCTTTTTCCCGATGTGATTCAGATTGACGGCGGGTTGGGGCAACTTCATGCGGCACAAGATGCGTTTGGTGAGATGAACGTGCGCCCACCGATGGTGATCGCGTTGGCGAAACGAGAAGAAGAAATTTACATTCAAGCCAAGAGTGCGCCCATTCGTTTGGCCCGCAACAACGCCGCCCTTCGATTGCTACAACATTTACGAGACGAGGCCCATCGGTTTGCGCAATACTATCACAAGATACTGCGACGGAAGAAGACGCTGGAGGAAGACATTGCCTCCGGTCGAAAGCCGCCCAAAAAAGACCGGAGGCGAAAGGGCGAATAGGGGTTCCGTCGTGCAACGCACACTCCAGAAAAGGTGGTGTGGTCCCGCTAACCGATTTTGGTTATGCAACGATTCTAACCCCGTCAAACTGTATGGCGGCGAGTATTTTTTCGTTTACTTGCTTGTCTCCATGGCTTCGTTTTCGCGGTTGACCCAGGTGTAGTGATAATCCTTCACTTCGATCGTGTCGGCGATGGCGGTCATTTTGAGGGCTTTGAAGGTGTCGCACATGACGGCCAATTCGTTGGTGCGGTCGGTGCCGATGCTGCGCTCATAAGTGCCGGGGTGTGGCCCGTGCGGAATGCCCATCGGATGTAAGCTAATCGACTGCGACTCGATGCCTTTTCGACTCGTAAAGTTGCCGTCAACGTAATAGAGGATTTCGTCGCAATCGACGCTAGCGTGGCCATAGGGACAGGGAATGGCCCTTCGGCCGTCGCGGTCGAAATAGTCGACCTTTCGCGGAACAAAACTGCAAATCACGAATCCGCGCCCGGCGAAGGTGGTGTGCGTCGTGGGCGGAAGGTGGACGGTCGCCGTCCTCGGTTGATAGTCGTGAATGCTGAAAGCGACTGGGTAAGTGAACCCATCCCAGCCGACGACATCCCACGGGAAATGTTTGAAAAGGTGGACGGTTAGGCGATCGTCGCGCTTGACGATCCACGGATACGGCGGGTCGCCATGCTTGGCACGATCGAAGTGCATGAGCTCAGTCGGAACGCGGAAATCGCGGTGGCAAAATGGGGCGTACATCGTCACTTGGCCCGATTCGTTGCGAAATTGTTTGGGCACGTCAATGTAGCTGTTGGACTCGAACAACAAAAACGTCGCGTCGGTTCCATCGTGGTGCAGTCGATACGGCGTTCCTTTCGGGATAATCACGTAGTCGTGTTTTCGAAACGGTAAGATCCCGTAGATGCTCTCGACGGTTCCGCCTTGATCGTACGCGAACCAACATTCGTCCCCGTCGGCGTTGCTAAAAAAGTTCTTCGGCGGTTTGTTGGGTTTGCAAATGCCGATGCGGATGTCGTCGTTGTAAAGTACGATTCGCCGGCCGGTGAGGAAATCGCCATCGGGTTTCATCTCCTGCGTGCGCAGATGCCGACGATAGAGAGCTTGGTCGCGGGCGGGTTCAAACGGACAATACCCCGGAAGCGTCATCGTCTCGACCGAGGTTTCATCCGTCGGCGGCACCCGATAATACAAAATGCTGTACATGCTCTCGAATCCGATCCGCGTGACACATTGCTCCATGAGCAGCTTTCCGTCTTCGTAATGGGTAATGTGCTGTTTCGGCGGTACGCTGCCGAGTTGGTGGTAATGAATCATCTCGCTATTCCTTCCTGAAAAACAAGGGGTAGTATAACCCATCCGCGACGTGCGCCGAAGAGGGTAGGATGATGAGCTTCGAAACTCGCTTTCGACAGGTGATTTCCGATGAGGGCGGTACCTGGACCGCTCCCCTTCGCACCGGGCTGGCTATGTTAGAACCGTTTTACGCCGCCGCGGTGAGTGTTCGAAACAGAAAATATGACCGTCAAGGACCAAGCGTACGGGTTCCAATTCCCGTCATTAGCATCGGAAATCTCACCGTCGGCGGAACCGGTAAAACTCCTTTCGTCATCAAACTCGCACGGGATATCGAAGTTCGAGGCCTCGATGTCGCCGTGATTTCTCGCGGGTACAAAGCTCAAGCGGGGCAACGCAATGACGAGCACCGTATGATTGCTCAAGCTTGTCCCGGTGTGTTGTGCATGTCTGATTCAGACCGAGGCCGAGCGGCCCAGGCGGCCTGGAAACGACACGGCGCCAAAGTCATTCTCCTCGACGACGGATTCCAACACCGCACGTTGCATCGTGATCTGGATATCGTGTTGATCGATGCCACCTGTCCCTTCGGTTTTGACCGGCTTCTCCCACGAGGTCTTTTGCGTGAACCCGTTCAATCGCTTCGTCGCGCCCACATGATTGTCGTCACTCGGTCGGACCAGGTTTCCACACGCGTGCTTTCGGAATTGGGTGAAAAACTTCGATCCTTGGCCCCGAACGCCGATCATCTTCAAGCCGTCCATCGCCTAACCGCCGTGAACAACCTCAAGGGTGCTCCTTTGCAAGACTCGCTTGATGGCGCGCGGGTTGTGGCCTTTTCAGGTATCGCAAATCCCGAATCGTTCCTTACCACGCTTCGCATCCTAGGCGCCGAAGTCGTCGCCAGTCGCTTCTTTCCCGACCACCATCCCTATAGTCCCCGCGACTTTCATGAACTTTTCTCCGCGAATCGTTGGCCGATCCACGACCGCCTCGTGACCACGGAAAAGGACGCGATCAAACTGGATGGCCTTTCGTCGGACCAAAAAGAGCGGATTTTCGTAATCAAGATCGCAATCGACTTCTTGGCCGAAGGCGGTAAGATTCTCCATGCGCGACTGGAAGACCTGTTGACCCGGAGCCTGGACGGAAGTGTCCCATCCCTACAAACCCATTGACCTGTCGAAGTTGCGGACCCTCAGTGTCCATGACCGTCGCCACAAAGCCGATGTCAAAAGCTTGGCACAACTTCCCGCGCCCGGAGCTTCCGTTGCTCAATGGCTCGCGTCTCTCCCGGATTATTTGGGGGCCAAAACCCTTCGAAGCATCGTAACGGCTATCGCCGACGCGGTCCGCGCCGCTCGACCGGTGGTCGCGGCTTTCGGCGCCCATGTCATCAAAGTAGGTTGCGGTCCGATTCTCGTCGATCTCGTGAAACGACGCATCGTCTCGGCTTTGGTCGCCAACGGCGCCTGTGCCATTCACGATGTCGAGCTTGCCCTCACCGGCCAAACGAGCGAAGAAGTGGCCGATACGATTCGTGACGGCTCCTTTGGAATGGTGGCGGAGACGCTTGATTTCTTCGATGCCGCCACCGCGATCGCCTCGCGCTGCAACATCGGACTCGGTGAAGCCATCGGGCGTTTGCTTATCGAGCGAAAAGCGCCAAACCGCGAAGTCAGCGTATTCGCCGCGGCCGTCGAACACGAAATCCCGATCACCGTTCATGTTGCTTTTGGAACGGATACCGTGCACGTGTCGCCGCGGTTGGATGGTGCGGCCCTCGGCGCGGCCACCCTCCATGACTTTCGACTGCTCTGCGACGTCGTCGCCGATTTAGGCGCAAAGGGTCCATCTCCGATCGGCGGGGTTTGGCTCAACATCGGGTCCGCGGTGTTGCTGCCCGAAGTTTTCCTCAAAGCCGTTTCCGTGGCTCGAAATCTCGGCGCGAATCTCGATGCCTTGACCACCGCCAATCTTGACATGATTCGCCATTACCGCCCCAACCAAAACGTGGTGTCGCGCCCGGTCATGCCGGGAAGAGGGCACGAACTCCTCGGTCATCACGAAATCATGCTTCCGCTTCTACGTCAGGCGGTTATCGATTCGTTGACGTTGACGTAAACGCCGTGCAAAAAAAACGCCGCCCGCATGACAGGCGGCGTCTCTTAAATATTTCCCGCGCGAAACCCCTCAGCCGTGCGAACAACCGCACGGATCATTCGAATCCCGCTTCGGCCATGTCACGGCGATGTAGCGAATCCGAGGTTACACCATAGCTTTTAACGCCCGAAGGGCTTGGACCTTGACCACCTTCCGAGCCGGCTTGGCTTTAAAAACGGCCTCTTCCCCAGTGAACGGGTTGATTCCCTTGCGTTCTTTGGTAGCTTTCTTCTGGATGACTTTGATCTTCATCAGACCAGGAACCGTAAACATGCCCGGTCCTTTCTTCCCCAGTTCTCGACGGATCACGTCCGCCAACCCTTCAAACACGCAGGAAACTTGCTTACGCGACAACTCCGTCGCCTCGGCCAGTTCAGAGAACATCTGCGTCTTGCTGAGGGACTTCCCCGTCGAATTACTTGCCTTCTTCTTCATCAATTCATACTCCTTTTCTTGATTTCTCAGGCGTTTTAACGCCCATTTGTCGAGAATCTTAAACGCAACTTTTTCGAAATCAAGCAATTTCCCCGAGAAAAAGAGAAAAAAACGAAATTACGCCGTGAACGCTTACATTCCCTCCGCTGGATTCACTTCAGACCAAGGACCCATCCCCTTCAAAAATGACCGGGAAATGGTGACTTTTTCACTCCGCTCGGCTTGCGACGGAGATCGCGGAACCCGTAATCAACACCGGCTTCGTAGCACGATGCATCGAACAAAACTGCGAAAAAAGACCATGTTTCAGACGGTTGCGGCCTCACCAACACCAACCGGGCGACGCCGACGTCGACGCTTTTTCGGTGCCCCCATCACCTTGGCTTCCGGAGCACGCGGCCCGATCGACTCCGCCATGGGAATCGCTTCATGGACGGTCTTAGCGATCAAGTCGGCATTCACTTCCTTCCACAATCCGTCCGCCCGATTGAAAACTCCGCCGGAAACCATGACATTCATCGTAGGATTAACCCCGATCTCGCGGATCAAATCGATCAACCGTCGTGTACCGGGTACTCCCGAGGGTTGCGTCCCGAAAATCAGCAGAATATCCGGCGAAAGCTGCCCAACTAGATTAAGAATTTCATCATTGGGCACTCCGCTTCCCACAAAATAAACGTCCCACCCGCAGGATTCGAACAAATCCGCGCTCATCTGAGCCCCTAATTCCTCCGGTTCCCCCTCTGCACAGGTGATGACAATTCGCTTGCCGTTTGTCGGCAAACGCGGCAGACGCGACTGTACTTGGTCGGCGATGGCCCGGTGAATCCGGATGGCCATCTGTTGCGCAGCCCGATTGATTCGATCCCCTCGGAATAGCTTTTCCACTCGCTCCATCGCCGGCCACAAGAGGTCCTTGTAGAGCTTCGTTACGTCCTCGATCTGTGAAATTTGCTGTTGTACAAACTCACGAGAGGTGATCCGGTTCCCGGTCACCAACGCGGCTACGTATTCCTCAACTATAGGTATGGTCGCCATGGTCTACTCGCTCCTTAATGCGACAGCCGATTCTGCATCCTGCGAAATTTTCTACGGCTCCTCGCTTGGTTTTCCTTCTCGCAAGCCCTCCAAGCCTGCCTTTTCCTCACACCCTTCTCCTTGAAGTTGGCCGTGTAATCGACCCAATCTTAACCTCTCAAACCACCACGGTTTTCGTTAAACTGGGCAATTTGGATAACTGGCGAGACTTATATCGACGCCTCAACTCTTTTTTCTTGAGGCCTGATAATGATTGGATTTGACTGTGTCTATGCTGCGCTCGCGCAACCCTTGCGCCTTACATCGGCTTCTAAGTTCGTGGTTCGATGTGTCGGCAGGGTAGCAATTCAGCAACGTCCCAGCACCGTGGCTTCTTGAATCGCCAAGGCTGAGAATCCTATTCATTGCCTTCAGTTACTGCTCGATCCATTCGATCGCTTTCATGTTCGCATAACCTCGGACCTCTTCCTTGAAGCGGCGACAGTTTCCGAAAATCCAGTCGACTCGAATGCGGCGCTTATGAGACACTAAGACTGTTGCTTGCGTGCGTCTTTGAACCTCGATTCGAATCACTTGGTCCCATCGCAACATCACCGCAGATAAAAGCCCTTTGTAGTGGACTCCCTCGTCAGAGACTTGCACACGAAGGCGAACAAGCGTGATGAGTAAGATACAACCAAACATGAAAAGTAAAAAAAGCAATACAAGGTTCCACTCGATATCTCCCTCTCTTCGCAATGCAGGGAACAAGATCGGGTCAAGAAGGCCAACATATCCTAGTATCACGTAACCAAAAAACACGCATCCGATCGTTCCCCAAATGGGGATAGATCTCGAAATAGTATAAATCGATTTCATTCGAACTTCCGCACATCCAGACAGACCTGTCGCAAGAATTCTGATTCTCTCTCGCAACAGCAAATCGTCGCGTGACGCCTCATCTCTACTTCCGAAGTCCTCTGAGCGTTCTAATCAAGTTCCACGGTGTGTTCATAAAACTTCCGGGCGACTTCCTCGGCCAGCTTGCGATAAGTGGCTTCTCGGATGAGAGGGGAGTTCGTCGCGGTCATCACGGTCGGCGCGGTTTCGGGATGAACCACTTTCACGGTGGTCAAGTCATATCGACCGGTCTGGTCCGGGTCGACGCGCATGTCATGCACTGACACCGAGGCTTCGATCCTGCCCTGAAGGAATTGCGGCTGCGTAGGATCGCGGAATTGAAACTGCAGGATTTCGAGATAGATGACATAGTCGGTTTTGAATTGCCGACCGACGGCGCGAGGGTCGATTTGGGCGCTGGGTTGCTTCTGAATGAAGTCCTCCACGTCGCGCGGATCGACCAACTCGGTCTCCGATTTCCGCTGGGCCATTTCCGAGAACAGTTTGTCGCCGATGTACGTAGCCAATTCAAATCGGGCGTGGGGATAGTCGAAGAGGATGGCGTGATCCGTCCAAACCAGAACGGCCACTCGACTTCGGGCCAGCTTGTCAAATTCCGCCGGCACTTTGCGTTTGTGCTCCCCAACAAACACCAAGGGGTGCAAAAGATTGCACGCGGCACAATGGGTTATTGCGATCACAACGGCAAGCCAATGGGCGTTTCTTCGCATGTATTCTGCTCCTTCTTTTCCAAGAATGACAAGACCTCGCTCGGAGTCAATGGCCCTTGTTTTCATTCAGTCAGGACCATGTGATGATTTTGTATATCCAAGCCACCGCAAGAATGGTCGCCCCGATCCAAACCACGCGCATCGGATCGATGCGATACCAGTTCACCGAGACGACTTGTCCCGTGACCACCACGCTACAGGCCAATCCGAACGCGAGCGCCGCAAGGAAGGCGATCGAGAAACCGGCCGGTTGAGCATGAAGCGCCGACAGCAACCGCCCTCTGGCCGCATGGGCGAACGCGGTCGTCATTCCGCAGGTAGGACACGGAATTCCCAACAGCATTGGCGCGGCGCAAGGGGCCAATCCAAATTGCCGGTGGGTTCCCAAACCCGATTTGTCGGGCGTCAACCATCGGGCGGTCAGGAAGAGTGTCAAGCAAATGGCACCTATGCCCAGGGCGGCACATCGCGCCGCCAGCGGTCGTTTGGGCGAATAGCGTATCAGTATCGGACCCAATGGGTGCATCGATCCCCGTGCTCTCCTTTCGGGCGTTGGTCGTCGGGTCTATTTTCTTCGAACCGAAGATCAAAGCATAGACCACGATCGCGGCCAGCAGGCTGATGCAGATCGCCACGCGGGCTTGTTGCTTCTGGGCAACGATCCCTGGTTCCATGTCGCTCTCTTTTCGATAGGCCCATAGAACCAATCCGGCGAGGCAGATCGATCCCGGCGAGCCGAAGTAGAGCACGAGCACTAGGGTCGTGTCGGTCATGGCTGGTCGGTGGACCAGCATGGCCAATGCCACGAGCAATGTACCGAGGCCCATCCACACGCTGGTTAATGCGATCATTCGCACCCTTAACTACTTTCTTTCCTCACTCCTTTCAAGGTGAGGGGGTTTCGACGTTTGGCCATTTCGTGATTTTGAAGGAAATGCCGGCGGAATGAGGACGGTGGAAATGGTGCGAAGGCGGTTCGTTGACTTGCCCCACGCTCTGGATGTGGCGTGGATAAGTCGAGCGGCGATTCGCTATTCAGTGTCAGCTTATGGCACTTTTTCGTTACGACCTCCCTGGGGTCCTCCCTGGCCGGGGGGAACGGTGAGCTTTTTCTGGGCATTGTTTTCCAGGGACTGAAATGGCGAAGGCAGGTCCGGTGACCTGCCTTCCGTATTGCCATTCGTGCCAGGGGAACCCAGCCTATGTGGCCGAGGCCGTCTTTCGACGCGCGAAGTAAATCTTTCCTCCGGTCATTAGCAAGAGCGTCATGACCACCAAACCCCACTCGGAAACCGTCGGGATCCCTACGCAGATGCCTTGGATTTCACCGCAGTCCGATCCCGACGCGCAGGGGGGATCGCCACTTTGGCACACGCCCGCGACCTGACCGGACGTCTCGCAGCCGTTGCAGAACACCCCGTCGTCGCAAGAGGTGGAGCACACAAACCTTAGTGGACATTCGCACCGGTAGATCGTTGAAATAGGGTCTGTGTCAGCGCAGGGCTCTTCGCCTACTGCTGTCGGCCCGGGGCAGCCCCCCGAGCAGAACGGTTGCACCAGATTGGTGTGGCAGAAGTTCCCATAGATGCAGCCGCACTTGGTAACCCTGCAATCGATATTCCCTGGGGAGCAGGTTACTTCGGTCGGCAGGCACTTCGTCGCAGGGTTGTCGCACGTCGCCTGAACACAGCTCAACCCATCCGCCGCCGGCTCGCAACAGCACCGCGCGTTGTTCGCCATCACTTGGCCGGTCAGACTGAAGCCGTGGACCGTCTGAAACGTATTAGTCACGATAACTTCGATGCAGTTCTTGCCCACATGGAAGAACGTCTGGTCTGTGGTCAAGAAGGGCGTTGCAACCAGGAGCGCAAATGGTGGCGTTGAACCAGGGGGCACGGAGTTGCCGTTCAGAAAGACGCTGGCCTTGTCATCGGCAAGTAAGTCGAAGCTGAGCGACGCGTTCTGAAACCCGTCTTTCAGGCAGAAGCAAGTCTGGTAGTGGTAGTCTCCGAGCGGTTCGCCATTCCCCTGGGTCACGTTGGAGCTAACCCACGTGCATGGCGGGAGCGGCGCCCAAGCGGGATGGGTCGAAACGACTGTGGCCAGGCGAGGAAATGGAACGGTGCCCCCTGGGCCAGAAATCAAAGTCCACGTGTTATCGGGTTGGCCGGGTGAAAGACAAATGGGAGCTTCGGGGGGGCCCCCCACACCGGTCGTGAGGTTGATCACCATGTCCGGGGCGGCGGCGCAGCAGGCGTCATCGATCCCGTCGGCGTTGTTGTCTCCCAGGCAGCTTGTGGAGGGACCCTGGAAGGTTCCTCCCAGGTCCTCGCAACAATAGGGATTTATCGTTAAACAAGAGCCGTCCGGCAAACAGCACGCTCCCGGCGCGAGCGACACATTCCCCGTGCCCGGTCCTTGGGGATGTCCATCGTCGGCCAAGCAACAGGCAGGGTCCTGAATGTGATTGGAGCCGTCTGAAAAGCAGCATTCCTCAGGCGGCATTGCGCAGGGCACACACCCTGGGTCACTCAAAGGGAGGGTTACCGGCGGATTGACACAACATTGGTTCCCGTCATCCTGGTACCCGGTGAAGACCACTGTAATGGGACCTTGAACCGTGGAATTGAAGCAGACATCGACGTAATAGGTTGGGATTCCTTGATAATCAGTGGAGCAATTCGAATACAAGTCGAACTGGTCCCATAGGATGTCCGTGTTTGGCGGACTGAACGGGTTGAGCGTAACCACGCCGCCGGTAGTGCCTGGGGTGGCGCTAGCCACCGTGACGCCGCCTGTGGTAATGTTGGCCCCGATTGAAACGATGTTCGTCGTCATGCCAGCGTACTGATAGAGACCGAAACGCCAACAACAGCCGGGACCGATGTAGGTGGGGTCCACGGTCAATTCGGCAACGGGGCATGCCGAAGTAGGCAGCGCCGTAAGGGCCACAAGAAACCCACAGACAGCCATCAGCCTCACGGCCCATGAAAACCGTGCGATGCTCAATTCACCGCTTGCTGTCGCTCCGGGCAGGAACCGACGGCGACGCGTTTGAGTGTTGGGTAAACCCTTCTCCATGCGCAGAACATTTCGAGACGCTTTCATCCTCAGACCTCCTCATTGATCAACGAGATGTCGCGGTGACAAGCCACTACAGGGGAGCGGCAGTATTTGTCCTCGCGAACTGAGATTCGCTAATAGCAAACTCGACTACTCGTGTCAAGCGAAAATCCAATTGCTTTCATTTCTTTTAAACAATCCAGCTTTTAAGATAAAGTTGTACCGTATTCGCGTTAAGGCGTTCTTGAAATCGTGCAAAATCGCCATTTTCCGCTTGACAGGTCGCGCGAGTTGAAACCCGCGGCTCACAGTCACCACTTCTCAAGAGCAGTGGCACACGCAAAGTCAGGGCAATGACACGACCTCGGCATAGTCACGCCACGTTTTTGGAGACACGTGAAAGAGGCTATTTCTGGGGTGATCGACTTGGGGTACACTCCTTTGTTTTAGAAGGCCGGGTTGATCGGGGGGGCGTAGAGGTAAACGGCGAGTATGCGGTTAACCGAACTCTGTAACCATTTACGACAGGCGGGATTTCCTGCCGCGCTGGAGGGAGAGGATCGCTCCGTCGAAGCGGTCAATACGCTTGAAGAGTCCAAACCTGGCGAGTTGAGTTTCCTGTCGAACCCGAAATACCGCACCGTTTTGGCGACGACGAAGGCCTCTGCGGTATTGGTCAAGACGGATGTCGACGTTCCGGAAGGTGTCACCTCGTTGCGCTGCAATGATCCGTATGGCGCCGTCACCGTTGCGATTATTCTGTTGCATGGACATCGCAAGCATCCCGCATGGGGTCTCAGCGCGAAGGCGAGCATCGACCCGTCGGCGAGCATCGGGAAGGAAGCCAACATCGCCCCCGGGGTCACGATTTCAGCGAATGTCGTGATCGGGGAAAAGTGCACGATTTATCCCGGGTGTTATGTCGGCGGCGGGGTGCGCATCGGTCGCGGGTGTATCCTCTTTCCGAACGTGGTGATCTACGACCATTGCATTTTGGGCGACCGGGTAACGATTCACGCCGGATCGGTCATCGGCGAGGACGGGCTTGGTTACGCCCCGCATGAGGGTCGGTGGGTGAAAATTCCGCAGATCGGTCGAACCGTGATCGGCGACGATGTTGAAATCGGCGCGAATTGTGCGATCGATCGAGCGACGTTGGGGCAAACTGAAATCGGCTCGGGATCGAAGTTTGGAAACGTCATTGTGATCGGTCACGGAACGAAGATCGGTCCGAATTGCATGTTCGTGGGTATGGTCGGAATTGCCGGTTCGGTGAGCGTGGGAAGCAACGTGACGCTGGCCGGACAAGTGGGCGTTGCCGGTCACCTTGAAATCGGCGAAGGCGCCAAGATCGGAGGTCAATCCGGGATCTTGTTCGACGTGGAACCCAACGCGGTATTGCTCGGAACACCGGCCATGCCGGTTGCCGACACCAAGCGGTCCATGCTCTTGTACCAAAAGTTGCCTGACATGGTCCGGCGAATCAAGCAAATGGAGCAAGAGGTGGAACGCCTTCGGGCCGCGATGAACGGGAGTTGCTCAGACGAAACGGTATCAACCTCCTAGTGGAGACGACCTAACCATTTTTTCGGATGCGTGGTCGCCGAGGGAACCACTGATCAATAGCAGAGGGCAAGCGGGCGCCTCTGTTCGGGGTACTTTCGCGCGTAAAAGTAGCAATGGGGGAAGTCAACCTTGAAGACACGGTTCCAATCCGGCGGCAAGAATCTTGGCATCATCGCCGGGGCTGGGCAGTTTCCGACGATGGTTTTACAGGGTGCCAAAAGAGCGGGTTGCTCGGTTTTCGTGGTGGGGCTTCGTGGTTTGGCGGATGAAGCGCTTCGACAGGATTGCGATCAGTTTTGCTGGTCCGGGTTGGCAAAACCGGGTCGGTGGATCAGAATTCTCAAAAGATTCAAGGCCGATCGAGTGATTTTGGCGGGCTCGGTGAAGAAAACGTGCATGTACGGGCGGTTTCGCATGCTGAAGTTTCTTCCCGACTGGACGGGGCTGAAGATTTGGTTTTTTCGAATCAAGGACAAACGCAACGATACGGTGCTTTCCGCTTTGGCGGATGAGTTCGCCCGACACGGAATTGTCATGGACGAGTGCACGCGCTATTGCGAGGATGATTTGGCACCCGAAGGTGTGCTGACGAAGTGCCAGCCAACGGCATCGCAACTGCGCGACGCGGAATTCGGCTGGCCGTTGGCGAAGGAACTAGGCCGGTTGGACATTGGGCAAGCGATCGCGGTCAAGGAGACCGAGGTGATCGCTGTCGAAGCGATTGAAGGCACGGATCGCATGATCGAACGCACCGGGCAACTCTGTCCGCGAGGAGGATGGACCCTCATCAAAACCGCAAAGCCGAATCAAGACATGCGTTTTGACGTACCCACCGTTGGACCGGAAACGATCAGCAAGCTTCGCGCCCATAACGCAAGAATGCTGGTGATCGAAGCCGGAAGAACGGTCATCGTCGATCGAGACAAGACGGTTTCCGCCGCAGACGCCGCCGGGATCGTCCTTCTTGGTCGAACGGACCAATCCCGCGCCTAGCCAACCCTAACCGTTTCCAATGCCGAGCGAATCGACCCATCCAATCGCCACGAGAAAGCCGACGTTTAGTGAGGCGTTTCGTTTTTGGTTGAAGTTGGGTTTCATCAGCTTCGGCGGACCGACCGGACAGATTGCGATCATGCACGCCGAACTGGTGGAGAAGCGCCGCTGGATCAGCGAGGCTCGTTTTCTTCACGCCCTCAATTACTGCATGTTGTTACCCGGTCCAGAAGCGCAACAACTGGCCACGTATATCGGATGGCTCTTGCATCGAACGCTCGGCGGGCTTGTGGCCGGTTCGCTGTTCGTGCTCCCCTCGGCGATTTTGCTTTGGCTGTTATCCTATTTGTATGTAACGCTCGGTGAAGTGCCGATCGTCACCGCGGTCTTTGATGGTCTCAAACCGGCGGTTTTGGCGATCGTCGCCCACGCCGTGGTTCGGATCGGCAAGCGTGCCTTGAGGAACCCCGCGATGTGGACTTTGGCGGGGTTGGCTTTCGTCGCCATTTTTTTCGGCAAAGCTCCTTTTCCGGTCATCATCGCCGCGGCGGCCGTCATCGGATTCATTGGTTCAAGGACTCGTCCGCAGTGGTTTCAGGTGATCAAGGCGTATGGCGCCGAGAACTCTCATGTCGCATCGGTGTTGGACGATCATCACGAAACCCCGGAGCACGCCCGTTTTTCTTGGTTTCGAATGCTGCGAACGTGCGGCGTTTCGCTAGTGCTTTGGTGGACGCCGGTGGTGATTGCGGGACAGATGCTCGGGTGGCAACACGCGCGAGTACGCC
>JBBTCX010000242.1:0-5491 GCA_038043045.1 Planctomycetota bacterium | reverse complement strand
CTTTTTTCAAGTTTTCAAATCGGAAAATGTAAGGTGTCACGGTTTTTTTAACTTATAAATTGCGTTCCGCTTTTTATATGATAATTAATTTTATTTCCATCGCAGAAATCAATAACAGTGTCTGCCAAATCATTATAATATTCTCTAACCAAATCATACTCGGATGATTTAGAACTATAATTTAACCTGCCGAAAATTATTTTATCAACAAATGATACTGCTTCTAATATTTCCATTAAATCTTGTTCTACTATATTTGGCGTAGGATATGGCTCTATACTGACCCAAGTTTTAAAACCTTTGTCATGCAAATATTTAAGTGCTTTAATTCTATTCATAAATCTGGCTGTATGGGGTTCAAAAGATTTTCTGAATTTTTCTCTCGTCACACTTTCCCACGTGGTGTTGTGTATAATGAGTTAATGTTTCACGGCACAGCCCACTGGGTCTTGTTTTTGATGCTCCTTTCAAACGGCCAGAACCTTGCGGCCACGGATGAGTGCGCTGTGTTGCGGTACGCCTGGTCCGTTCCGAGTCCGGGCTACTCTGCTGGCGCGCTGGCGGTAGACACAGAGGGTAATTGGTACCGAGGTGGAGAATATGTCGGCGAAGTCGACTTCGATCCCTCCGATGGTGTCGACATTCGAACATCCATCACAAATGATCAAGGGGATCTTTTCGTAAGCAAGCTCGGACCAAACTCGGAATACTACTGGACGTATTCAGTCGGGAGTCCATTGTCGGAATCGGCTGGTGATATTGCGATAGACCCCCAAGGGAATGTTTTCGTTGGGGGTGCGTTCAAAGGAACGCTCGACTTTGATCCAGGACCCCGTGTATACGAACTTACCATTCCGCCAGAGTACTCATTTGATGGGTTCATAGCCAAATTAACGACGGACGGAACTCTTTTGTGGGCACGCGACTTTTGGAATAGCTACTCTATGTCGTCTGTTGATGGTCTTGCACTGGATCGTATGGGCAACATCATTATCGTTGGCGGCGCGGGAACCATTTCCTTCGCCAAACTGACTGGGGATGGTCAAGACATTTGGAATAAACACATCAGCGCACCTGGGGCAAACGAAGCACTCGACGTTGGCATAGGCTTAGACGACGAAATCTTTTTTTTGGGTAAGTTCCGTTTCACCGTCGACTTCGATCCCGGCCCTGGAGTTGACATTCACGAAGCCAATGTTCCGCCCAACTTTCGCGAGCCCTTCCTCAGCAAGTATTATTCCGACGGATCGTACGCTTGGACCCACGATTGGCCGGCTGGGATTACCGGCTTTAGCCGATTCTCCGTCACCCTAGACGGCGGAGCCGTGTTCACCAGCAGCCCTCCGCCTGATGCCACGGTCGACATGGACCCCACCGCCGGTGTCGACCTTCGAACCGGACCCGCACTGTTTGTCACCAAAATCAACCGCGATGGGTCTTATGCTTGGACCTATTCCGCATCCGGGGATGATTCCCTCGGAATCGCAACCCAGTTGCTTTCCGACGGCTCGATTCTGACGATGGGAATCTTTTCGAACTTTTCGGGTCCTTTGATGGATTTCGATCCATCCGATGGGGTCGCGATCCCCGAATGTCCGATCAATCGGAATTGCACTTTTCTCCTCAACCTCGACAGGGACGGCCGATTTCGATGGATCAAGTCAACATCCAACAGTCAATCACCGAATTCGGCGCTGGCCGTCTCAAAGTTCGGCGAAGTCTACTACGCAAATTCCTATTCCTATCTTGGATTGGCGGATGTCGACCCCACCTGCGGCGTTGATTTTCGCGAGGGACCCGTCGGCGGCTCCGTCATCACCAAGCTTTCGTGCATCACCAACCCCGGCGATTCCGATTCCGACAGCGACGTGGACTTGCTCGACCTCGCCCAATTTCAGAATTGTTTTCGCGGCGCGGGAAGTCGATCCTGCTCCCCCGGCTGCGACGCCTTTGATTTGAATCCCGACAACAGTTTAGACCTCGCCGACTACACAGTCATGTCAACCTCTGTCACCGGCCCAGGGTAGTTCCCTCGTTCCTCGACTTCCGCTCCTTCACTTTCTTCCATCGGTTTGCTTGTTCCGTAAATCTCGCGGACCGTGTTGAGGAACTCATCCGTGCGCTTTTTCAGGTTCGTCCCTTTTCGCTTTTCCACCGCCGTTTCCACGTGGGCACCTTTCCCCTTGGAGCCCGTCGCGATCCCGCGCGGACCGGCCAGAATCCTCGCCAAACCCGCCAATTCCTCGTTGGAAATTTCCTTCTCCTGCGTCACAAGCCGCACGTAAACCATTCCCACAATCTGAAGATACGCCTGCCGTTCCCATAGTTCCGGCTTGCTCTTCCCAAACGGCCCAAAGGTTTTTTCGAGAATCGTGGCGATGGACTTTTGTCGATCGCGCAGGTCGTCAATCTTCGCCTGCGCCGCTCTATAAACCTCGTGGCCATCGTCGCGGTCTTGAAACTGCTTTTTACCCCTTGTTCTCGTTCTCACGGCCATTCCTCCAGGGCAGGGTCGAGAATACATTGCTCGGCAATTTCCAATCCCTTGGTGGAAAGTCGGAACCATCGTTTTCGCCAAGGGGTCAGGTCTTTGTCACCTTCCAAGTCGGTGATGACGCGTTCGACGTAGCCCTTTTGGGTGAAATAGTGCAAGTCGCGTTTAAGCTGGTCGAATTCCAGCGTGGGGAAGAGGACCAGGAGGCTACGCAGCAGTTGCTCGGACTGCAAGGCGGCAGGGTAGACGACTTTCAACGCGATGAGGGATTCGTTGCGGATGCGTTTGAGTTCTCTTGTTTCTTTTCCGTTGGGCATGGTTCAACTCCTTATGTTAACTCCTTGTGACCGCACCATTTCTGTCGCGGTTCTGACCCGGCAAGCCGGGTTCTGTTTCGGCAAGCCGGGGTGATCCGGCAAGTCTGGTTTTGTTTCGGCGGGATGATCCCGCTCTACGTTGTCCTCCACCGGATATAACGCGCGAGGCGCTCGGTGAAAAAAGTGGGGGCGAAGGGTCTCGGAGAAAAAATCGTGGGTTGACCGGGTAAAAAGAGTTGGATACAGTAATACTGTGAGTTTGTAAGGGGAAAGTTAGAAATTAAAAACCTTTTCGTAACTTACGATGTTTCAAGTAGTTGCAGATTTTTCAGTTCGGGTTTTGCACGTTCGTTCGCACTTTATTCGGACGTTGAACGGGTCCGAGAATACCATTGAAAACGCTCTGAATCGGGTAGAGCTTCAGGTGGATCGCTGTCGTGACGTGTATCGAAGTTTGGCTCGGTTGGGTCGAGCGAACGGAAAGGTGTATCGGGCGGCAGTGGTTTGCGTGGATGGGTTAGGAGAGGCCGAGATGCGGTTCTTTCCGGCGGCGAGAAGATTGTGTCAAGGGGTTGGCATCTTTGTGTATGGTTCGTCGTGTTCGGAGGCGAGGGTTCGAGAGGCGATTCGATTGGGGGCGACGGGGCGAGTTTCCCGCGAAGTTCTTGAAGGGATGGTACGCGTGGATGATGTCGGGGCGATGACCCGACCTGCGATTCGTCGGCCAGAGTCCGACCTACGAACTGACCCTCACCATGACCTCCCCTTGGAAGGGGAAGGAGAAAGGCAGGTCAATGACGTGCCCTACGAAAAGGGAGAGGGAAGTCGGGTCGATGATCCGACCTACGAAAAGAACATGTCTGCCAATGAGGAGACATGCCATCCGACTTACGGGCTTAGGATTGATGGGTCGACCGACGTGGTTGAAGAAGAGGATTCGGCAGTGCGGGTGCCTTGGGGTCGATATGAGGGCGGGCCGAGGAGGGTTGGGCCAAGAAAGTGCAATGAAGAAGATCGAAGAGCGAATGAAGAAGAGAGTCGGGTCGATGACCCTACCGACGACGGTGCCCTTGAAAAAGAAAAGGAAGGACCACTGATCGAGAGCAGTGGCACACGGGAGGATGATGTCGGGTCGATGACCCGACCGACGATTCGTCGCGCGGAGCCCGACCTACGAACCGCTCGCGGGTCTGAACCCACTCGTGGGTCGGAACCCGCTGGCGGGTCGGAACCGTTGTTGACGGCGGAGGAGTTGGCGGCGTTGATGGCGGATTTGGAGGAGGAATTGAACGGCGAGGTGGTGGAGGGGCTTCATCCGCCTGATATTTCGGAGATTCGAGGGCGATGATCGGGCAGATGAAAGAGTCGGGCGGGATTGGCCTCGCGGGGAAGGATCGCCTGTTGGTGGTGGCGGAGAACGGGCGAGGCGAGGAATTTGCGACGTGGATTCGATTGCGGTATCCGCGGTTGGAAGTTCGGTCTTGCACGGGATTTGTCGATGCGATTGCGGAGATTTGCGAGCGACCGGCGGGGATGATCGTGGCGGTGGTGGAGGGTGGATCGACGAGGTTGGAAGACGGGTTGGCGGGGGTTCGGGAGGCGAGTGGGTCGGAGGCGAGGATCGTTCTGTGTTGCGCGGCGGAATGGGAACCGGTGGCGCGGCGGGCGGTGAATTACGGGGCTGATGGATACTTATTGATGCCATTTGTTGGCACTGAATTTGATGAGTCGTTGGGGTTGGATGAGGCGACCCCCACCCTGCCCTCCCCGTCGAAGGGTGAGGGGAAGAAGGATGTCGGGTCGATGACCCGACCTACGATTTGTCGGGCGGACCTACGAACCGAATCGTCCGCCACGCTTGCCTTTGGCAAGGATGGGGCGCCCGTTCCTGTTGAGGAAGAGTTCGGCAGGGAATGGGTGGCGACCCTCAGTGATGAAGCTCGTGGGAGGGTGGAACGGTTGGCGGAGTCGGTTCGGGAATGGAAGCGGTTGGCTTTGACGGATGAATGCACGGGGTTGGCGAATCGGCGATCGGTGTTGATGGAATTAAAGGAGATTTTGGGTCGGGCGGAGGCGGAGCGATTTTCGGTGACGGTGTTGGTGTTCGACGTGGATGATTTCAAGGGGTACAACGACGCGCATGGGCATGGGGCGGGGGATGAGTTGTTGCGGTTGATCGGGGGATTGATTCGGGAGCATTGCCGGGAGCAGGATGTGGTCGGGCGGTATGGGGGCGATGAGTTTGTGGTGGTGTTTTGGGATGCGGAAGGGCCTCGGACGGCGGGGTCGAAGCATCCGCAGTGCGCGATGGATGTGTTGGGGCGGTTTGAGGAGTCCTTGAGGATTCGGGGGAAGGATCTCGGAAAGAGACATGGGGTGTCACTCAGTGTGAGTGGAGGGTTGGCGACGTATCCGTGGGATGCGCGGACGGCGGAGGAATTGATCGAGCGGGCGGATGAAGCGTTGCTTTCGGCGAAGAAGGCGGGGAAGAATCGGATATTTGTGGTGGGCGGGGTGGAGACGGACAAGGCGGGTTGAGGGGGCGGGAATGTCACGCGACGGCACGAGACGACCCCCGCTCAAGAGCCGTGGCACGTAACCCCCCGCAACTTCGCGCGAATCGTGGGGTTAGCAGGCTGTCGGACTTATTGGCGCGCTTTTTTCGGCGATTCGTGTTAGT